>DATHPP010000119.1:0-20899 GCA_035483795.1 Tepidisphaeraceae bacterium | reverse complement strand
AGGCTCTGGATCTCAAAGCGATGTTTCTGATGCGCTAATGGTCCGAGCACATCACGCGAATTCTGCCGACAGCCGACGCGTCGGCCGCCACGAACACGCCGCACGGCGTACTCCGCCAACGTCGAGGCGCGCAGAGCCTGGAGCTTTCCCTGACGGACTAGCCGGTGATAGGAGACGCAGGCCAGCGCAATCGCCTCCTGGATCGCTTCCTCCTTATGCACGGCACGCAGGTAGCGGAAACGGATTTTCGCGTGGGTCAGAATTGCGGGAAGAACGGCTAGAAAACCGGCTTGCCATTGGTGCCCGACCCCCAGCTCAGACAGTGGAACACAACTCATGGACAACTCCCTTCTTCAGTAGGGACCGTCCCCGTGCCGGAGACGGTCGTGGTTTGAAAACACGACCGCCTCCGCGCGATGCGGAGGCGTAGTCAAAGGCCAGAACGTGAAGGACCGGGACCGCGACGAATCGGATGTGGCAACAACCTCAATCAATCAGACCGCGCGGCGGAGCACGCGGCAGTCGGCGGTGGGTCGTGCGGCAATATTCGGCATACGTGGCTTATCGCTTCTGACGCTTGGAATTCTCCTCGCTCATTTGCATTTCGTCCTTGCGCTGCGTGCAGAGACTCGTCGCGATAGCTTGGCGATCCACCGCGTCGCCGCCTTCTTCCCGATCAGCTTCACCAGCCGTTTCAGTTGCTTGTCCGAGAGAATTCGCGTCATGACGGCTCCTTAGGTTTCTGTTTTGATTTGTCACCTTCGACCTCTGTCGGACGATTCACGAGTTGCTGGGCGACAGCGCGTGCGATCATTTCCAGAAGTTGATGGAGCGTTGATCCGGGCGCCACCGGGCCGGTGCATCCGGCTGCATTTCGCTTCCGTCTGGGTTTATGCGTCATCGGTTGTCTCCTTGCGCAATAAAGAACCCCGGACGAGCCGGGGTTATGAATGGGAACAAATTGACTGACGGGACGTTAGATCTCGGGCCGCTGGTAGCCCTTCACAGGTTCAAAACGATATTTGTGGTTCTTATGTCGCCGAAGCTTCGGATAGTCAGCGGGCGGCTCGCGCAGAACCACGTAGGGCGAACTCAATCCAACCTGCTTCATCTTGCGGTCCAGGGCCAGAGCGTTCTGTACGGCGGTCGAAGTGGGCTTCTCGGCGATCAGCGCCGGAATTCTCCGGGCAATTTCCTTAGGGCCCAATCCTTCTACCGCGAGCTTCACCGCGACTTCACGAATCCGTTCCCGCTGGGCCGGCACAAAAAGATCAATCGTGAAGGTGCGGGTAAGCAGTTTCGCGAGCCCGGGGACATGTTTCGCGTCCGGAACAATGCCGTCCAACGCGATCGTCACGCGAGCCCGTGGCAGCGGATGTCCGCCATCACACAGCCGCACGAGGTACACATGAAATTCGGGGACGAGCTTTCGCAGGAGATCACCGAGCTCGTATGAGTTGGCAGCCAGTTGCCCGAACTGCTGTTCGAAGCGTACTCTCAACTCTGCAACAGATTGCGGAAGATCGAGAGTGCGCGGTTTCAATCTTTCCAGCTCGCGACGTTCTCTGGCGAGAGCCCTCTCGCTTGCCTCCAACTCCTTGAGCGTCTGCAGGACGACAGGCTGGGGCCCGACCTCCCGAATCGTGGCCTGAACGTTCTGCTTCTCCGCGGCATATGCGGCTTCGTCTTTCTGAACCTTCGCCCAGCGTCGGGCCACTTCACCGGAGACGGCCTGGCCGGCTGACATCACCAAACTTCGGAGCTGCTCATCGATCCCGTTGAGCTCGTAGAGCAAGGATGTTATGCACGAGACGACCTGCTTCACGGCCATCGCGCCCCTGTAGCCGATGGAATTCCAGCAGTGCCATTCGCGCGATGCCGAGCACATCAGGTTTTCTGTCACTCCGTTTCCCCCCCAAACGTGGTAGTGACCACAATACAAGCATCGTCCCCACTGGCCCGGAAAGCGGGTCCGCTTCTTGGCCACGCCAGCCCGCGGATCGTTGCCGTTCACGAATTTCCTTCCCAGGTTTTGGTTGGCCTCATCGAGAATCGCATTAACGTCGGCAAGCTCGGCGAAGTTCACGTGGGCGAGGTGGGGGAACTCCCGAAACTGCGGTCCATTCGGATTCGGTAAGGAGATTCGGCGTCCGGATTCGTTGTGCTTGACCGTGTGCCGGAAGCCACGTCCCGGCTGCCCGCCCAGGATCCGGTTGTCGTAGAAACGACGCACCATCTTCCCGTCCCAATCCTGATTCGTGCAATACGGTCCAGTGGGGAAGCCGATGTCTTTCTTGAACGGCACCAAGTTGAAGAAGTCGGCAACCGCCGAGCAGTTTCCGCTCTGCGCCAGCAGCTCCAGCCCCTGCTGAATGATGGGAGTTGCCTGCTCGTCTTTGCTCCAATCGCTGTAATATTTGGCGCCTTCGGGGACGATGTACCCCGCGATAGGAAGGGCAAACGCCTGACCGTCGCGCACGAACCGGACCATCATCTTCTGCTTGAGTCTTTTGGAGGTGTGGGCGTTGTGACTGACGTGCTCGCAACAGGCGGCCAGCGCTCTTTCCTCCCAGTTGGGATCCATCGTGTCCACGCCATCGTTGGGCGAGATCGCGCGGGTGCCATTGTCGACGGCGATGCCGAAGAGCCACACCGCGTGGGTGCCACGGACCAGTCGTCCCAGGTCTTCAACGAACAGCAGATCGAGCTCGCGCGTGCGCAGCGCAGCTTCGACCTCTGCAAGCTCAGGGCGATCGAGTCTCTCGCCCTTTCCTGTTGTGGCGAACAGTCGCCAGTCGATTGGTCCATCGAAGAGGTCCACGACCTCTTCTTTTCCATGGTCCACCTGATCGTTCAGGCTGACCTCCTTTTGGTTGTCGCACCCGCTGATCCGCGCGACGATCGCCGACACCAGGGTGTCGCCGTTTCGTGGTACGACGGGTACCTGCTTACTAGACCACATAAGGCCTCGCCTTTCGGTGAGGCGTCCTTGGCGATGAAATCGTTTGTCCCATTGGGACAAACGAGGTGACAATCCGTGAGAATCCGTGATCACACCTGATCACAGGTGATCAGGCGCAACCTCTTGCCAATTCCGCTTCAACGCGTACAAATCACGCGGTGAAGGGGAATTGCAGCAAGGCCCCAGAAGAATCCCGCCCTCTCCGTGTCCCACATCCCGCCCGTCGTAAGAGCTGAGACGCTCGGCACTTCCGAGGGGCGGCTTCGTTTGTGCTGGAAAATCAACTTAGAGATCGGCGCAGCTGCGCGAAGCTGCCTGGACTGTCCGATGCAGTTGACGATTCTGACAAGAAGCAGACCGAACGGGGTGAATCATCATTCGCCGGTGAGAGACAAGATCGCCCTGTTTCGATCGCTCTTTCGCGGTCGCGACGATGTGTATCCGCGACGATTCGAGAGTCGGAAGACTGGGAGATCCGGCTACGCGCCCGCCTGCGGCAACGAGTGGGTTCGAGGGATCTGCCAAAAGCCGAGAATCAAATGCGCCGAATGCCCCCACCGCCGGTTCCTTGCTGCAACAGACGATGTCATTCGTTGGCACCTTTCCGGCCAAGACGCCGCAGGCGCTGACTTCGTTATGGGCATCTATCCGATACTTCTCGACGAAACCTGCTTCCTTCTGGCGGTCGATTTCGACAAGGCGTGCTGGCGCGAAGACGTCGCGGCATTTCTTGAAACCTGCCGCCAGATGAAGCTACCGGCGGCGCTCGAACGGTCTCGCTCGGGAAACGGAGGGCATGTCTGGTTTTTTTTCGAGGAGTCGGTTCCTGCCGGATTGGCGCGGAAGCTCGGAGCTCACGTCTTGACCGAGACGATGGAACGCCGACCGGATATTGGCTTGGACTCCTACGACAGATTTTTTCCGAATCAAGACACATTGCCGCAAGGCGGATTTGGAAACCTGATCGCCCTGCCTCTGCAAAAGCATGCTCGGCGAATCGGCAACAGCGTGTTTCTCGACGACCAATTTGTTCCGTATCCCGATCAGTGGGAATTCCTGTCGACGGTTCAAAAGATCAGTCGTCAAACCATCGAGCAGATTGTTCGCCGCGCCGAGGAAAAGGGTCGGCTGATTGGAGTTCGCTTTGCCTTGGATGACCAAGACGATCAGACGCCTTGGGCAGCGGCGCCATCGCGCCGACGGAAGGAACCCGCGATTGTTGGACCCTTGCCGCAAAGTCTTGAAATCGTTCTCGGAAATGAACTATACGTTGCCAAGGAAAGTTTGCCGGCGGGGCTTCGCAATCGCCTCATTCGATTGGCGGCTTTCCAAAACCCGGAATTCTATAAAACGCAGGCGATGCGCCTGTCAACTTATGATAAGCCGCGCATCATCGCCTGCGCCGAGGACAACCCTTTGCACATCGGGTTACCGCGCGGTTGCCTGGATGACGTTTGCCAGCTTCTCGAGGAGCATCATGTCAAACCCGATCTCCGCGATGAGCGTTTCCATGGTCGTCCGCTCGGCTTGAAATTCCACGGCGAATTGCGGCCCGACCAGGAATTCGCGGCCGATGCGATGCTCAAACATGACACCGGCGTACTCTCGGCCACCACCGCATTCGGAAAGACCGTGGTCGGAGCATGGCTAATTGCCCAACGTCGCGTCAATACACTGATTCTCGTGCATCGCCAGCAATTGCTTGAGCAGTGGATCGAACGGCTTTCGGCGTTCCTGGAACTGCCGGCAAAGGAAATCGGTCGCATCGGCGCCGGAAGAAAAAGACCGACGGGCCGCATCGATGTCGCACTCATTCAAAGTCTCGTGCGCAAGGGCGTGGTGGATGACCAGGTCGGCCAATACGGCCATTTGATTATCGACGAATGCCACCATTTGGCAGCTCACAGCTTTGAGCACGTGGCCCGGCGCTTCAAGGGGAAATTTGTCACTGGGTTGTCCGCTACGGTGACGAGGAAGGACGGACATCATCCAATCATCTTCATGCAGTGCGGTCCCATCCGGCATCGTGTCGATGCCAGACAACAGGCCGGGGCACGTCCGTTCGACCACTCCGTGTTTGTTCGTCCCACCGGATTCCGCCAACTGGAAGTAACAAACCCGGACATGCGGATGCAGTTCCACGACCTATATGAACAGCTCATCAAGGACGAAACTCGCAACCGTTTGATTGTTGCCGAAGTCATCCAATCGGTGAGGAATGGCCGATCGCCGGTCGTCCTCACGGAGCGCAACGAGCATCTCGACTATTTTGTTCGGTGCCTGACCGGCGAAATACGCAATGTAGTCGTGCTCAGGGGGGGCATGCGAAAGAAGGAACTTCAACGCGTTGCGGCTCAACTGTCCAGCATTCCCGAAACGGATGAGCGCGTGTTGTTGGCGACCGGCCGATATCTGGGCGAAGGATTTGACGATTCCCGCTTGGACACTCTGTTTCTCTCACTGCCGGTGTCGTGGCGAGGAACCATCGCGCAATATGTTGGCAGACTGCATCGGCTGAATGATCGAAAACGCGAAGTGCAGGTTTACGACTATGCCGACTTGGATGTACCCATGCTCGCGAGGATGTTTGATCGCCGCTGCAAAGGCTACGAAGCCGTGGGCTACACGATCCAATTGCCGGCCAGCGCCGTACCAGGCTGGCCGTCAGATGTACCGCTGCCGGTCGATCCGCAGTGGAAAAATGACTACGCTGCCACTGTCCACCGATTGATCCGTGACGGCGTGGACGCGCCGCTGGCAAATCTATTCGTTCACGTCGCACAACCGGTTGACGCCGAGGCGGAAGGCGTCCGCCGTGCGCGCAGCGCCACCGAGGCTTTTCTGTTTCGTCGACTTGAAACGCTTCCAGAAACAAGGGGACGCTTCCGGCTGAACATTCGATTGCCGATTGCATTTGACGGAACTGGAGCGATGGAAGTCGATCTTATTTGTGCCGATGCCAAGCTGGCAATCGAACTTGATGGTGGCCAGCACCTGGCAGACGCCAACGCATACCGCCGGGACCGCCGAAAGGATCGATTACTGCAAGAGCACGGCTACTTCGTTCTTCGCTTCCTGGCCGAGGATGTGGCAAAACGCCTGGATGATCTTCTTGACGCGGTTTTGAGGGCACTATCTCACGCTCAGTCTCGGCGTCCGTGACATCCCTTTGGCGTCAATTCAATAGCAGCGACAGGACTCGAACCTGTGACCCGGGGCTTATGAATCCCCTGCTCTGCCAACTGAGCTACGCTGCCATCGGTCTGGCAAGATAACAATTGTAGGCGGGTTGACAAGGCGGATTTGGGCGCTCCTAGATGCGCTGGCGGCAACATCAGACAACTGGAAGCAGCCGGTTGGTCCCTCCCTGAGCCCAAAATCGTCGGGGCGAGGAGAAGTCCTCGCCCCGACTCACCACAGTCCGGCGTGCCATCGCTCTTGAACGCTTCATCGGCCGTTCGAGTCTGTGCTCTGATCGTTGTTCTGCTGCCGTTGTTGCTGTTGCTCACGATCACGATTCTGTTGCTGCGGTGCCGGCTGGTAGGCGCTGGCTTCCTGCGCCTGACCCTGGCCGATCTGCTGATCGATCTGATCGATCTGCCGGCTGAGATTCTGCGCGACCTCCTGAAGGTTGCCCGCCTGGTTCTGGTTTCCGGCAATCAACTGGTCCGCGGTCCTCAATGCCTGTCGAATCGAGCGGGGGTTGTTGCTGAGACGGGCAGCACTGCCGCATTCCGGACTGTGATTCAGAATCAGGATGAACCGCCATGGAAACGCGCTGGCCGTTGCAAGTGCCGTTCCCACCGTCGCGTCTGTGGAGCAGAAACGCGTCACCTCCGCCGAAATCGCATCACAGGAATCGGTAACGGGGACAGGCTGTCCGAATACCGGGACACGCTCTGCGAGTCCTCGCCGATGAACGAGCCATCAGTTGGGACTGGTATGCAAGCAGTGGATGGGAGAAGAGCGGGTGAAGGGAGTCGAACCCTCAACGTCAGGCTTGGAAAGCCTGCACTCTGCCATTGAGTTACACCCGCGAGTGCTGGCGATCTTATCGGTTCCGCAATGACGATTCCAGCCGGGTCATTCCATGGCGCAGGGGCCCGGGCCGCCGCAACGACCGCACATGGGGGCGTCGGAGGCCGATGACTTGGCCGCCTCGGCGCCGACCGCGAACACGCTCAGGGAGCGCTCGGTCTTTGTCGACCCGCATTTGGGGCACTTTCGCTTGTCGGCGCCGCTCATCGTGCGCACGAGCTGGTCGAACTTCGATTGACAGCTCTGGCAGGTGTATTCGTAGATCGGCATGGTGGGCTCTTGTGCGCTGGAGGTTGTGGGAGCGCCCCGCGAGCGGGGCCGCTAAACGCGGTTGATCCCGGTGCGCCGGGATCAACCGGGCGCCGGAAGCGGTCCGCCACCGAGCTGTACGTCGGGCTCTTTGGGGTTTTCCGCGGGAGCGATCACCGTCGTACGGCGCGCTTGTTCCTTGGCCAGCAGATCGCCGACGGTGGGTTTGGTCAGATTGTCGCCGCGCATGATACGATCGATGTCGTTGGAATCCAAGGTCTCGTACTTGAGCAGGGCCTTGGCGATCGCTTCAACACGATCTTTATTGGCGGCCAGAAGCACGCGCGTTTCCTCGTAGAGCGCGTCGATCAGCTTCTTGATTTCCTCGTCGATCGCGCGGGCAGTGTCCTCCGAATACTCACGGCTGCCGCCGAAATCGAAATAGTTGGGTTTCATCTCGTCTTCGCCGTAGAAGACGAAGCCAAGACGATCGTTCATGCCCCACTCGCGGACCATGCGGCGGGCGAGGCCAGTCGCCTGGCGGATGTCGCCCATGGCCCCGGTATTGACGTCGCCGCAGAACATCTCCTCAGCGATGCGTCCACCGAAGCAGGTCTTCATCGTGGCGATGCACCACCGCTTGGAATAGCTCTGGCGGTCTTTCTCGGGCAGGGCCATGGTGGCGCCGCCGTAGTTGCCGCGGGGAATGATGGTGACCTTATGGATGGGGTCGGCGTCCTTGGTCAGGTACTGCACGACCGCATGGCCGGCCTCGTGGTACGCGGTGGCGATCTTGTCTTTCTCGTCGATCACGCGGCTCTTGCGCGCCCGGCCCCAGCGGACCTTGTCGCGCGCCTCTTCGAGGTCATCCTGTTCGATGGACTCTTTGCCGGCCAGCGTTGCCGACAGGGCCGATTCGTTGATGATCGCGGCGAGGTCGGCGCCGCTGAAGCCGGGCGTGGCGCGGGCCAGACGCATCAGGTCGACGTTCGGCCCCAACTTCACCTTTCGGCTGTGAACCCGCAGAATGTCCATGCGACCCTTGATGTCGGGGAGCGGAACATAGATCTGGCGATCGAAGCGGCCCGGCCGCGTCAGGGCCGGGTCGAGCACGTCGACGCGGTTGGTCGCGGCACAGACAATGACCTGATCGTTGGTGTCGAACCCGTCCATCTCGACGAGAATGGCGTTGAGGGTCTGCTCGCGCTCGTCGTGGCCGCCTGATGAGAAGCCCGAACCGCGACGACGGCCGACGGCGTCGATTTCGTCCAGGAAGATGATGCACGGGCTATTGTCTTTGGCCTGCTTGAACAGGTCGCGGACGCGGCTTGCTCCCACGCCGACAAACATCTCGACGAAGTCGGAACCGCTGATCGAGAAGAACGGCACATCAGCCTCGCCGGCGATGGCCTTGGCCAGGAGGGTTTTGCCGGTGCCTGGTTCGCCCACAAGCAACACGCCACGGGGGATGCGACCGCCGAGCCTTTGAAACTTCTTGGGGTTCTTGAGAAACTCGACGATCTCCATCACCTCTTCCTTGGCCTCTTCCACGCCGGCCACGTCGTCAAAGGTGACGTTGGTGTTTTCCTTGCTGGTAAGCTTGGCCCTGGAGCGACCGAAGTTGCCGAGCATTCCGCCCGCCCCGGCGCTGTTGCGCAACTGACGGAACACGAAGATGTAGATGAACGCGATGACCAGCAGCCACGGAATGAACGGAAGGATGAAGTTGACCAGGATATTGTTGGTCGGCTCGGCCTTGATCTCGGTGGTGTTCCCCATCTGGTTCAGCATCGCCTGGATGAACTCCCAGCCGGTGCTGCCGGTCGGCATGTAGACCTTGAAATGGTCGACATGCGCCTGGCCGCTGTAAGCGATGGGACTCTTGAACTTCCCGTTGATCTCGCTGTCGTCGATGGAAATGCTTTCAATGTTGTGCGCCTGGGTCTGCTGCCAGAAGGTGCTGATGGGGATGGTGGCGTTGCCCGGGCTCGCCTGCTTCAGCCAGACGAACAGGAGGGCGGCGACAGCCACAAAGAGCAGCCAGCCCATCAAACCACGGCCAAAACGCATTCCCCCGTTGCTCAATCCCGGCCGGTTCCGCTTCGGATTAGGTCGGTCGGGTCGTTGCTCAGACATAGTTCCGTTCCTCGCCACCGGGACAATTGCCCGGATCAGTGGTCGGCCGAGTTACAATCGGCCTCAGTAACTATTGTACGTTCCGGCACATGATAAGGTTGGGGCGGGGGCAATTTCCAATGAGCATCCCGGAGCGGGGAAAGAGGGGGCCGTTCACATCCTTCGTATCGGCCAGCGAAGTTAGTCGATTTGCGGCATTCTGCCACTATCCGGGCAATCGAAACGCGAAAAAAGATGAAACTTGGGAAGCCGGACTTCGTCAGTATAGTGTTCAGTAGCGCCGTGCTCGGCGATAATGCCGGTCGACGTGTCATAAAAATGGTCTGGGCGTCGTCTATAACAGGGACCGCGCGCACACCGTCAGAGCGTAGCGGACGCGGTCGGGAAGCGTTAGCCGCTAATTGACTATGCCTCACACCCTGATCGGCAGGAGATGCCGTTCGTCCTCCAAGGCCGCGCGGCTGCTGGTGGCGCTGCTGCCGGCGGCCGCGCTTGGGGCTGCCAGGCTCGGCCCCCCCTCACCGGCGACGCAGCCCACGGCCAAGCCGGTCTCCATCCATCCTTCGGAGCCGCCGGGCAGCGTGAACCTACCCCCTTCGATGGCGATCCTCACAAGGCGCAGCATCTTCGCCCGCAATGGAATGGCCGCGATCCCCCCGGGTACCAATCCGCAAAAGCCCGAGGCGACGATCGCCCTTCGCGGAATCGTCTTCGATGACAACGACTTCGTCGTGTTCCTGGAAGACACGGCGGCGCATCGCACCATGCAACTGCGACCCGGCGATCCACTGGCCGGGGGCAGAATCGGCCGCATCAGCCTCGAGGAGTTCGGCTATGAGGCGGATGGCGCGGTTACGCAGGTCCGAGTCGGGCAGAATCTCCTGGGAATGACCCTTCCTCCGATGTCCATCGCCCCGCCCACAACGGCGCCGGGCCCCGGCGGACCTCCGGGGGGGCCGCCGGAGGCCCAACCGCCTAAAGGACCCATCTACGAAATCGCACCCAATGGCCAGAGGATCCGAAACCTCGCCAAGGAACGGGCAGGGTAAGTTCAGGACTTCAGTACGCACGCCTTCCATACAGCGCGGGAGAGGAAAGGATCGTTAATGGGGATGTGCGAAGTCACCCGATACCGATCGTCTTCGTGGATCGCAGCGTTCGCTATCCTTCTGCTTTGCGCCCATCCAGCCACCGCTCAAACCACCCGGTCGGCCTTGCGCGGTCCGGCGCGGGGGACCGTGGGCCCGAACGTCGCCGCCACGCGCCCCGCCACCAGCCCTTCGGACAAATTCACCGTCAACTTCAAGGATGCCCCGCTCGACAGCGTGCTCGATTACTTCTCGGCGATCGGCGGATTCAGCGTCATCAAGGAAGGTCCGGTCGACGGGCGCGTCACGCTCGAAAGCAAGCAGCCGGTCACGCGGCAGGAAGCGGTGGCGCTGCTCGACGCGGCGCTCAAGGCCAACGGCTTTGCCGCTATTCAACTCGAGCGCACGCTCAAGATCATGCCGCGCGACAAGGCCAAAAAGAACGCGATTCCGGTTCATTTTGGCGCCGATCCCGCCGACGTCCGCAACACGGACGAGTTGATCACGCAGGTCATCCCGATCAAGAACGTGGACGCCAATAAACTCAAGGAAGATCTCAAGCCGCTCATCGATTCGCAACAGGCGGACGTGACTGCCAACGAAGCGAGCAACACGCTGATCATCACCGACACGTCCGCCAACATCCGCCGCGTCGCGACGATCATCTATGCTATGGACCAGCAAGAGGGGACGACGACCGAGATGCGGATCGTGCAGCTCCACTACGCCAACGCGAGCAACGCGGTGAAGTTGATCGATACGGTTTTCAAGCCCGAGGCCGGAGGCGGCGCGCAGGGCCCGCAGCCGGGCCAGCCGATGATGATGGGCCCCAACGGGCCACAGCCTCCTCCAGGCGGCGGAAGCTCGCCCCGTCGCAGCAAAGGGCACGTGGTAGCCGCCGCCGATGACCGCACCAACATCATTGTCGTGACAGGCCCCTCGGACAGCCTGAAAACCGTCGATGAGATCCTCAAAAAGCTGGATTCCAACCCGATGCCGGCGTCGCTGATGAAGGCCTTTCCTCTGAAATACGCCGATGCCGAGGCGACCAGCAAACTCATCACCACGATCTTCCAGTCCAAGGACCAGGACACCTATCCATTCCGGATCTTTTTCTTCGGCGGCGGCGGCAACGATCAATCGAATAAAGTGAAGGTAAATGCTACCTTCGACGAGCGCACCAACACGCTCATCGTCACCGCCCCGGCGGAAGTCTTGCAGCAGGTCGATGAGCTGATTCAGACGCTGGATGCCAGTCCGGTCGCGGCAAGCAGCATTCACATTTTCCCGCTCAAGTACGCCGACTCCTACTCCGCCGCCAAGCTCATCAACAGCGTCTTCAACCCGCCGGCCTCCGACAGCGGCCGCGTCAGCGAACGGGTTTACATTTTCGATGAAGGCGCTCAGCCCAAGCAGGCCAAGGCCGCCAAAGTCAACGCCACCAGCGACGATCGCACGAATTCCGTCATCGTCACGGCTCCGGTCGAATCGCTGAAAATCATCGAGCAGATCATCAAGGACATCGACGAGCAGCCCGGTTCCGAGGACACCGTTTTCATCTATCGTCTTCGCAACGCGCAGGCGCAGAACCTGGAGACCGTGCTCAATACGCTGTTCGGCAACATTCAAAACGGCCAGAACCAGAATCAGAACAACCCGAATCAGCCGAACCAACCCAACCAGCAGAATCAGCTCAACGGCAATCTGCCCGGCGGCAGCGCCAATGCCAACTCGGGGCTCAACCCGCAGAATCGCAACAACCGGTACGCGAACAACAATAATCGCACGAATCGGCCGCGGCTCCAGCCGGGCATGGCACAGGCGGTCAGCGATCTGACCGGTCAGGCATTGGTCGTCGCCGAGCCGGATACCAATTCGCTCATCGTCACAACCGCCGTCAAGTACAGGCGAGAAGTCCAAGCCATCATCCGCGAGCTCGATCGCCCCGCCGCACAGGTGCTCATCAAGGTCCTCGTCGCCGAAGTCACCCACGACAACAGCGCCGATTTCGGAACCGACTTCTCCATCCTCAACACGCGTCCCAATGGCAACGGGCAAGGCTTCACCCAGGCTTTTGGTCAGCCTGGCACGGGATTGACGGTCAGTTTCCTGGAAAACAATCTGAACGTGACGCTGCACGCTCTAGCCCAGCAGAACAAGCTCGACGTGCTATCGCGGCCTTACATCCTGGCCAGCGACAATCAGGATGCGAACATCCTGGTCGGCCAAGACGTGCCGATCGTCACCTCCAACTACATCACCGGGCTTGGCAGTTCTGTCAGTAACTACGAATACCGAAAGGTAGGCATCATCCTCGACGTGACGCCGCACATTAATCCCGATGGGCAGGTCATCCTTGATGTGTCGCCGGAGATTTCGCAGCTCACAGGTCAGACGGTCAATGTCGGCCCCGGCGCCAACCCGCCGGTCATCGCCGACCGCTCCGCCTCAAGCCGTGTCGCCATCAAGGACGGACAGACGATCGTGATCGGCGGCTTGATGCAGGACCAGAAAACCCTGACGGTCAACAAAATCCCGTTTCTCGGAGATATTCCGGTAATCGGCTGGGCGTTCAGCAGGACGCAGATCGACAGGACCAAGACCGAGCTGCTGATTTTCCTCACTCCGCACGTCGCGCAGATGCCCGAGGAACTCAATCCCATGTCGCAGGACGAGCTGCGTGGCACGCGGCTGACCCCCAACGCCGTCGCTCCGGGAACATTCGACGAGCAGATGCACGGCATGCAGCGCGGCAACCTGCCGGCGACCCAAAAGGCGCCCACGCCACCTCCTATTATCGAGCCCGAAAGCCCGACCAAAACCGATTCGGCTCCTGCGCCGACGTCGGCGCCGTCGAAGCAGCAGACTGTGGAATCAGACGGCTCGCATCACACTGACGCGAGATAAACTCAACCTCAAGGTCCCTAGTCATTTGCTTCCATCGATCGCGTCACTGCTGCGTCGCCGGTAATTGCACCGCGCCATGCTCCAGTGCCCACTGAACGAAACCCGCAGGCGGATTCCTGACACCCTGGACATTTGCCAGGCGGATCGATTGGATCTGGTTCCAGTTGCGGCACGCTGCCAGCTTCACGTCCCGCAGGTCCGCTTTGTCGAAGATGACGCCGTGAAGGTCCGATCCGGAAAAATCGGCCCCGGTCAGATCGGTGTCGGTGAGATTGGCGCCGCTCAAATCCGCGTCGCGCACGTCGGCGTCGCGCAAATTGGCGGAAGTCAGGTCGGCATCCTGCAAGCCGGCCCGGCGGAGATGGGCATTACGCAGGTCCGCTTCACGAAACGTCGCGCGGCGCAGCTCGGCCTTCTCCAGTGAAATGTTTTGCAGGAACGCTTTGTCGACGTCCACGCCGATCAGCGCTACGCCGTCGTCGTTGAGCTGCTGAAGCGCGTCGAGTCGGCCGCCGCTCCCGCCCTTGCCCTGCGCCGTGTTGATCACCTGCCACGCCTGGTAGTGCTTCTGCTGGCGTCGTTCTCCGGTTTCCGCGAAGTACAGGATCACCGCGACGAGAACCGAAAAACTGCCGACGTATTCCAGCACCTCCAGGAATGACCAGCGGCTCAGGTAATAGGCCGTGCTGCGGCAAAGCCAGTCGAAGAACAGGAGCGGGAGCATCGCCGAATGCCCGGCTTTGCCGCGGAACTCCCGCCACGCTTCTGGAGGCCTTGGATGTCTGGCGGCGTCGGGCATTTTGCAACTGCCTGTAAGCTCGAGCAGGATCATCCAAGCGGCCGCTGGCGCGGCGCACATCCTGCGCGCGCACGAAATGGTGAGCCTCCCGCCGATATTCGAGGCGATTCTGCCAGTTCTATTTGCGCCGTTTCAGCTTGATGACGACGTTTCCGTCCATGGTCACGAAATCGGCGACGACGTAATCGCGCTGGATCTGGTTGTTGAACAGCCGCAACAGGTGCTCTTTGACGACGATGGGTTTGAGTTCGATGTATTCGGTTTCGCCGGTCAATTCTTTTTGATCTGCCATAAGAGAAACTCCCTGCTGAACGTAGCCGAAGTTGTATCGCCTGTCAGCGAAATTGTTTTAGCACGGGTAAATGAATCCGCCGGCAGGTGGATTGACTTGCTTTTCCCGATTTCGCTATACCTAACAATGCACGAACCGAGAACATGCCATGCAACTGATCTCCGCTCATCAAGGCCGCCTGCTCACGCTTGAAACTACTCGCTTGCAAACGGCGTCGGGGCGGTCATTCCGCACCGGCCTCGATGCCCTCGACGCCTTGGCGCCGGACGGAGCTTTGGCTTGCGGGGTAGTACACGAACTGCTTTCGCACAATGCTAAAAGCAACGCGCTCTTTGTCGCCACGCTCTTTGCGCGAGCGACCACCTGCGGCGCAATCATCTGGTCTGATCCCGATCACATCCTTTATCCCCCGGCGCTGGTCACGCACGGGATCTCGCTGGAGAGGCTTTATCTTCTGCATCCCAAGCCAGCCGATCAGGCGTGGGCGGTCGCCGAGTGCCTGCGGTGCAAGGGCGTCAGCGCCGTCGTGGCGGCCTTTCCCAAGCTTTCGCGGATCGAAGCCCGGCGGCTCCAGTTGGCCGCCGAGCAAGGGGGCGGCGCGGGAATCTTCCTGCGACCGCCCGGACGGGCTTCTGAAATCTACGCCGCCGCCACCCGCTGGCTCGTTCGCCCCGCGCCCGGCGAGCGAACCATCCAACGCTGGACCATCCAACTCATTCACGGTCACGGAGGACGTCTTGGACACACCGTCACTCTGGAGTGCTGCCGTGAAAACCATCTTGTGCGCGCGCTTGAAACAGTGGCCGATCGACCGGATCAGAAGACAAAGCCGCCGTCTCGAGTCGCATCGTAATGAAGAAGGGACAAAGGGCGCGGGCGGATCGTCCTCGAATGGTCTTTCACTTTGTCCCTCTGTCCCTTTGTCCCTTTCCCTTTGTCCCTTTTCCTCATCTGTTCCTTTCGTAATCGTTCGCACCGTCGCCGACCGCCAACTGATCGTCGCGGTCTCCAGCGAGGCCCGGGAACACGGCATCCGTTGCGGCATGACGCTGACGCAGGCCCGCGCGCTGTATGCCGGCGTGCTCCATGCCGATCATGACCCGCAGCGCGACCGCCAGGCGCTGGAGGCGCTGGCGCGATGGATGATGCGATTCAGTCCCGTCGTCTCCTGTGTCTGCGACGAACATTCGGATTGTCTCTTCCTCGACATCACCGGCTGCCAGCGCGTGTTCGGCAGCACCGAAAATATCGTCGCCCGCGCATCACGGTCGCTTGGGCGACTGGGCATCGCGGCGCAGATCGCCGTCGCACCGACGCCCGGCTCGGCGTGGGCATTGGCCTTTGCGGGCAAGAACGGCGCGATCGTCGAAGTCGATCAACTCGAAGCGGCGCTTGCCCCCCTGCCGACGGAGGCGCTGCGGATCGGCGACGAGCTGGCCGGGACGCTCCGGCATCTGGGGTTGTGCACAATCGGCCAGGTAATGCGTCTGCCGCGACAGGTGTTGCCGGCCCGTTTCGGGCCCCTGCTGCTCGAGCGGATCGATCAGGCGCTGGGGCGGATCGCCGAGCCGCTGACGGCGATCAAGTATCAGGAAAAGATCCAGGCACAGATGGATTTCGACGGCGCCGTCGGCTCACTGGAAGCCATCTGGCTGGTGTTCAAGGACCTGATCGGCCAGGTGATCGAACAACTCGCCAAACGCGGCGAAGGCGCCCGCCAGCTCGAAGTGGAGTTGCTGCGCGCTTACGCCCCGTCGGTCAAGAAAACCATCCTGCTCTCCCGCCCCTCGCTCGACCCGGTGAATATGTTCAACCTGTTTCGCTGCGCGTTGGAGGAGTTGGAGCTGCCCTTTCGGAAGCGCTTCCCGTCGATGGCTAATGACGAAATTCGAATGACGAATGACGAATCAATGACGAATTTTCGAAACTCGAATGACGAAACCACGTCGAGCAAGTCGCTTTCGTTTCGTCATTCGTCATTCGAATTTCGAGCTTCACCCCGCCGGGTGTTCCGCATTCAGGAAGACGGCTTCTGCGGTCTTCGCATCACCGTTCCGCTTTCCCAGAAGCTCACCGACGAGCAGGTGGCGCTGCTGGAGCACGAAAGTTATGCCGGGCAGGCGGAGCTGGACCGCCTGATCGAGCGCCTCCGCGTCCGCCTGGGCAACGCCGCCATCGTGCAGGCGGAACTGGTCGAATCGTACGTGCCGGAAGAGAGTTGGGAAGACACGGAGACGGGGGGACGCGGGGACGCGGGGACAAAAACCAAAACACGAGAACTATCTCCATCCTCTCTCTCCGCGTCCCCGTGTCTCCGCGTCTCCGCGTCCTCAACTCGTCCTCTCCACCTCCTCCCCCGCCCTCTCGAAATCCGCGTCATCGTAACCCCTTCAGACGACGCGGAAGGGACACCCGCGGCGTTCACGCAGGATGGAATCTCCCGGCGGGTCGTGCATTGGGTCGGCCCCGAGCGCATCGCCGGGCGGTGGTGGAACGGCCACGACAAAACCCGTGACTACTTCGATGTCGCCGACCCTGACGGCAACCGCTTCTGGCTCTTCCGCGTCCTCCAGACCCACAAATGGTATCTGCACGGCTCATTTGAATGAGACCAGACAACATCGCCCGATCTGCGTTCCATCTGTCGCCGCCTCAAATGCTCCTGAATTGCCCGTCACCGAAAGGCTCTCGCTTGACGCTGTCAGGCGATGCCACTAAGTTGTCGGCCCCTTGAGAAGTGCAGTATGGGCAAGTATGTTGCACTTCGTGCAAAAAATCACGAAGTAGCGTTTTGTCCGCGTTTCAAGGGCTTTGCGATGCCCGACGAGCCCGATCAATCAGGCGAGCTGCCTCCAAACCGGAAGGCACCGCCCAGTCGGACGGTGCCGGGAGACGATGGAAAACTGGTAGCCGGTTGGATCGGCATGATCGGCATCGGCTTTGAGTTTCTTGCCGCGATTGTGCTGATGGGCGCGCTCGGCTGGTATCTGGATCGCCGGTTGGGAACATCGCCCTGGTTATTGATCGCCGGCGGAGCGGTTGGATTTGCGGCCGGATTGACCTTGATGTTGCGGGCGGCGGCACAGTCCTTCAAGGATTGAGCCGGTGCCCGGAGGCCGAACGCAAATGAATCACACACGCACCATCACCCGGCTCCTGCTGACGATGACGGCGGCGGTCGGCCTCAGCGCCGCGGCGCTGGCGGCCGGTTTGGCGGCGTTTGCCGTCGGGTCGATCTGGTGGCACGCCTGGACTGCCGCGGTCTTGATCGCCACTTTGGCGGCCGCAGTGTCGCTGGCTCCGGTCGTGCCGGGCATCTTGGTGGGCGGCCAATGGGCTGTCTACGGGCATCTTGCCGGTTCAGTCCTGCGCGTGCTCGTCGCGTCGATGGCGTGCATCGCCGCGGTGTTGGCGTTTCGCGCTCCGCCGGTCCAGACGCTGATGCTGACGCTGCCACTCTATTTCGTTCAGCTTGTCGTCGAGGCGGTTGTCGTTGGTCGGGCCTTCCGCACTGGCGGGCAGGTCGGGTAAAGGGACGAATCATTCCATGCTGACGATGTGTCTGACAACCCTGGCCGCCGTCGATCCGCTGGAGCACGTGCTCGACAAGCCGATCCTCACCGCCCATGGGGTGTGGCTGATCAGCAACAACCTGCTCGGGCTGTTCATCTCAGCCGGCCTGATGCTTCTGATTTTCCCCTACATCACCCGGGCCTATCGCCGCGGCGAACACGTACCGACCGGTACCAGGAACTTCTTCGAAGCGATGCTGGTCTACGTGCGCGAGGAAATCGCCCGGCCGGTACTGGGCGAATACACCGATCAGTACCTCCCTTTCCTCTGGACCCTGTTTTTCTTCATCCTGTTCAATAACCTGCTGGGGCTCTTGCCGCTGGACGTGTTGACCGGCTGGTTCCTCGAGCCGCTCGGGTTCCATCCGTATGGCGGCACGGCAACTGCCAACATCTACGTGACCGCGGCGCTGGCGATCATCGCCTTCGTCTATTGGCAGGTAAACGGAATCCGTGCCAACGGCCTGGGCCCCTATCTGAAACACTTTCTGGCCGGCGCGCCGCTTTACCTGGCGCCACTGATGATCCCGCTGGAGATCGTCGGAAGCATCATCAAGCCGTTCGCGCTGGCGATTCGTCTGTTTGCCAACATGTTCGCCGGCCACATGGTGCTCGCGGTGCTCCTGAGCTTCACCGCGATGGCATTTGCCGCCGGCGCGGTCCTGGGCTGGTCCATCAGCATCGTGGTCGTGATCGGTTCGGTGCTGATGATGTTCCTGGAACTGTTCGTCGCTTTCCTTCAGACGTACATCTTCGTCTTCCTGACGGCCATGTTCATCGGGCAACTGGTGGTGCACGAGCACCATCACAAGGAAGGAGAAGGCGGGCGCCACGACGAGTCGCACGATCTCGTCGGAGGCGGGGACCTCACCGACCTGGCGGAGATCCCCGACGCCCCTAGGCAGGCCGGCACTCACATGGCCGGCTGACCAGCAAACATGTGAGAACGCCGCGACGCTGCGAGGGCGCCGCCGGCGAGGTTCCGCGGGACACGGGTCTCGAGGGATTGAGGTGCGGAAGGCACGACACCGACCGCCGCTCTGGCTTTCCTCGCGAGCCGGGTCCCGCCCGACCCGAAACTGATTGGGCGTTCGAGGAGCATTCGTCATGATGAGAGTCTGCATGGCCGCGATCGCGGCGATGATCGTTTTGGCCGTGGCAGTTCCGGCACGGGCCCAAGTGAATATTCCGGCTGGCGCAAGCAACTACGTCAGCTCGCAGGTCGCCGGGCCAAACTACGGCCTGGCCCTGATCGGCGCCGGGATCGGCGCCGGGCTGGCTGGCGTTGGCGGTGGGATCGGCATCGGCGCCATCGGCGGACGGGCCTGCGAAGCAATCGCCCGGCAGCCCGAGGCCGGCGGCCGAATCTTCACCACCATGATCATCAGCGCCGCCCTGATCGAGGGATTCACCTTCTTTGCGATGGTGGTCTGCATGTTGGGCATGTTTACCGCCGGCCACTTTGCCCCGCTGGCGCCGACGGCGCCTTAAGCTGACGACCAACCCAGGCCGGACCGCGCCGTTTAACGCGGCCATCCGCGCCGCGCAAGCGCGCGATCCGGCTGGTGGAGCACATGATGAGACGACCTCTCCTGACAATGCTTCTGATGGCAGGCGCGCTGTGCCTTGTCGTCGCTCCTGTCCTGGCTGCCGAGGGCGGCGCCGGGCACGGGGATGAGGCGACCTCGCCGGTTTACCAGCCCGCCCAGGGCATCATCACCGGCGTCGCCACCATCGTCATTTTCATTCTGCTGGTGGCGGTGCTGGGCAAATACGCCTGGGGACCCATCCTTGCCGGGCTGAAAGCGCGCGAGGAGAAGATCCGCAAGGATATCGCCGCCGCCGAAGAAGCCCGCGCCAGGGCCGAAGCCACGCTGCGGCAGTACAACGACCAGCTTGCCACGGCCGAGCAAAAGGTACGAGACCTGCTCACCAAGGCGACGGCCGACGCGGAAAAACTGGCTGGCTCGATTCGTACCCGCGGGCAGCAGGAGGCCGAGGAAATCAAGGAGCGGGCGATGCGCGACATCGACGCCGCTCGCGAACAGGCGCTCTCGGAGATTTATCAGCAGACCGCCGACCTGGCCACGAGGGTGGCGGAGAAGATCCTCCGCCGCAATCTCAACGCCGACGATCAGCGGGGGCTGGTGAACGAAAGCTTGCAGGAGCTTCAGACCGTCGGAGCGAAGTAGGATCTGCGACCCTCGTTTTGCAATTTGCGATTGCGATTGAAACTCGGAAGTTAGACGCAGGGAAATGGCAAAAGAAATCCACATCACCCCGCTCGCCAGGGCCTACGCCCAGTCGTTGCTGGACCTGGCGAACCAGCAGAACAAGGCGGAAGCCATCGGGCAGGAGTTGGAGGAAGTGGCCAAGGTCGCCGAGTCCGAACCGCGCCTCGCGGGCTTTTTTTCCAATCCCACGATCAGCGAGGCGGATCGTGCCAAAGTGCTGGAGAAGGCGTTCCGCGGTCGCATCCCCGACCTCTTGCTCAACACCTTGCAGGTGATGAACCGCAAGGGCCGCTTGAATCTGCTTCGGCCGATGGCCAACGGTTACGCGGAGCTGCTCCAGCAGCAGCAGGGAATCATCGAAGTCGACTTGTACGTTGCCGAGCGCCTGACGCCGGACCAGTTGCAGCAGGCCCGGCAAAAGGTCAGCGCGGCACTCGGGCGCGAAGCGGTCGTTTATCAGTATGTCGATCCGTCGCTGATCGGCGGGCTGCTGATCCGCGTCGAGGACCGCCTGCTCGACGCCAGCGTCCGCGCTCAGCTTCGCGCCGTCCGCCGCCAACTCCTGGCGGCGCAACGGAAATGATGTTCACCGCGGAGGACGCGGAGGACGCAGAGAAAAAGA
>DATHPP010000118.1:0-9994 GCA_035483795.1 Tepidisphaeraceae bacterium | reverse complement strand
TCCAGGTTGCTATCCGCTGTCCAACAGCGTTTCGCCCGCTCCCGCCCCGGCTCCGTCCTGATCCTCGTCGTCGCCCTGCTCGTCCTCATGGCCCTGATCGGCACCGCCTTCATGTCCATGGCCCAGAGCGACCGCGCCGCCTCCGTCCAGCACGAAAACAATACCGAAATCGATCTGCTCGTCGACGGGCTGATCAGTCTCGTGAAGGGCGCCGTTGTCAATGACCTGTTCACCAACGGCCAGTACCGAAACGGCGTCAACTACAGCACAGACGCCCCGGGTGCCTACAACAACATCACCGGCGTCGGATACGACGCCGCCATGGCGAAACTCCTCAGTTCCGCGTCAGCGACCGTCCCGCCTGTCAGCGTTGCCACGTCGTTCGTGGCGTCGCGCCTGCCCGAACTGATACTTGAAACGTCGCCGGGAGGCGGCCCCACGACGAACGGCGTGGCCAGCCCCGCGCCGGGTGGACAGATGCCACTCTGGCGGTTCATCACCGCCCCGATCATCGGCAATGCCTTTTCCAGCCCTTATCCCCCCATAGTTCCAAACGGGCAGCCCTGGATGGACAACCAGAGTCTCTTTGCACCGTATTCCTACACGCAACGGGCTTACGATCCGCTAAACCCCCAGGGACCGGCACTCTATCCCTGGTACATCAATGTGAACGGGACCAACATGCCGGCGTGGGTCGACAACCCGACTGGAACCGGCGGGATGCAGCGAATCATACTCGCCGCCGATGCCGACGGTGACGGCGTCGCCGATGCCGGACTCGTCAAGCTTCCCGTCGGAGTCATCAACGGAATCACCTACTACGCCGCCGTCCGCATCATCGATAACGCATCCGCTATTAACGCGAACATCGCCTGGACACACAATCCGCTTTCGAGCGCGGGCGGTGGTGCAACTTTTATGCCGCCTCAACTCCCCGGCGACTTTTTCCCCACCAACATCGATCTGGTCGGGTCGGTCGGTCAAGAGTACCAGGGACTGCTCGTTGGGACCGATGCCACGACGGGAATGACTTTGATTGCGAATCATCGCTTCGGCGGCAGCGCACCCGCCTCCGGCACGCCATATACCGCGGCCCTGCCGTATGATGACGGCGGCTTCCCCAGGAATGACTTCACCTTCCTCACTCCGTTTGAGGTTCAATGGATGCAGATGGGAAGGCGGCTTCAACATCCCTCCTTCAATCCCTCCGGAGCTCTCTTTAGCCCCCTTCCGATCAGCGAGTCGCTATCACTGGCCTCCGATTTCATTATCAGGCGCGACACGCTGAGCAACCGGTCGATTTTGGAGTCCGACCTTCCCCTGTCGCTGTTCGACAACCCCGGCAACGACCCGCCCAACGGAAACCTTCCGATCCCGACCACTCCCTACCAGGCGCCTCTTAATACTCCCGTCGGCTCGACCCTCTTCCAGTGGTATCAGGCGAATTTCGCGTTCCTCTTCCGTAACTATGCCAGCGGCACCACAAGCAATTCAGTTCCCCTGCGATCAATTCTGACGACGGAAAATGGAGTCGGCAATTTCGCGCCGACAAAGTTGGCGGACGAGTTGCAGTACAACGCAGCCAATCCGCCGCCCTCAGGCTACCAGTTTGGAGACATGGTCACGTACAAGGATGCGGTGAGCAAGAGACCTCACCGCTTCGTCTGCATCAATCAGGCTCAGGCAACGAAGATTCCGCCGGGTCCGATCTCGCCGCCGGTACCGCTCACCAAAACCAACCCGCCGCCCCCGCCGGCTCCGGTGGCCTGGCAGATGGACAGCGACACCTGGATCTACGAGCCGTGGACGAGCTCCCCCACGAAGATCAATGTGAACACGGGTACTTTTGGGCAGTTGTGGCTCGCCTACTACCAGGTCATGGCTGACCAGCCGAACAACACCACGCCGAACATCCGAACGTGGATGCCGGCGTTTCCCGCGCCCGCTACATCCGCTGCTCCGGGTACACCCCCTGGTACGGCGAGGATGTTCCGCAGTCCACTACGGTACGTGCCGCAGCCACTTCCCAACCTCCCTGTTGGCCTCACTCCGACGCAAGTGATGCAGCTCCGCGCGGCGCTCGCGGCGGTCAATACAATCGACATGCGTGATAGCGACGACAACGTGAGCAGCCGGACTGTTCATCTCATCGATGCTAACAATACCACTGGCGCCTTACAGGATGTAACTGCGACAGTGTATGGGATGGAGCGGCAGCCCTTCATTACACAGGTATATGCCACGGACCTCCAGTACACCGATCAAAGCTTGAGAGTGCACAACGGTTTCGTCGCGATCGAACTCTATAATCCGTACAACGTTCCGATCGACCTTTCCAGCTACACGCTTGCATACGCTAACCGTACCTCGGTCACCCCCACAGCGGCGAACTTGGCCACGACGACGAACCTGACGTTTACGCCCATCCCGTGGATAGGCACAACGACTGACCCCGCCTACCCCCCACAAGCTCCCGTCATACCGCCAAACTCGTCGATCGTTATTGCGAGCGGCGGTGTCAGCGCCGCGGCCGGCGCAACCGGCCCAAGTACACTTGACCCTACCTCGCTGCCACCGACGGGCGCGGCCCCACCCGGCGCCAATCTCATGTTCGACGGCAATGTAGTACCGGCGCAATATCCCTATCCCTGGCAGAACCCGCCGACCACGCAAACCTATCTCTACGTCCTCACCGGCCTCTGTCCTCAGACGAACAGCGGCGCGTTGGGCAATGAGCTCTACCTGTTCCGCGGTCGCCTGGAGAAAGCGGGGTCAACGGGAACTGGAACGACCAATACGATCACTCCTGCCACCCTAAGCACATTCCCCGCCGCAGGACCAGCTCCGAGTACCCAGCCGACCACCCCAACGGTCGCTGGTACCCTGACAACGCAATTCAACGAGACCAGCCTTCTACCCGGCGGTGCCAATCCCGCAGACATGGTGCCGCTTGACTCATTTGACTTTACGGGGTTGTATCCGGCGGGCGGATTCCAAACCAGCCCCGGCTCAGCTCACGAATGGTACTACGTACGACCCAACCCATTGGGAGATCCGAGAAAAGCCTGGCACTTCGTTTACCCGGGGCACATCGTCATGTCCAACATTGCCGCAACGAGCACCGGGGCGCCGTTGCCTCGTCTCATTGATGGAACGGTATACTCCGGCGGGCCCGATCCGACGCCCAACGCCGGCGGCACTCCCCCGCCTCCCATTCCCAACGGGATTGGCGTGGCGCTGTTCAAAGCTAAGAATGTACACGAGATCAATTTCCCGCAGTACGAGCTGCCACTTGGTATCAAAAAGGCCACAGGGTCGCTCACATCGGTGGTTGAGGGTGACACAGCCACGCTCACCTACCGAGACATTCCATTGGAGTTGAATGCATCCGATTTTGGTGGTCCCAATGCCGGTTCCCAACGAACCAGCACGCCGACCGAAGGAGCGATGCCCGCATTTCCCTTCGGCGGCTTCGCGCGCAACGGCGACATCCTCGAGGTCCCGTATATCGGCGCGTACCGCTTGATGATTCCCCAACCTGGCAGTGGCTCGATCGTGCCTACACAGATCATAGAGATGAATCCGCCAACCATGGATTCTCTCATGGCGCTTGGATTGGCGCAGCCCGAATGGGGGGACGGCAGCGCCGCCGCCAATCCCATCGACGCGGGCGTGCCGACGACAGGCGGCGATCCTATTTACGGACCCAACGGGACAAACAACATCGCGATTGAGCAGGTCGGACGCTTTTGCCCGATCGGGACGGCCGATATCACCAAGGCGCCAGCCTATACCTATCCGTTGAACGACTATTTCCTCCCCGAAGGAGGCACCGCGACGTCTCCCTATTGGCTCTATCATTTCGGGACGCGGCTGTTCGACTACCTCACCGTGCAGTCGCCTCAGCTCGATATGCTCCCCGACGTGGACCCCGGCGCCAGTGACCCGAATTCCGTCTCGCAGAACTGGGAATACGGACCCACGAACACGAGTGCCGCTAATCAACCTGCGCCAGTTGCAAACGTAAACGGGCTCACCTTTAACGCCGAGCCGGGCAATCCGAACGGCGCGACCGAGGAGAGCGCAACGGTTCAAGGGTTAGTGAATATCAATACGGCCCCCTGGCGCGTGCTGGCCGCAATACCATGGGTGCCGCCCACCTATGCAAACCACGCTATCGATAACGCGAACATCGCCCTGTCGATCGTGTACTATCGAGACGTGCATGATGGAAGCCCCGGTACGGTGCCACACGGACACGGCCCATTCAAGAGCATTTTTGAGCTCGGCAGCGTACCGATCTACAACATGGCAGGAGGGGACGTCGGTTCGGGGACAGGAACCTATCTTCGCGACATCTTCACGGCAACTCCACCCTCTACCAGTGGACCGGGACCAAATGCCATTGCAGCGGATGAGGGAGATCTCACGGCGGTCTATCCAAATACCTTGTATCCCGTGATCGGTGACTTCAAGAGCCAATACCAGATGATCAACCGCGTCAGCAACCTGATCACGACGCGGTCGGATTCGTTCACGGCGTACGTTCTGCTTCAGGGCTGGCGAAACGCCGAGACGCCCGGGGCAACGCTGGCGGTGCAGAGGCGGGCGGCGTTCCGTATCGACCGCTCCGGCATCACGCCGATCAATAATACCTCGCCCACCGTCAACTTCGTCCCCAACCAGTGACCGGTCGGCGGGCCGCGGAAGGAGCAGAGCCTGGCGGCGAATGATGACGACGCCGTCATTCGTGGCAATAACATGACAAATGTCCCATTTCGCGCGAAAAGTGGGACATTTTGGGACATGTGGGACATTTGAGAACGTCCGGCGGCCGTGATCGGCAATATTTACCGACGCAGCCTCGCGAGTTGATGGCATGTGAGACACTGGCGAGGCGCCGTGAGCAAATGACGAAACCCGAATGACGAATCAATCTCGAAATCCCAATGACCGAAGCTCGAAACTGCTCGACGGCCAGGTACTCGTTTCGTCATTCGACCTTTCAGTCATTCGGATTTGATTCGTCATTCGACATTCGAGTTTCGTCATTCCCGGCGCGTCCGGTGGGCGGGCCATGAGAGCTGTCGTACCGGCCTTGCGTGCAGTGCTCGGGGGGGCACAGGGACGGTTTGCCCGCAGCCGGCCAGGGTCCGTCCTGCTCCTGGTCGTCGCCATGCTGGTACTGATGGCGCTGATCGGGACCGCGTTCCTGACCATGGCCCAGAGCGACCGGGTTGCCGCCGTTCAGCACGAGAACAACACCGAAATCGACCTGCTGCTGGACGGGCTGATCAACATGGTCAAAGGCGCGGTCGTCAACGAGCTTTTTGCCGGAGGCGCCTTCCGGTCGGCCAATCCCACTTACGACACCGGCGCCGTCGGGGTCTACGACCACTGGACGGGCGTGGGCCTGGACCCGGGCAGCCTCCCCGCCGGCACCAATCTGGGGACGACGTTCCTGGCGGATCGAATTCCGGGCATTTCCGCCCCGATCGGCACGCCGCTCACCGGGACCAACCACCCCACCTGGGGGTTCATCAGCGCCCCCATCACCGCGGGCCAGTTCGCCACGCCCTACTATCAACCCGGCGCCCGGCCATTTCTCCTCGGGCAGCAGGCCGACGTTTACCACTACACGCAAAGGTCCTCGGCCGCCCCGGGGGCGATGGCGCCGCTGTATCCGGGGGCAATGACGCTGCCAAGCGGCGCGGTGATGCCCGCCTGGGTGGACAACCCGGCGAACGTGGCCCGCTCGATCCTCGCGGCCGACGCCGATGGCGACGGCATCGCAGACGCTGGCCTCGTCAAGCTGCCGATGGGCGCGATCAACGGCGTCACTTATTACGCCGCCGTCCGCATCGTCGACAACGCCGCTGCCGTCAACGCCAGCGTCGCCACCTGGCAGAACACCACCGGCCCGCTCCCCGGCGACTTTTTTCCCACCAACATCAGCCTCCAGGGAATGTTGACGCAAACCAACGCCACCGTCGGCGGCCCGATCGCCGACAGCCTGAATTCGCTCATGGCCTACCGCGCCGGCTTCCCGCAACAACCGCCCAGCAGCACGCCGGTCGACATTTCTGCCTCGCGCCGGACCGACTTCACATTCCTGACCGACGCCGCGTTCGGGCCCGGAATGGACGGCCTGTGGATGCAGCTCGGCCGCCAGCTCGACAATCCCGGGCTTGTGATTCCCAGTTCGCTATCGGCGTACCAGGCGCTTCCGCCTGGCGACACTGCCTCCCTGGCCCACCAGTTCATCGTTCCCCTGCCCGGGCTCTCTTCCACTCTGCAAAACGAACTGCCCGTAACCACCTTGTACAACCCCAGCGGACACCTGGGAGCTTATGCGCCGACGCAGGCGGATCTCTGGTTCAGCGATCATTTCTGGTACTCCCCAACCGGGCAATATCCCAACGCCGCCCCAAGCCCGGTCCCCAACCGCGCGCTGCTCGTCGCCCGCAATCCGGTCACCAATTTCGCGCCCAACAAGTACCGTGCGGCCACGGGCGCTTCCGAATTCGACTTTGGCGACCAGGTCACGTTGAACGGCAGGGCATACGTGTTCATCGGGTGGCAGGGCGCTTCCTCGGCGGTTTACCTGGGCACGTATCCGAACGGCAACTTCTACCCCGGCGCAAAGGCCGGGCTGCTCTGGGTCCCGGAGCCCTGGGCCGATGCCCCCACAAAGGTGTCGGTCAATACCGGAACGTTCGGTCAACTGCTGACGGCGTTCTGGAGCGTCATGGCCGACCGCAACGTCGCCGTCAACCCCTCGAGTGTCGCGGGTGGAACAATCAGTCCCCCGGGTTCGCCGCCGCCACCCCCGATAACCGGCACCGACGTTCGCCAATTCGCCAATCCCGCTCGTGATCCAACCGAGGGAATGCTCGGCGACGTCAGCGCCTTGCAGTCGCCCACCGTGACGCGCCCTGTCAACCGGATCACGGGCGGCCGGCCGGTTCCACGCTATTTCGAGCTGACCCCCGTGGAAGTCATCAAGCTTCGGGCGGCGCTGGCGGCGGTGAATACCATGACGCTGCGCGGAAGCGGCGCCGCCACCGGCCCCTCGGGCGCTTTCAACTTCAGCTCCGCGAGCCAGCGAATATTCCTCAACGCCACACTATACAACTCAATCGCCGTCCCTCCCTACCCTGAGGCTGCGACTATCGAGGCCGACGTTTTCGGCGTCTCGCCTCAGCCGTACATCGTCGCCGTCTATGCAGAGAACGACAACATCACCAAATTACCCTCGGGAGCCGGACCGAATCCCCAGGGATACGTTGGCATTGAGCTGTACAATCCATATCCATTTGCCATCGATTTGACGAATTGGAACGTCGGCGTCCTGGCAGGCCGTACCTACACTCCCCCATCCAGTTCTTCATCGAATTCCTCCCCGCCGACGGGGGCCTCCGCGCCGAGTCCGATCGCGCCAACTTATCCATTCATGAAGCTGATGCCGATCCTCCAGCCGACGACCCCGCCAACTGGCACGGCCTACCAGGGGATGAGCAAGGGTTACCCCACCGGCAATCCGCCGCCGGTAATTCAACCATACAGTTATCTGGTCCTGGAGAACCTACCCCCAACAGGGGGCGCCCTGTCGCCGACAACCGACGCCGTCTACCGCCCGACACTTGTCGACCCGATCGCCACCCAGCCACCTGCCTCCACCCAGCCTACCTCGACCCAGCCACCGGTTTATTATTACGTTCCGAATCTCTCACTGGTGATGCAGGATCCCAACAACTTGAACACCCAACCCGGTGGAGAGTTGGTTCTGCTTCGGCCCCGGCAAGCCAGTATTGCGGCTCCGGCCAGCTCCACAAGCATCCTGAGCTACACGCTCTCCAGCTCCACCTGGTACACCGAGTCCCCCGCGAATTTCTACGATCTGATGCCCGCCGACTCCTTCGACTTTACAGGCCTCTCGCTGGCGAGCTCGGCTCTGATGACCGGGATCTATTATTCCCGCACCGCCGGGCCCCCTCACGCGGTTCAATGGCAATTCATTTATCCCGGACGCTGGGACGCCACGCAGTCATTTCTGGCCTCGGGCGTTGCCAGCAAGTTTCGCCAGGAGGGAACCAGAGTCGGACAATGGGACACCAGCGCCGGCGCGTCGGACATGAACTTTAAAGATCCCCAGCTCCGGCAATGGGGTACTCCGACCACGGCTAGCTATACGAACAATTTTCCTCCCATCCGGTTGGACTGCACCGCGTTCCCCAACGGTACCGGTTTTCCCGGCCCTTTTCCGGCACTGGTTCCAACAGCCACCGCCACAAACCAGTTTCCCTTCGGAGCGTTCGCACGAAACGGCGACATATTGCAGGTCCCGTTCATCGGTGCTTATCGTCTTCGGCTTTTCGACCAGCTGAATCTGGATGGAACTGTAACGCTTCCTCTCTCCCAGCCGCCCGGCTATCCCGCCCCCAATGATCCTGCATCGATCATGCTCGAGCTCAACCCGATGACGCTCGACAGCCAGCAGGCGGATGATTACGACTCGTTTGCCGGCTTGGGTCAATCTGATGACGCGGCGGAAAACATCGGCCGCTTTTGTCCCATTGACGGGGCCGATGTTCCCGGTTCAAACGTCGACGATTTTAACCCCCTGACGCCGGCAAACTGGCGATACCGCTGGGCGATGTCTTTGTTTGATTACCTGACGGTGCAGTCGCCGCAGGATGACCAGCTTCCGCAAGTCGATCCGATAACGTACTTGTCGGTCGCCTCTCCGTCGCCGACTCTTCCTCCGCCGCAACCGGTCAAGCACAACAATGACGGGAATCCACCGCCACAAACATATGGCAGGGTCATTTCCATCGTACGCAAGCCTTCGGGCGCGTGGTTCGTGCAGGAGACCATGTCGCTGGCGAGTGATTTCTATCTTTTGGGCTCGCCATCTTCATACAACGGAACGGCCGTTCAGTTCCTGACGGGCGGCTGTCAGGGATTTCTTGCGCAAATCCAGCACGTGTCGAACAGCGGCCCGCCCTGGACGATCGAGATGAGCGCCCCCATTGCGCTCCCGGGCGTGCCGCTCCCGTCCTTGCCCGCAACGAACGATATTTTTGTCCTGCTTGGCACCCCCGAGCCCGCCGCGGCGCTGAACGGGCTGGTCAATGTCAATACCGCATCGTGGCGAGTGCTCGCAGCCGTGCCATTCGTTCCGAACGTTCAGTTGCAAAATGCGCCGCTCAATACCGACATTGCACTGTCAATCGTTCGCTATCGCGACGTTATGGATCCGGTGACGGGCGTTGCACACGGACCGTTCCAAAGCCTTTTCGAGCTGAACCGCGTTCCGCTTTACCATTTCACCCCTGGTAGCGGCGCGACCTCCCTTGGAATCACGTTTCGCGACGCCATGACCCGACTGGCAAACAACCCGGCCGGGCTGGCCAATCATTTCCCCTTCACCTTGCAGTACGGCGACCTGACAGGCACGGGAAGTTCCGGAATGGGCGACTTTGCCGGAACGTTCCTGATGATGAACCGCGTGAGCAATCTGCTCACGACGCGGTCGGATTCGTTCACGGCGTACGTCCTGCTCCAGGGCTGGCGCAACGCCGAAACACCTGATGCCACCCTGGCCGTGCAGCGGCGGGCGGCGTTCCTCATCGACCGCACCGGCGTCACCTCGCTCAACCCCTCCCCTACCATCACCTTCGTCCCGGGCCAGTGAACCGCAAGAGGAGACCGGAGAATGAAAGAGACCGCTCACCACGAAGGCCCGAAGACACGAAGAAAACCAACCGGGCGGACTACTGTAAGTCGCTGTTTGTTCATCGCCAGGCGCGACCGCTGGATCGTGCGCGGATGTGGGTCATGATCTCTGACCTTTCTTCGTGTCCTTCGTGCCTGCTCCGAAAATAGCTTCGTCTACGCGGCCTCCTTCTTCTGAAGTGTGACGGTGTAGCCGAGTTTCTCCAGGCGGTTGACCAGATGTCGTTTCACGCGATCCTCGTTGAGCTTCTCGAAA
>DATHPP010000117.1:0-2236 GCA_035483795.1 Tepidisphaeraceae bacterium | reverse complement strand
ATGGACGTCGGCAATGCCCCGCCTCATATCAACAATAATCTGATAACGACTTTATTTGCGGTTTATGGTATGAATGGCCATGGACCTCTCGAACATCCCCGATCTCGGGTCGCGCCAATTGCTCGCCGTGCTCGCAATTGCCGACTACGGCAGCTTCATCGCGGCCGCTGCTTTCCTGAAGACTTCGCAGCCTGCTTTGACCCGCACCATCAAGCGGATCGAGGACGTGCTCGGCGTGAGCCTCTTCGAGCGAACGACCCGGCGTGTCCAGCTGACGCCAGCCGGGCGGGAGTTCGTCGCCGTCGCAGAGCGGGTGCTGAACGACCTGCGCATTTCCGTCCGCAGCATGCGCGACCTTGCCGACCAGCAGCGCGGGCAGGTCATTGTGGCCGCGATCGAGTCGGTCGCGACCGGCTTGCTGCCGCGCATCATTGCCGAGTACCACATCACCAGGCCAGCGATCGAGCTGCGCGTCAGGGAAGGCGTCCACGGCGCTGTCCTGGAGGATGTCCGCAGCGGGTAGCCGACCTGGGACTTACCTTTGCGGACGAGCTGCCCGATACGATCGCCATGGTGCCGCTCGGTCGCGAGGTCTTCCTCGCCGTGATGCAGCGCCAGCATCGTCTGGCCGCGTCGCGGGGCGTCACCATGAAGCAGATCGCCCGCGAGCCCCTTGTCTCGTTGACCCACGATTCCCGGACCCGCCGGACGATAGATGCCGCGGCATCCAAGCAGGGCATAACCCTTCAGCACGCGGTGACCGTTACTCAGCTCGCGACGGTAATGAGCTTTGTGCGGGCGGGACTGGGGGTGGCCATCGTTCCCGCGGACGCGATCGCGGGCTTCAATACCGACGGGCTCAAGACGCTGCCGATCGTCCGGCCGACGCTGTCGCACAACCTGGGACTCATCACGCTCAAGGAACGCGGGTTAACCCCCGCGGCCATCGGCATCTCGACGCTGATCCGCTCGGTCTCGTCGATAGGTCGGGACTGATACGTTTCAAGCAACAATAATTGATATCCCGTTTCCTTTGGCATGCGTTGGTCGGCGGCCAATATCCGCTCGAGCATGAAGACTTCACGAAAAGCGAGCCAGCGGAACCTTCGCGCCTGCTTTCTGGCCGCAACGCCATCTCATGACCAGACTGGAGCTTCCAGTGTCTGATCCCCAAACCCAACCGACGGTCTTCACCGAGGAAGAAAACGCCGCTCTGTCAACCTTCTCGACCGAATATTCGGCCGGGCTCAACGGGTCCGGCCCGGTGAACAGATTCCATCACGCCAAGGGTCGCGATTTGGTCTGAACCAAGGCGGGCTTGCGCGACTTCTTCCGCTACGCTGACCCGGGTATCCGAAAGGCGACGGGCAACCGCCTCGACATCCACCTGGTCCGCGCCAACGAGGCGCCTGAATACGGCACCGGCTGGCATCGCCACAAACTCGGCTTCCATGTGATCTACATGGTGAGCGGTTGGGCACGCTTCATGTATGAGGGCAAGCCAACCCTCGTCGAGACCGGTGACTTCGTCAACATGCCACCGGGCATCACCCATTACCTCTACGACTACAGCCCCGACATGTGCTTCCTGGAGAGCGCCATGGCCGGCACGCCGGACGGCATGATCCCGGAAGAGGCGGTCGAGCCATTCTGCGATACCCCGGCGCCAACGCCCTGGGCGAAGGGCTGATACTCCAGCGCCGGGCTCTGGCACGCCTTTCCGAGGCAGACGGGAACAGGATCCCAACTTAACGATGCGTGGGTTCCCGCCCGCCCGCCTGCTGCAATGCTCTCTTATCATGTCCGCCCGATTGCAATTCCGACAGGAGGTAAGTATGAACAAATGTTCTTTCACCTCCGGCGCTTTGGTTCTTGCAGCGCTTCTCATCCTGGGTCCCAGTGTGACTTTGGCCGAACCGGCACGAAACGCCAACATCTGGGATTGGAAGGACCACGAGCCGGTACCGTCCGAGGTTCAGAAAAAGGAGCAAGCGGCGGGAATTGCGCCATCTCCGCAGCAGCAGCGGGCAGATGACCGCGAGCTCGAAAGTCTATATCGCAGCCTGCTAAAGGCACCGTGCCCTACCGGTTGTGATCCACCAACGCTGCCGTTTAATCGGGCGCCGTAGTAGTGATAGGCAGAAATCACCAGCCACTTGGGCGCGGCCGCTTCTAGACCAAACGTTGCGCGGCCCGGGCAATCATATGCCGATCGACCTCAAGATCCGTGTTCAAG
>DATHPP010000116.1:0-23030 GCA_035483795.1 Tepidisphaeraceae bacterium | reverse complement strand
GCTGAAGCCGGCGTCGGATGCCGGCCAGCGGGCCATCGCCAAGATGACGCCCGACAAGGGGCTCAAGATCGAGCTGTGGGCCGCCGAGCCCTTGCTGGCCAATCCGGTGGCGCTCAACTTCGACGACAAGGGGCGCTGCTTTCTGCTGGAAACCTGGCGATTCGAGCAGGGCGTCATCGACATGCGCGTCCACATGGACTGGCTGGACGACGACCTGGCCTCCAAAAGCGTCGAAGACCGCATCGCCCTGGTCCGCCGCAAGATGGGACCCAATTGGCGAAGCTTCGGCAAGTATCCGGACGTTCTGCGCCTGATCGAGGACACCAAAGGCGAAGGCAAGGCCGACAAGAGCACCGTCTTTGCCGAGTTCCACGAGCTGCCCGATGGCATCGCCTCCGGCGTCGTCACCCGCAAAAACGACGTCTACGTCACCAATATCCCCAACCTCTGGCTGCTCAGGGACACCAAAGGCGATGGCCATGCCGATGTGAAAAAATCGCTCTCTTACGGCTACGGCATCCGCTACAATTTCCTCGGCCATGACCTGCACGGCCCGCGCTTCGGGCCCGACGGCAAGCTCTATTTCACCATCGGCGACCGCGCCGCCAACATCACCCAATCCGTCGACAACACCCACGTCGAGAACCTCGAGTCCGGTTGCGTCTTCCGCTGCAACCCCGATGGCTCCAAGCTGGAAATCTTCGCCACCGGCCTGCGCAACCCGCAATCCCTCGCCTTCGACGATTACGGCAACCTCTTTTCCGGCGACAACAACCCCGACTATGGTGACCCGGCGCGATGGGTCTACCTCGTTGAGGGCGGCGACAGCGGGTGGCGCGTCGGATACCAGTACGATCACAATCCCATTGGCGGCGGGCCGTGGATGAGCGAGCACCTCTGGCAGGAACAGAAAAACTCCACCGCCGCTTATCTTTTGCCGCCTGTGAAGGACCTGGGCGCCGGCCCGGCGGGCGTCGCCTACTACCCCGGCACCGGGCTCTCTCACGATTATGATCGGCACTTCTTTGAATGCGATTTTCGTGGCGGATTCACCGGCTCCGGCGTCCACACTTTCACCATGGAGCCCGACGGCGCCGGCTTCAAGATGGCCGACCTCCACCACTTCGTCTGGAACACCCTCGCCACCGACATCGTCTTCGGCCCGCAGGGCGGTGTGTACCTCACCGACTGGGTCGAAGGCTGGCACGTGAGCGGCGTCGGCCGCATCTACCACGTCTTTGACCCGCAGGCCATGGCCGACCCGATCGTCAACCAGGTGAAAGACCTGCTGGCCGAGGGATTTGAGAAGCGTACCAACGAGGAGTTGATCAAGCTGCTCGCCCATCGCGACCAGCGCATCCGCCAGCGGGCGCAGTTCGAGCTGGCCGATCGCGGAGCGGCGGTAATACCGCTCCTGGCGCAAACGGCCCAGCGAAGCGAGTCGCAGCTTGCCCGAATCCACGCGATCTGGGCCCTGGGGCAGATCGGCGTGAACGCCAAACAAGCGCTCGATCCGCTGCTCACGCTGCTGGACGATCCCGATCCGGAAATCCGGGCGCAGATGGCCCGCGTGCTGGCCGATCATCATGATCCCCGCGCCTGCGTGCTGATCAAGCGGCTTGACGATCCGAGCCCGCGTGTCCGTTACTTCGCGACCATGGCCCTGAGCACGCTCGGAACCCCGACTTACCTGCCGTCCATCGTCCAGGAGATCCGCGAGAACGCCGACAAGGACGTTTACATCCGCCATGCCGGCGTCATGGCCCTCACGCGGATCAACGATTGGAAGACCATCCAGTCCGCTGCCAAAGACGATTCGCGGTCGGTCCGCCTGGCGGCGCTGCTGGCGATGCGGAAGCTTGGCCGGCCCGAGATCGCCCGGTTCCTGCACGACGCCGACCCGCAGCTTGTGCTTGAAGCGGCCCGCGCGATCAACGATCTTCCGATCGTCGAGGCGCTGCCACAGCTTGCTTCGCTGATCGAGAACACGAGCCTGCCCGACTACGTGATGATCCGCGTGGTCAACGCGAATTTCCGTTTGGGCACGGCGGATTCGGCCCGGGTTCTGGCGAAGTTCGCGGCCAGCGACGCCCCGCGGCGATGGCGCGTGCAGGCGCTTGCGGACCTGGCCGGCTGGCAGACGCCGGGTCGGCGCGACAAGGTGACGAATCTCACCCGTCCGCTCCCCGATCGCGACCCCGCGATTGCCCGCGACGCGGCGGCGCCGGTGCTGGCGTCGCTCCTTCACAACCAGCCCAATTCCGTCGTTGTCGCCGCCCTCGACATCATCAATAAGCTCAGCGTCAAAGACTCCGCTGTGCTCGAAGATTTGGCGACCGATGCAATACTTTCGTCCGAAGTTCGGGTCAGCGCGATCAACACAATGGCGGCGCAGAACGATCCGAAGCTCGCCGAAGTCGTCGACGCTTCGCTGAAGGACCATGACGAACATATTCGCGCCGCCGCCATCGAAGCGCTGGCAAAACTGCCGGACGCCGTCGCAAGGATCGCACCCTTCTTGGAAGACGGATCGCCTCGCTCCCAGCAGGCGGCGCTCGCAGCTATTGCACAAGTTCCTGGCCAAGACGCCGACCGCCTGATTACCTCCTGGCTCCAGAGGCTCACTTTGAAGACTTCCCAGCCACAGACCGAGCTGTATCTTAGGCCCGTGAGCCCGTTGATCGAACTCGACATCGTCGAAGCAGCCGAGAAGCGTGGCGATCCTGAGGTTCAAAGGGCACTGGATCACTACAACCGATCTCTCTCCAAATCCGATCCGCTCGCCCCTTACCGGGTGGCCATGGAAGGCGGCGACGCCGACGCCGGCGACAAAATCTTCCACCTCCGCACCGACGTCTCCTGCATCCGCTGCCACACCGTTCACGGCACCGGCGGCATCGTCGGTCCCGTCCTGGACGGCGTCGGCTCGCGCCAGAACCGCGAGTACCTCCTCGAATCCATCGTCTTCCCCAACGCCAAGATCGCCCAGGGCTTCGAGGGCGTGCTGCTCAAGCTCAAGGACGGCCGCACCGTCGCCGGCATCGTCAAGAAGGACACGGATACCGACCTGGAAGTGCTCGACGCCGACGCCCACCTGACCGTTGTCCCCAAGGCCGACATCGTCACTCGCCAGCGCGGTCAAAGCGCCATGCCCGAGGACCTCGTCAAACTCCTCTCCAAGCGCGACCTGAGGGATTTGGTGGAGTACCTGGCGAGTTTGAAAAACTGATTTAACCACAGAGGCACAGAGGACACGGAGAAAAGACAAGACGCAGAAGAAAGACATATTTAACCACAGATTCCGCAGATTCCGCAGATTTGGTTCCTCATAATCTGCGTCATCTGCGAAGGCTGTGGACCATATCCGTTCTTGTAACCTCTCTGTGTCCTCTGTGCCTCTGTGGTGAATCCTTCTTTTGTTTTTCGCGTCGGCTATCATTCTGTTTATGCCCCGCAAGCTGTACCTGGAAACCTTCGGCTGCCAGATGAACGTGCTCGACAGCGAGCTGGTTCTTGGACAGCTCCGCGCGCAGGGATATGAATCCGTCGAGCAGCGCGACGAAGCCGATGTCATCATCTACAACACCTGTTCCGTCCGCGAGCACGCCGAGCAGAAGGTGTGGTCGAGGCTCGGCGAGCTGCGCGAACGCAAGCGGCAGGAGCCGGGCCTGGTGATCGGCGTCATCGGCTGCATGGCTGAGCGCGACGGCACCAACATCTTCAAACGCCACCCGCACGTCGACGTGCTCTGCGGCCCGGGCGAGTTGGACAAGCTGGCGCAGCTCGTTCACAACGCCGTCGTCACCGCCCCGCATTCCAACGGCAAGCGCCACCGGCAGGTGGCATTGATGGGCTCGAACGTCCGCCGATCCGGCACCCTGGAAGCCGCCGAAGACACCCTTGAGCTGCTCGACCTCTCGCGCAGCATTTCCGCCGAGGACGTGGCCCAGGCGTATGTGCGGATAACCCGTGGCTGCAACAAGTTCTGCACCTACTGCGTCGTGCCCTACACCCGCGGCCCCGAGGTGCACCGCCCGCCGGGCAACATCGTCGAGGAAGTGAAGCGTCTGACCGACGCGGGCGCCCGCGAAGTCACGCTGCTCGGGCAGACTATCAACCACTATCACTACAAGCACGGCGATGGCCGCACGACCAGCTTCGCCGAGCTGCTGTACCAGATCCACGAGAGCGCGCCCGATTTGCCGCGGCTGCGCTTCGTCACCAGCTACCCGCGCGATTTCGGGGACGACGCGCTGGCCGCGATGCGCGACTGCCCGCGCATCTGCCGGTATCTGCACGCGCCGGCCCAGAGCGGCAGCAACCGCATCCTCAAGCTGATGAACCGCGGCTACACCGTCGAGGAATACCGCGATCTGGTCGACCGCGCCCGCGAGATGATGCCGGATGTCTGCATCGCCAGCGACTTCATCGTCGGCTTCCCGACCGAGACGGATGGGGATTTCGAATCGACGCGCCAGCTTGTGCGAAGCTGCCGGTTCAAGAACTCGTTCATCTTCAAGTATTCCCCGCGGCCGGGAACGCTGGCGATCCAGCGCTTCGAGGATAACGTGCCCGAAGACGTGAAACGCCGGCGCAACAACGTGCTTCTGGCCGACCAGCAGGACGTCTGCGACCGCAACAACCGCGAGATGATCGGCAAGACCGTGCAGGTGCTCGTCGAGGGCGTCAGCAAGCTAATCAACAAGCCAGCCTATCCACGCGCCGGCAGCGTCGAGCTGGGTTGGGAAAAACGTCGCCTCAATCCCGACTCAAACAGAGCCCCCGTCCAGCTCACCGGCCGCACGGCCGGCGACCAGGTCGTGGCATTCGACGGCAATCCATCGCTCAAGGGACAGATCATCGAAATCGAGATCATCGACGCGCGGAATCTGACTCTTTTTGGCAAGTTGTCGAATCCAGCATCGAGAAGCCGACTGGCCACGGCCGCCGGAAGCTAATTGTGCGAAGCGTGTGGAACGTTTGAAACAAAATGGAACGTTTTGCCGCGATTCGCGGCCGCGAATCGTGAAAAACGTTCCATTTTGTTTCAAACGTTCCACACCAGAGCAAACGGCTTGAACAGCTCGACTCGCCCGGCACGGAACGACCCTTCTCACCAGGAGCCCAGATGACCACCCGCATGTCGGCGCTGTTCCTGGCAGTTATTCTTGGGAGCATGCCAAACGCCGCCAATTCCAGCGGCGCCACGTCGCCCCAGTCCAGCGGCCGCGTTCTCGGCATCGGCGGCGTGTATTCTTCTCATCGGGGCAGGTTAACGTTTTTTGGCGTTCTGCTATCGGGTCTCGACGGGCGCAAAAAAAGACCGCACGTTGGAGTGAAGTCGCGTGCGGCCTTGGCGGAGGAGGAAACGAAGCTTGTGCGAAGCTCGGCGTTCAGAGCCGTTTCCCCGTTCCATGGTCGGCTCCTCGCGGATCACTTCGCGTTTTATTGTTGGGTTCTGACTTTCCGTTTCTCGCGAGGCCCCGGACAGTGAGCCGCCCGCAGACCGCCTGCGGGCGGCACTGCCCTTGGGAACCAACCGCGCTCCATGAAACGGGGCAACCACCACAGTCGCCCCAGCCGTCTTTTTACGGCTTTCGTTGGTCCCTAAGGCGAAGCTTGTGCCATCGGAAGGCGGCGCCGAAAAATCCCGAAAAACCGCGTTTTCGGCTCAAGAACAACGTTGGCTTGGACGAGGACCCATGGACGCCGTGCGCATTGTTTGGGCAACCTCCGCCGTTGCCGCAATCGGAATGTGCAGCGGCGCAGCGGGCGCGGCCGCTCTGGACCGGCCTGATCCTCCGGCTCGAATATGGAATGGCGCTCACCTGATTGACGGGCGCGTGTCTGTTTCAATAAGGTGGGAAACATGAGGGTGGCCATGGGTTTGCTTTGTCGTTGGGGCGCGCAGCTTACGCTGGCCGGGATCGTGATCGTCGCCCAGGGATGCGATCGCCGCTCCGAGGCCCGCACCCCGCCGCCCCCGGCTGACGTAACCGTCAGTTATCCCCTCCTTCACGAAGTGATCCAATGGGATGATTACAGCGGGTATCTGACATCCCCCGACATGGCCAACGTCGCCCCTCGGGTCAGCGGCCTGATCGTCGCGGCGCCCTTCAAGGAAGGATCGCTCGTCCAGAAAGACCAGGTGCTCTTCGAGATCGATCCCCGGCCCTTCCAGGCCGATCTGGACAGCAAGAAGGCCGATGTCGCCAAAGCACAGGCGCAGGTCAACCTGACGTCGGCGACCCTTCAGCGTATGGATAAAGTGCGAAATACCCGTGCCATCTCCGAAGAAGATTACGACACTGCAAAAGCCAACTTGGAGCAGGCCAAAGCGGGCCTGGCCGCGGCCAATGCCGCGCTGGAAACCTCGCAGTTGAACTTCGATTGGACCCACGTCACGGCGCCGATCACCGGCCGCGTCGGACGACAGAGCGTCGAAGTGGGCAATCTGGTCACTGGCGGCGGGCAAAGCACCGCCACCCTGCTCACCAGCATCGTCGCCATCGACCCGCTCTACTGCTACATCAACGTTCCCGAGCGGGCGGCGCTGCGATACCAGGAGCTCGTCGTTTTGGAAAAGCACGCCAACATCGCCAACGCGCACATTCCTTGCTTCATCCAACTGGAAAATGAAACCATTTATCCTCACGAAGGCGTCATCGACTTCATAGACAATCGCGTCGACGTGAACACCGGAACGGTCCAGATTCGCGGCGTCATTCCCAACCCGAACGGGGTCATGACCCCGGGCCTGTTCGCCCGCATGCGAATCCCCGGCAGCGGCCGCTACGAAGCGCTACTCATCCCCGACGCCGCCATCGCCGCCGAGCAGAACGAGCGATATGTCCTGGTCGTCGGCCCCGACAACATGGTGCGCCAGCAGCCGGTCAAGCTGGGGGTCCTGTTCGGCACGCTGCGGTCGATCGTCGAGGGCCTCGCGCCGGGTCAGGCCGTTGTCGTCAACGGACTTCAGCACGCCACACCAGGGACGAAAGTGAATCCGACCATGGCGCCGATCTCTCCGGCGCAACTCGAGGCCCTGGAGAATACCCTGCCCGGCTCGCCGACGACCCGCTCGATCCCCCTCACGCGACCGACGACCGAGCCGTAGAACAGAAACGACAAATCCGAATGACGAATGACGAATCAAATTCGAGGCACGAATCACCGAAGCACGAAACCGCTGCATGGCGAAGTTTCTCGTTTCGTCATTCGTATTTCAGTCATTCGGATTTGATTCGTCATTCGTCATTCGGATTTCGTCATTCCCTTCGTGTTCTTCGCGTCTTCGTGGTAAGCATTCCCGGGTAGGCCATGAAGTTCGCCCACTTTTTCATTGACCGCCCCGTGTTTGCGATCGTTCTCTCGATCGTCGCGATCATCGCCGGGGCTCTGTCGATTTTCGGGCTTCCGATCGCCCAGTACCCCGAGATCGCGCCGCCGACCGTGACCATCAGCGCCACCTATCCCGGCGCTAACGCCGAGACCATCGCCCAGACCGTCGCCACGCCCATCGAAGAGCAGGTGAACGGCGTCGAGAATATGCTCTACATGTCGAGCCAGTCGACCAACACCGGAACCGTCACCATTACCGTGACGTTCCGGGTCGGCACCAACCTCGACGTGGCGCAGGTGCAGGTACAGAACCGGGTGGCGATCGCCCAGCCGCAGTTGCCCCAGGAAGTGCAGCAGCTTGGCATCACAATCAAGAAGGCGTCGCCCGATATTACGGTTGCGGTCGCGATTTATTCGCCGGATGAATCGCACGACACGCTGTTCATGAGCAATTACACGACGCTCCAGATCCGCGACCAGATCGCGCGACTGCCGGGCGTCGGCGACATCACCATTTTCGGCGTCCGCGATTACGCGATGCGCCTGTGGCTCGATCCCGACAAGCTGGCTTCGCGGAACATGACTGCCGGCGACGTGGTCAACGCCGTGCGCGAGCAGAACGTGCAGGTCGCCGCCGGCGCCATCGGCGCGCCGCCTGTGCCGCTCGGCGTGGCGCCGTTCCAGTACACCCTCAACGCCCAGGGCCGGCTCACCGAACCCAACCAGTTTGCCGAAATCATCGTCAAGGTCGGCGCCGACGGCCGGACCACCCGGCTGGGCGACATCGGCCACGTCCAGCTCGGCGCCGCCGACTACAGCACCTCCAACGTCTACAACGGTCACCCCGCCGTCGGCCTGGCCGTCTTCCAGCTTCCCGGCAGCAACGCCATCCAGACCGCCAACGCCATCTACGCCGAGATGAAAGAGCTCAAAAAGCGCTTTCCGCCCGGCATGGATTACGCCATCGCCCACGACACCACCACCTTCGTCCGCGATAGCATGCGCGATGTCGTCAAGACGCTGTTCATCGCCGTCGCCCTGGTGGCCCTGGTCGTCCTGATCTTCCTCCAGAGCTGGCGGGCGGCGCTGGTGCCGATCCTGGCCATCCCCGTTTCGCTGGTCGGCACGTTTGCGGTGATGTGGCTGGTCGGCTTCTCCATGAACACGCTGTCGCTGTTCGGTTTGGTGCTGGCGATCGGCATCGTCGTGGACGACGCCATCGTCGTCGTGGAAAACGTGCAGCGCTGGATCGAGCAGGGCCTGAGCCCGCGCGATGCGACCTATCGCGCGATGAACGAGGTGACGCCCGCCGTCATCGCCATCGCCTTCGGCCTCTCGGCGGTCTTCATTCCAGTGGCCTTCGTCAGTGGGATCACCGGGCAGTTCTACCGCCAGTTCGCCCTGACCATCTCATTCTCGACGCTGCTCTCGGCGTTCAATTCCCTGTCCCTCAGCCCCGCTCTGAGCGCACTTTTGCTCCGCCCGCACAAGGCCAAGCAGGATTGGCTGACGCAGGCGCTGGAGTTCACGTTCGGCTGGTTTTTCCGCCTGTTCAATCGCACGTTCGACGCCGGCAATCGCGTCTACATCCGGGCGCTGCGTCGCGTCGTACGATTCTCCGTGGTCGCACTGATCGTGTACGGCGGCCTGGTCTACCTCGCGTATCAGGGCTTCACGCGCGTCCCCACCGGGTTCATTCCCAACCAGGACCAGGGCTATCTGATGGTCAACGTGCAGATGCCCGATGCCGCTTCGATCGACCGCACGCAGGAAGTGATGGAGCAGTTGATGGCGATTTCCCTTAAAACGCCCGGCGTGCAGGATGCCTTCTCCGTCGCCGGCTTTTCCATCCTCACCCGCGCCAGCTCATCGGCGGCGGGACTGGTCTTCATGCACCTGGCTCCCTTCGACCAGCGGGCCGGCAAATCCGATCTCACCGCGACCGCCATCCAGCGACGTTTGCAGGCCCAGTTTCAGAATGTGCAGGGCGGTCTGGCGATGGTGCTGCTCCCGCCCGCGGTTCGCGGCGTCAGTACCGCGGGCGGGTTCAAGATCATGATCGAGGACCGCTCCGGCACGCAGACGCCGCAGCAGATTCAGGCGGTCACCCAGCAGGTGATCAACGCCGCGAGCAATCGGCCCGAGCTGAGCAAGGCGCTGTTCACCACCTTCCGCGCCGCCGTCCCCCAGCTTTACGCCAACATCGACCGCGTCAAAGCCAAGAAGGAAAACGTCTCCGTCACGGATGTTTTCGAGGCGCTCCAGGTTTACCTCGGCGGGCTCTACATCAATGACTTCAACTACCTCGGCCGCACCTGGCACGTGATGGCACAGGCGGACGCGCCATTCCGCGCCCGCGCTTCGGACGTCGCCCGCCTCAAAACCCGCAACGCCGCAGGGCAGATGGTTCCGCTGGGCGCCGTGATGGACATCAAGGACATCATCGGCCCCGACCGGCTCCAGCGCTACGACCTGTATACCTCCGCCGAGATCAATGGCGACGCCGCGCCCGGCTACAGCAGCGGACAGGCCCTGTCCGCCATGGAGGATGTCGCCAATCAGACCCTCCCGCGCCAGTACGGCTGGGAATGGACCGAAATCGCCTACCAGGAAAAAGCCGCCGGCAACACCGCCTTCTACATCTTCCCTTTGTGCGTGCTGTTCGTCTGGCTGACCCACTCCGCCGAGTACGAAAGCTTCGCCCTCTCCACCGCCATCATCCTCATCGTCCCGATGTGCCTCCTGTGCGGCATTGCCGGCGTATGGGCCCGTCATATGGACGACAATATTTTCACCCAGATCGGCTTCGTCGTGCTCGCCGGCATCAGCGTGAAGAACGCCGTGCTGATCGTCGAGTTCGCCAAGCAGCAGCAGGAGCATCACCCGGACATGAAAGCTTCCGACGCCGCGGTGGAAGCGGCCCGCCTGCGCCTGCGCCCGATCCTCATGACCAGCTTCGCCTTCATCTTCGGCGTGATCCCCCTGATCACCGCCCACGGCGCCGGCTCCGAAATGCGCCAGGCCCTGGGCACCGTCGTCTTCTACGGCATGCTCGGCGTCACCTTCTTCGGCGTCTTCTTCACCCCCGTCTTCTTCACCACCATCCGCAAGCTCACGGGCAAGAACACCGTCGCCCAAGCCCCCGCCCCGCACCGCGCCCTTCCCGTCCCCGAGCCCGCCCGCCACGCCGGCAATGGCAACGGCGAGTCGTGATGCCCCGTTTGGCCGGCTGATCGCCCATCAGGCTCGTGGCGCGGGTAGCAAGATCCAAAAAACCGCGCCAAACCCGCACCGCGCCTCAACCCATGCCAAATGGATGTATCATTTCCCCAAAACTCAAAGAGCGCTTCATTTTGTATCATTTTGCATCATTTACAGTGCTCCATTTTAGTTGCAACTATTTTAAATAAATGGAATTGCAAAATACTTGGATCACCCGAGTAAAGCCAGGCAAATGATACATGGATACATGGCCCGCAGGCAGCGCTACATCGCCCTTCAAGCAGGACAATCAGATCCCCTTGGCTTGCAATCGTGCGTTCAAATAAGCGGATAATGCGAGCGTCGTTTCGCGAATCAAGCCGATTTTCTCACCGGACTTTCCCCGTGCATATAGAGCGCCAAACCCTTTGAGAATCTGGACCGTCACGTTGGCGACGAGTAATGAATCGTCGGGACTGAGATTCGGTTGTCGCGCCAAGAAAGCCTTGGCGAGTCGAGCACGCAGTCGGCTGCGTGCCGCGGCGCTGCGGTGCAACTTCAGCGGGGCATCCAGAAGGGGCAGGTAAGCGGGATGCTCGTCGATCGACGAGTGAAGCAGATCTACGAGCCGCCTGGCGACCTCAACCGCATCGAGATGCGGTATCGTGTCGAACAACGGCGTCCAGCGTTCTTCCATTTCCTCGCCCAGTTGTTCGAATAGCGCTTGGACGATCGTCTCCTTGTCGGGGAAATACTGGTAAAGACTTCCTACCGAAGTCGCCGCTCGTTCCGCAATTCCCGTCATCGTCATCTTCTCGTATCCAACTTGGGCAATCAGTTCGGCGGCGGCTTGAAGCATCAGCTTTACACGCTGCGAAGATCGATCCTGCACTGGGGTGCGACGAGATGGGTTTGACAAACGTGAATCCATCGTCATATATTACCCGATACGAAATGTGAATCAATCCTCATGTTTAAGGAAGGCCATGCAAGACGTTGAATTAAATGCATCCCAAACGGCGGTCGTGTTGATCGATCTCCAACGAGGAATCATGGGTTATCCAACCGCTCCGTACACGATGGCGGGCATGCTCGGGGTGGCCGCCGATCTCGCCGACCGGTTCCGGAGGAAGGGGGCGCTCATCGTCTACGTTCGCGTGGACCTTGCCAACATGATCCAGTTACCCGTGGATCAATCCCACGGCGATCCCAATGCTCCGCCTCCGCCGCCGACCGCATCGGAAATCGTGCCGGAGGCCGGCCGCCAGCCGGATGACTTGCTGATTACCAAGCGCCACTGGGATGCCTTTGGCGGAACGGAACTTGAGCGAATGCTTCGCGAACGCGGTGTCCGCACCATCGTGTTATGCGGGGTGGCGACTCACATCGGCGTTGAATCGACCGCCCGATCAGCCGCCTCTCGGGGATTCGAAGTCGTGCTCGCCGAGGACGCTACCACGTCCATCAGCGCCGATGCGCATCGATACTCGACCGCGCACGTCTTTCCGTTGCTAGGCCGCGTGCGTTCCGCGGCCCAGGTGCGTCCGATTTAGACAAGTCGGAGCCACGCGACATCTTCACGGAGTTTTTTCCCTTGCCTGAGACGAAACAGATCACTGAGCCGGTTGAACCCAACGCGCAGAGCGACGGGCAAAGATTTCATGAGCTGGATCGAAAGGCGGTTGCGCTCACGATGGCGGGCGTCCTTATCGCGATCTTCATGGGTTCTTTGGATCAGACCATCGTGGCAACGGCATTGCCAACGATTGCAAAATCGCTGCATGCCTTTGGAAGTTACTCCGCGGTCGTTACCGCGTATCTGATTGCATCGACCGTCGCTCTTCCCATTGGGGGCAAGCTTTCGGACGTGCAAGGAAGAAAGCGATTCTTAATCGGCGGGATGGTTTGGTTTGTGGTGGCAAGCGCGCTGTGTGGACTTTCCCGGACGATGACACAATTGATCTGCTTTCGCGCGCTTAAAGGTCTGGGTACGGGCGTCATGCAAGCAGCCGCCTTTACGACCATCGCCGATCTATATCCCCCAATCCGGCGCGGGCGCTCGATTGGCATGGTGGCCATGATTTCCATCGTCGCAAACATCGTTGGCCCGTTGCTGGGCGGCTATCTCACGGACGGACCAGGATGGCGATACATCTTTCTCATCAACGTGCCCGTGGGGCTCGTCGGCTGCATTGTCGTCGCGCGATTCTTCCCGCCGATCCGCAGACCCGCGGTCGAGAACTTCAAAATCGACTATTGGGGCTCGCTCAGCATGGTGGGTGGCGTGGTGCCTGTCCTGTGGGCCCTGCAAAAAGTTGGCGATGGCGATCGATGGCTTTCCTCCGGCGTTGCCGTTCCGATTGGGCTGGGCGTCTTCTTCGTCGCCGTTTTTATTGCCGTCGAACGACACGCGGAGCATCCGATCGTGCCGATGAACGTATTCCGAAATTCGATCATTTCTATTTCGCTTCTGAATTCCGGGCTATCGATGGCAGCACTGTTTGGCGTCACCATCTTCGTACCGTTATTTCTGCAAGCGGTCCTGCATGCTTCGGCCAAGGAAAGTGGCCAGATCCTGCTTCCTCTTAGCATTACCATTGCGTTGACCGCGACGGCCACCGGACATCTGGTTGGATACACGGGCCGGTATCGCAGCCTCGCGCTGGCTGGTGCGGCAATTGCTATCGTCGGCGCGTATCTGTTGGCTCACATGTCACCGGATACCTCCCGGATCACGGTGTTAAGAAACACGGTGATTACCGGATTTGGTCTCGCGATCATCATGCCAATTTACAACCTGACTGTTCAGAATGCGGCGCATTTGGCGGTGCTTGGCGTCGCGACCTCGATGGTCTATTTCGTCCGGTACATCTCTTCATCGATTGGCATGGCGGTTTATGGAACGATTCTGACGACACAGACAAAGTCTGCAGGGCTGGCTTCGGCTCTGAACAGCGTCTATTGGGTCCTCACAGGATTGGTTATGACGGTTTTTGTGGCAACGTTTTTTCTCAGGGATATTCCACTGCGAAGATCGAACGTGCAGAAAGAAATAGCCGCCTGCGAGGATGGGTCCCGCCCCGAACTGTCCTGGGAACCCTGAAACGGCGTCCCACTCGCTCAATCCCGGCGATTGCCCCTCTCGGGGATCGGTGGTATGCTGCGCACATCAAGCCCGAGGACCGTCCCCGGACCCGATTCCAATCCCAGACGGGCCGAACGTGGAACCCAACTGACGGTAATGAGCGTTCGGAGATCAGGATGAGCGCCGAAAACGTCCTTCTCCCCAAACCGCTCTTCCCGGCCACTCCATCCACGCCCTGGCGGAATCAAGTTTCCTGTCAGGCAACGATGGGTGGTGCGGGCAGAACTGAAGAGGAGCCATGTCAACAGCCCTTCTCGTGCGACGCGCGGCAATGGTCATCTGTTTCTGTCTCAGCCTCGGATTGCCATTACGTACGGCATCGGCGGCCGACGACCGTTATTGTGATGCCACGTACATCTCCGGCGATCGGTTTTTCAAAGAACTTAAAGAGGTAAACGTTGCCCTGAATGTCGATCCGTTGATCGCCAAAATAATTCCGGAAGACGACTTGCGCAAACGCGTGGCGGATGCGCTGGGTCCGTACAATATCACCGTGCGCGATCAAGCGCCGGTCACGCTCTTCGTCAATGTGGATGACAGCCCCCGCGACATCAAGCGGACCATGACCTATTCCGATGGCAGCAGAACCGAAGACGTTTACCACTGCCACGTGATTTATTGCGAGATGGCTTTTTTCGTTCGCGCCACGGCCTTGCGGAACGGAAAATTTCATCTTGTTGCGGCCTCGTTGATGTACTCGTCCAACATCTTCACCCTCCAACAACAAACGGGGATCGGAAAGTTGCTCTTTGGCGATGACATCTCGGAAGAACTAAAACGGAAGTTGCAGCTCAACCTGGCCGATCGGATGAAGTTTTTCGCAACGCCGGGCCCGGCGGATAACCCCGAGCCATGGATAGTGGACAACTGGAGCGATCAGCAGAAGTCCACGATGAACGACGCATACACCGCGTTCATCAAGTCCGATCCGAAGATCGAAAAACGCCCCATCGACGGACTTGATACCGCGCCCGAGCTGAAACTCACCTCCGACATCCAGGTCGAGGGATTGGCCGAGGACCCTTCATGGAAAAAGCTCTGGCAGTCGGAATGCGAGAACTTGGGTCTGGTCAAACCGGCGGACCCTCCCGCCCTTGTGATCCGCCATTACTTTGGTTGCGTAGTAAACCACCATCCGGCGTTTCAGGCTTTTGACGACATGTTTGATGAGATCGTTTTGAGGGAATCCAACCTCGTCTTCAACTTCAACGGCCGACTGGTGCGCAAGCAGGCCAGCATCTTCTCATACCATCGATCGATGGTTGCCGGTAAGGATGATTTGAACAGCGTCACCGACAATTATCTTCTGCGTAGCCTGAAGGAATTCGAGGCCAACCTGAGAGCTGGCGATCAACCACTGCCCGCGATGGAAGCGCCGTCCGTTTCGCAACCGAAAGATATAACCGAGCGAGTGGCCCTGGGGATGAGGTTCGCGCGTGTCGAGCCGGGCATGTTCGTGATGGGGAGTCCGGAAACCGAAGCCGGCCGCGCCAAGAGCGAGATGCAGCACGCGGTGAAACTGACCAAACCGTTTTACATGGCGACCAACGACGTCACGCGCGCCCAGTTCGCCGTCTTTGTCGCCGACGCCAATTTCAAGACCGACGCCGAGAACGCCAACGACGAAAACACGTGGCGGCACAACAAAGTCTTCGAGCAGGAGGAGACCTGCCCGGTGGTCAACGTCAGTTGGAGCGACGCCATCGCATTCATCGCCTGGTTGAGCAAAAGGGATCACAAGACCTACCGATTGCCGACCGAGGCCGAGTGGGAATGCGCCTGCCGCGCCGGCACGACGACGACTTTCAACACTGGCGACACGATCAACTCGGATCAGGCGAATTACGATGGCACCGCGGTCTACGGCGCCGGCGTCAAAGGCGTCTGCCGCTGGAAGACGATGCCCGTCGGCTCGTTCCCCGCAAACAAGTGGGGCTTGTACGACATGCACGGCAACGTCTGGCAATGGTGCTCCGACGTCTTCGCAGACTATCCAAACGACACCGTCGCCGATCCCACTGGCCCCGCGCCCGATCCAAAAGCCTCGCACGTCCTGCGCGGCGGATCGTGGGGCATCGATCCGGTGTTTCTGCGCTCGGCCTCTCGCCTCGACGGCGCGCCCGGCAGTCATGGCGGCTACAATGTCGGATTCCGCGTCGCCTCGGATTCTCCGTAACTTTTACATTTCAATTTCGCGCGGAAAAGCATGTGACCTAAGCCAGACGCGGCCGTGCGTCGCTATAATCTTCATCGCAAATTCAAATCACAATTGGCTCGCGGCGCGGCGCCGAGATGATATTATTTTTCGAGCCGCCGCGGGTCTCGCGGGGGCCGTAAGGAGATGACCTGATCGAAAAAATTGCTGGACCAGCCGGCGGGGTTTCCCCGGCAATCAAACGGGCGACTTTGCTTCCACTCATTGGAATCACCTATTGCATGGTCGCGGGCGGGCCGTACGGATTAGAAGACCTTGTCAGTGCTGCGGGGTATCGCAACGCGATCCTGCTGCTGATTATCACACCTCTCATCTGGTCGTTGCCGGTGACGCTGATGGTCAGCGAACTGTCGACCGCCATGCCCGAAGACGGCGGCTATTACATCTGGGTACGCCGGGCGCTGGGACCGTTCTGGGGATTTCAGGAAGCGTGGCTTTCCCTGGCCGCCAGCCTTTTTGATATGGCGCTGTACCCCACGACGTTCATCCTCTATCTGTCCAGGATCTGGCCGGCCGCGGGGGGAGGAACTCTCTCAATCTGGATTGGAATTGGACTGATCGCGGTGTGTGTCGGAATTAACCTCCTGGGAATACGGCTGGTGGGCGCCGGCTCATTGGCAATGACGCTGACGCTGCTGCTGCCATTCGCGATATTGGCAGTGATTGGGTTTTGCCTCCATCCGCAAGTTGCGGCGGCAGAGTCGGCCGCCCCCGCTGTAAAGATAAGCTGGATCAGCGGCATCTATGTTGTCATGTGGAACTACATGGGCTGGGATAACGCCTCTACCATCGCCGGTGAGGTGGATCGCCCGCAGAGAACCTACCCCCTTGCCATGTTGGGGGCGGTGCTTCTGGTGGCGGCCACCTACGTTATCCCCGTCGCGGCGGCCGCTCGCACGGGGATCGCGCCGGGAAATTGGGAAACCGGATCGTGGGTCAACGTGGGCCGGGCCGTCGGCGCCTGTGTCAACCCAAAAGCCGGCGAGGTTTTGGCGATTGCCATAACCGCCGGCGGCATGATCTCCGCGTTCTCGATGTTCAATGCCCTGATCCTCTCTTATTCGCGCGTGCCCCTTGCGATGGCCAACGATGGATTTCTGCCCAGGTTCATGGGGTGGCGCACCCCCCGCACCGGCGTGCCATGGGTCGCGATCATCGTCTGCGCCATCTTCTGGGGAATCTTCATACGACTTGGCTTCGAGCAACTGCTGCTGCTCGACGCAACCCTCTACGGTCTGAGCCTCATCCTCGAATTCGCCGCACTGATTGCGCTGCGAATCCGTGAGCCGGATATGCAACGCCCGTACAAACTTACCGGCGGAATCCCCGGCTGCATCCTCATCACCCTGGGTCCGACGTTGGTGCTGTGCATCGTGTTCTACAAGGGCCTCTCTGATGACGGCGCGCGCAAGGGATTGATCATCTCCAGCATCCTCACAGCCGCCGGAGTCGTCCTCTATTTCGCCACAAAACGGCTCAACCCGCGATTGCGAAAGCCCGTGACTCTGACAATTAACGCGGAACCCGCGGGATGAAACCGGACGGCGTGGAAGCGCTCGGGTGAAACGCGAGGGCCTGCAACGCCAGGGGGCAACGCTGGCAGAGAACACAGAGAGAAACTGCCGGCGTGATGCCCGCGCTTCGTCTTGCACGTCTCTCTCTGTGCCCTCTGTGTTCACTGTGGTTAGACATGTTCTCCTCGAGGCCGGGGCCCAGAAGGGTCGAGCCCGCTGCGCTGCTGCCGGAGGAACGGCAGGCGCAGGGCACACGTTTGTCTCCGGCAGATGCGATAGAATTATCCAGCACCGAGGGAACGACATGACACTTGCCTCATCCCCCACAGCTCATAAAGATTCTGCGGAGTCACGCAAAGTTGATCTGTCCGTCGCAGACGTCGAAGCGAATCGGTCGCCGGCTTGAAATGGGCATGGGATGGTTGGAGAGAACGCAGCAAAATATTCGTATCGACCAGGATGTTCATTCATCCCGTCCGGCGTAGATGCTCTCGCGGCTGTCGTCGACGAAATGCCCGACCGGCTTGTGGCCGGCAACCCATACATCGAACGCCGCGAGCCACAGCTCGTACGGCATGTCGGCAGGAATCGTCGCGCCCTTGCCACCCGACAGCTTTTCCTCAACCGCTTCCCTGACCAGTGTGGCGACGTCCTTGCCGGTCGCGGTCGCACGCTCCCGAAGCTTCGCCTCGATCTCCATCGGGAATGAAATGCTAAGCGTCATAACAACGTCCTCTGATTGCCAAGCATAGCATGGAATCGAGTGGCCGGCGTGCGGGACTTGCCGAAATCGACGGCCGGCCGGATAGGTGAGGACGATGCGCACGAATCTGACCGTTCGCGACGGCTATGACCGCTGGGCGGGCGTCTACGATCACGAATCCAATCCGCTGGTGGCGCTGGAGGGGCCGAGGGTGCGGGCGCTCATTGTGGACGTCGGGGGCATTTCGGCGCTGGATCTGGGGTGTGGGACGGGGCGGCATGCGATTTGGCTGGCGTCGGCCGGGGCTCGTGTGACGGCGGTGGACTTCTCGGAGGGAATGCTGGGGCAGGCCCGGGGGAAGGCGGGGGCCCAGCGCGTGGAGTTTATCGTGCATGACCTGCACGAGCCGCTGCCGTTCGACGCCGGGACATTCGACCTGGTAGTGAGCGGGTTGGTGTTGGAACACATTCGCGAACTCGCGCCATTCTTCTGCGAGGCCCGGCGGGTGCTGAAAGCGGGCGGCCGGGCCGTGGTCTCGAACATGCACCCGGCGATGTTCCTCCGCGGCACGCAGGCCCGCTTCACCGATCCCGCCTCAGGCGAACTCGTGCAGCCGGGCAGTGTCTGTCATTCGATCGGGTCGATGATCCTGTCCGCCGAGCGGGCGGGGTTCGAGTTGGCCGACGTCGGCGAATTCGACGCCGACGCCGCCCTCGCGGCCCAGGCCCCGCGGGCCGAGAAGTACATTGGCTGGCCGATGCTTGTCGTGGTTTCGCTGGTGGCAAGCGGGCTGTAGTGACCGCCTACCCATCCTTCCCCTTCTCCTTCTCCTTCTCGTTCTCGTTCTCATACTCCTCTTCCTACTCGTACTCACTCTCCTTCTCGTTCTCGTCTGTGAAGCAAAAAGGCCGAGTACGAGAACGAGCAGGAGTACGAGTATGAATTCGAGTACTAGCAGGAGGACGAGAACGAGAAGGACCAGCCAATCCGGGCTGCGCGCGATTATGGTATGATTGGCGCCGACAGCGTCGGTAAAAGGGGATTTTGATTTTCAACCGCGAGGACCTCATGAAGCCGCACACCTGGTTCGCGACGGGCATTCTTCTCTTTGTTTACCAGTTCGCATCCGCGCAGACGCAACCCCTGGCCACGCCACGAGAGCTTCAGCTGATGTTCGACGCCAAGCAGTATCACACCTGCCTCCAGCAGATCGCGCGGGTGATGCGGGCCAAGGGAGCCGCGGCGTCGGCCTACGACCCGGACGCGCTTCAACTGCTTCGCGGCGAGTGCTTCATTCAACTCGGGGACCGCGTGCAGGCAATCAGGACCTTCACAACCGCGCAGAAGTCGGCGAACCACGCGCTCGCGCTGACGGCGCGGGCGAGTCTGCTGATCGTCCAGGCCAGCCCGGTTTGGAAATTCGACACCGGCTCGGGCACGATCGATATCATTGATCCGCAATCCCGCAAGCAGGCGATGTCGGCCCTCTTTTCCAAGGAGCTGCAAAAGGCCCAGCCGGCCATTCGCGCGGCGCAGAACGCGCAGTCGCTCGCTCCGATCCTCGCCGTCGTACCCAAGCTCAAGGACCTGGTTGCGCTGGAAGTAACGGCGACAGGCCAGGACAAGGAAATGTACCCGCAATTCACGCCTGTGGGCGCGCGGGCGCGGGACCTGATCGCCGGGGCGTTGCAGGCGCTGGATTCGCAAATCGCTACGATCGAGCATCGTGCCAACGAGCCGATCACCTCGGCCGTGAACGGAGGCGCCTGGTGGGTGACCGTCGGACATCGCGGCCTCGACTCCCCGGATCGCGCGGCGCTGGAGGATGCGTACAGCGGCGCGCAACAGGTATACGACGTCGCGTTGCAGGGCCAGATGACCGCCGAGGCCCTCAACGGCAACGTCGAGCGATGGAAGGAGCTGGTTTCGTTCGCCTCGCAGGTACTCACCCACGCCCGAAACGTGGCGGATTTGGAATGAAGCCATCGACCGACAGCGGGGGACCGCCTCACGTCACCGCGGCAACAACCTTCTTCGCGGCGTCGGTGAGGTCGGTGGCAGAGATCAAGGTCGGAAGCTCCTGGTGCGCGCCTTTGAGGATTTCGCGGGCCTTTTCGACGTTGGTGCCCTCCAGTCGCACGACGACGGGAATCTTGAACCCGACTTCGCGGCCGGCTTTCACCAAAGCGTCGGCGATCAGGTCGCACTTGGCGATCCCGCCGAAGATGTTGACCAGGATGCCTTTGACGTTGGGGTCGGAGAGGATGATGCGGAAGGCTTCGATGGCGCCTTCGGGAGAGACGGAGCCGCCGACGTCCAGGAAATTGGCCGGCTCGGCCCCGTGGAGCTTGATGATGTCCATCGTCGCCATCGCCAGGCCGGCGCCGTTGACCAGGCAGCCGATCGTCCCGTCGAGGGCAATGTAGTTGAGGTTGGCCTTGTGGGCTCGCACGTCCAGCGGCCGCTCCTGGCTCTCATCCGCCATGGCGGCTATTTCGGGATGACGGAACAGGCCGTTGTCGTCGAAGTTGATCTTGGCGTCGATGGCCAGCAGCTTGCCGTCCTTCGTCACGACCAGCGGGTTGATCTCGGCCAGCGAGGCATCGTACTTCAGAAAAACTTTCGCCAAGTTCGACATCAGCTTCGCCGCTTCCCCGGCGAGCTTGTCGCGGAAGCCGAGCTTGTAGGCCAGCTCCCGTGCCTGGAACGGCTGCAAGCCGAGCAGCGGATGCAGCGGCTCTTTGAGCACCTTCTCCGGCGATTTTTTGGCGACTTCCTCGATCTCCACGCCGCCCTCGGCGGAGGCGATCATCGTCGAAGTGTTGCGGCCGCGATCGACGGTGATGCCCAGATAATATTCTTTGGCGATGTCGACGCCCGGCGCGACGATCAGCACGTTGACCGGCACGCCCTCGGGCCCGGTCTGGTAGCTGACCATGCGATGAGTGAGCATGAACTGGGCGGCTTGGCGGGCTTCGTCGGCGGAGCGGACGAGCTTGACGAACCCCGCCTTCCCGCGCCCACCGGCGTAAACCTGGGCTTTGACGACGCACAGGGGAGAGTTGAATTTCTTGAACGCGGCCGCGGCCTCGTCCGCGCTGCGGACAACTTCCGCCGGAGGAACGGGGACGCCATGTTCCGACAGGATTTGACGCGCCTGGTATTCGTGAATCTTCATAGATGGCTGTTGGTGTTGGAAAACGTCTAAGCGCGTTGGAGCTTCCGCTCGTTTTGAATGACCACCGACGGGCTGGGATTTGTGGGCGGCACGGGCAGGCTTTGCTCCCGCATCGTCCGCACGTGGTCGCGCATGCCCCATTTGGCCTTGTACAGACAATCCTCGACCGAGTTTCCGACCCCGCTGAAGCCTTGAAGCTCCTCGCTATAGAACGCGAAGAACTCAGGGTCTTCCGTCGCTTCGATCACCAGGCTGAATGGTAAGTCGATCATCACTTTTTCCTCTTGATCCCGGCGGCTTTCAAGGTCGCGTGGCACGTGCCGCTCGGGACCTCTTTCGATCCCTATCATTGTCACTTGTCACTTGTCATTTGTCATTGGTCATTTGTTGGAGACTGGACCGATGGAGGCAAGGTACGCGTTCAGCCTTGGACCCAGCTCGTCGACCAATGATTTGAGCTTTGCGATGTTAATTTCTGCGATCAACTGTCGCTGATAGGCGCGTCGCAGCCAGTGCCGCGTTTCGTAAAGAGACGCCCGCGCCATTCTGATGAATCTTCGATTATCCTGGTACGTGCCGCGTCCGGAGCCCTCTGCCAGATTCGCGCCCACGCTGTCCGCGGCGCGGATGATTTGCTTTCCGACGGTGTCCTTCGCAAGGTTCCCCCACCCCGTGACGCAATTCCATATCTCATCCGCCAGTCTTTCGGCCAGCCGATAAACTTCCAAGGATTCGAAGCCCCGCGTCTTCATCGATCCTCCCGGCTCTTGAACAAATGACCAGTGACCAGTGACCAGTGACAAATGACAAGTGACAGCTCGCCAGACAATGCGAACTTTCAGGACACGGACAATACAATTGCGGTTGATGGCATGCAATCAGCCGGCGATCGTGCTTCTCAGCGGCGGGCTGGACAGTACCACTTGTCTGGCCATCGCGAGGGACGCCGGTCATGCGCCGCTCTATACCATGTCGTTTGATTACGGCCAGCGCCATAGCTTCGAGCTGGAAGCGGCAAAGCAAATCGCCAATCGTTTTGGCATCGTCGAGCATCGAGTGATCAGGATCGATCTTCGTCAGTTCGGCAAAAGCGCGCTGACCGATGATCTGGCCGTGCCCAAGGATCGGGACGAATCCCAGATGTCCGCGGACATTCCGATCACCTACGTTCCGGCGCGAAACACGATTTTCCTCAGCTACGCGCTGGCCTGGGCGGAGGTGCTGCAAGTCCGCGACGTTTTCATCGGCGTCAATGCGATCGACTACAGCGGCTATCCCGATTGCCGGCCGGAGTTCATCGCGGCGTTCGAGCAGATGGCCAACCTGGCCACGAAAATGACCACGACCGGTCCCGGCGCGCCGGGATTCACCATCCACACCCCGCTCATTCACCTGACCAAGGCGCAGATCATCCACCGGGGAATCGAGCTGGGCGTGGATTACTCATGTACCCATAGTTGTTACGATCCGGATTCCCAGGGCCGGGCGTGCGGGCGATGCGACAGTTGCCTGCTGAGAAAAAAGGGATTTGCCGAGGCGGGAATTCCCGATCCCACGCGTTACGCCGGCAGCGCGCCTGCGGCCTGAAGGGCGGCTGTGCCACACCTGGAAGGAGCCCCGATGAAGCGGCGTGATTTCCTGGGCGTTGGGCTGGCGCTGGCTGCGGATTATGCGCTGGGCGCGACAGCTGCGCAGGCAGGCGTGGTCAGCCGGGTGCGGCCGGGCATGGCGGG
>DATHPP010000115.1:0-11895 GCA_035483795.1 Tepidisphaeraceae bacterium | reverse complement strand
CGTCAACCCGTACAGCGGTTTCAGCCCCGGGGACCCTTCGCGAAACATTCCGCCCGACAACTTTCTTCCCAGCTACCACTATCTGTGCGACAAGGAATGGATCCGCGACGCGGCCATCGGAGGCCCGCTGTTCACCCAGGTGCGGCTCCGCGACTGGGCCGTGCGGAACGTAGCGGGGCTGCGGATCGACCGCATCGCCCCGCTGGGCGGCAACGCGGCCGTCGTTTTATTCCACGACCGCGACAGCGGCTTTCACGCTGCCTCACCGCCCTCCGCGGCCAGCGGATCCGGAGGCGTCACCTACTACACGATTTACACGGCCCCCACGGATTGGCAGTACTTCGACAACTTCGGATATCTCGACGGGCACGCCGAGGGCCGTGCCTACCGGAACGTCGATGAATACCTCGCAAACATTCACGGCCCGATTCGCCAGAGTTGGTACGGCGTCGATTTCACCGCGACGTTTGCGGCACAATACCCGGTCAATTGAATCCGCTACAACGCCGCCGTCGCATCAGCAGGGGGATCGCCACCAAAACCGACAGCGCGGATGGTTCGGGCGCCAGGGCGAGCGTGTAGGCAACACCAATCTGTTGGCCGGCGTAGCTCCCGGTATCGCCCAACGCGATGTACAGCGTGTCGCCGCCCTGCACGGTGCCAAAGCTGTAGTCCTGCTGGAATGTGGCATCGGAAAAACTCGTCCCCTCGGCGAACGCGTTTTCGAAAACCAGCGAATCGTTCTTGAAGACGGCAACATCGACGCTGCCGAGCGTCGGGTCGTTGGGGATGTTGAAGTTGTAGGTGTGGAACGTCAGGTCCGGCCCGTCCGCGGCGACCTGCGCCGCACTGAAGGTGTAGGCCAGGATGACGTAATGTCGAATGCCATCGTTGGCCTGCGTGTCGCTCTGGCCGAGGGTGACATAGGTCGGCGCCGTGGAAAGATAAGATCCCGGTGGCGCCAACGGCAGGGCGCCGGTCGATTGCGTCGCATACGCCAAGTCGCCCGAGTTGTACGAGAGCGGCGCATAGTTGGCGGAATTACCCGTGAAGGTGAGCGGGTTCGAGAACAATGGAACGCCCGATGGGTTCCAAAGATACCGCCAACCGGGCGCGGGATTGGTTGCGCTGAAGTTGCCCTGATAGTCGGCAACGACCGTGGTCGCCGAGGCCGTCGCGGCCAGAGTGGCTATCGCGGCGCAGAATATGAGCGATCGCATTCGCATTTCTCCTTCCTTCGACTCACCCTTCGACTCACCCCTTTCGACTCAACTGGCGGCGGCGCCCACCGGGCCGCCGCGCGCAACGATAATACTCTAACGAACGTTTGACGTTTAAACGCTCCCATCGCCAACCCGCTCCCCGCGTCGGGCGATCACTTTTTCCCCAGTTCGATGCGGCAGCAGCCGAAATCGAGGACCTTCAGCCGGGCGCGCTTGGCCGGGCCGGCGAATTCGGCGGCGATCGCATAGCTGACGTTGCGGCCCTTGCGATGCCCGCGAACCAGTCCGGCAACCCGCAATTGCTTGAGGTGGTGGGAAACGTTGGCGATCGGCGAATCGAGCTGCCGCGAGATCTCGCCGACCGTCTTCGATCCGTCGCGCAGGCACTGCACGATGCGAAAACGCTCGGGGTCGGCCAGCGCCTTGAGGTATTTGCAGCATGTGTCGGCGTTGAGTTGATCGTCCATCCGACTCTCCGTCCACGACCCGCCATTGCTCGGCGATGATCGCCCGGTCAAACCAGATTCAGGCTCACTATACCAAGCGAGTCGCGCACGGCGCTTTACGGACCAGGGCGAATCAGTGGTGGGGGCCGCCGCCCCGCGTCGCGTGGGCCAGAACGGGGAGGAGCAGGAGTGGCGAGTAGACCACGGCCACGATGGCAACCTTCGCCGCCGTCTCAACGGCGATCGCTCCGGCGGCCAGCAGCGGTTTGAAATTGTAAAGGGCGGGCTGCGCCAGCTCGACGTGCTGCCATCGGTACCCGTGCTCCGCCAGCGGGAGGCGCTGATCGTCCGCGACCGCCACCAGTTGAGCACTGGAATCGCGCCCGTAGCCGACCGCGTCGCCCTTGAGCAGAATCGCGCTCCAGACCGGCGTGTCGTCCCCATCGCGGTACAGGTTGTAGGGTCCGTTCTGCGGCGCCTCGAGGACGCGCGCCTGCCCGCCCGGCTCGTACTGAATCGGCGCAGCGCATCCGCCGGCAAGCACAGGCAGAAGAATCGCCAAGGCGAGCAATCGCACCGAAACTCCGGCTTTCAGTATAACAGAAGCCGCGGCGAATACATCTCCACCCTGGAAGATCGCGAATCTCACGCAGAGTCGCCAAGACTCAGAGAAGGGGGAATTCGGGTACTGCGTCAATCTGAATTTCGCGTCATCCTGTTGCGTTGCAGCGTAAACCAGCGGGCGACGAACCCATGCGCGGTCCGCCAAAACGGAAAGGAGCGTGTCATCGCACCGGTTACAATGCCGCCGTGCGCTGGCCGCTCACCATCGTCTCGGCTCTCTGTCTGCTCTTGTTCTTGGGAACCATGGTACTTTGGGTCCGTAGCGACACGACGCGATCGGCGTGGACCTTCTACTGGCGCGGCTCCGAGTACGCCATCGCTTCCGAACGCGGCGGCCTGGGCATCGACAACACGCCGCAACTCCAGAATTTCTATGCCGAACGCAACCGGAAAATGCAGGCGGTGAACTTGCGGCGCAGGATACGCGGGCTAATCGACAGGCAGGCCATACAGGCGATCAACGCCCAGATGCAGGCGATCATGGTGATGCGGCCGCCGGTGCCGTTTCGCCGCGCGATTCCGTACTGGGCGATCTCCGCGTGCCTGCTGGTTTTGCCCGCGGCGTGGCTGGTGCATTTTCACCGCCGCTCCGTCCGCCATGCCGGCGGCCGCTGCGCCGCCTGCGGCTACGACCTGCGCGGCAACATCAGCGGGGTCTGTCCCGAATGCGGCACGCCGATAATGGGGACGGCGGAGGTCAAGGGGTGAGGCGCAAGCTGTTCAACTTCGCCGCAGTTGTGTCGCTGATACTTTGCGTCGGGATCGTCGTTCTTTGGGTGCTGAGCAACCGTCGGTCTTATGCTGTGGGCTACACCGCGTCATCAGGCAGCGGCTATGCCGTCGGCACCACGCCGGGTCGAATCACACTCTTTTCTTCCAGCCATTGGCGCGAATGGCAAGTCTTCTACACGACTTCAGACATTGCTTCCTGGCATGGGTGGTGGCTGACGGCGGCGCCGTATGACGTCAAGGTTTCAAAAGCCTGGCCGGGGCGTGCGGAGCGAATCTACATGGAATTGAAAAGACCGGATGAGAAATGGTGGAGGTTTCAATGGGTCGTCTCAAATAATCCTGCGGACACCACGTTCGGGTTGCCGGCAACGCGAAGTCGAACGGTCATGTTTCCGATGGGGTTGCTCATCGCTGCCTTGACGGTCGCTCCTGCGATAAGTCTCTGGTTGACCATCCGGAAACGTCGGCGAATTCTGCACAATCACTGTCTCGCATGCGGCTACGACCTCACTGCCAACACCAGCGGCGTCTGTCCGGAATGCGGCACGCCGGTCCCTTGGAGCGCGGCGGCGTGATTCTCGCTGGAATTCCGACACATGGATAACCGCATTCTTATTGGCACGGTCACTGCGGCGTTAATCGGATTCCTTGTTTTGCCCGCGCTGGCTGTCAATCTGTGGCAGTTGATTCGCTACCTTGACTTGTCCAGGGTGAAGGGGCCGGCAAAAGGAATCGCTCTGGCCGCGTGGATCGTTTCCTTTGTTGTCTGGTGGACCGGCCCGCTCATCCTGATCGGCGCCCCGATCGCAATTGTGCTCAGCATCATTCAAAGGCGTGCCAGCCTGGAGAGCTCGCGACTCGCGGCGAACATGGCAATCTTCAACGGCGTCTTTATCCTCGGGTATGTAGCCGCCATCGTTCTCCCGATCTTGTGGGCGGTGAGAATTATTTGAAGCGGGAAGGCGAAGGGTGACCTACGCCTTTGAAAAGGAAATTCTGCTCCACGACACGTGTGGCCGGATCGAAAGAACAAATCTGCGGAATCTGCGTCAATCTGTCGATCGTCCTCTTCCAGTGAACCCGGGAACAACTCATTCGAGCTTGAGGCGCGCGAACGAAAAGTGCTGGCCGCGCAGAATGGCTCTCTGATTCGCATATTCCCTCTTCCAGTGGAGCGTACGAAGAGGATGCGATTGCAGCTTCGTTGCGCCAAATTGTCAAGCACGGATCAATCTCACGCTGAGGCGCAGAGACGCAAAGGGGGAAGGACCAAAAGCGGACGCAAGCAGGAGACCGGGAGATGACGGACTCCGTTCTTCTCCCGGTCTCCCTCTCTCCCTGCTCCGTGTCTTTTGGGGTTTACTCCTGCTGCTGCGGCGGAGGTCCCTTTGCCGCCTCGGCGGCTTCGCGGCCACGTGCGAGATAGCAATCGAGGCGCGAGGTGAATTCCAACCATGGCATGCGGCGGCACTCGTGCTCGATCATCGCAATCGTCTCGGCTTCAGAAGGACGCGGGCAGGCGGGCGGGCCGGATGGCTTCTCGAGGCTCCGCCGCTCGCATTGCTCGGGGGTCATATGCAACGTCAATTCGTATACGCGCCATTCCTCTTCGTTGGCGCGGATGATGTCGTCGCGCAATTCGAGGGCCTTATCGAGGTGCTGGTGCCATTGATCGAGCGTCTTGATCGGGTTGTCATCGGGGACGCGGTACTTCTGCTCGAGCTGTTCGAGGCGCTGCTGCTTGCGGTGCTTGCGGATCTTGCGTTTGCGCTTGAGCTGATCGGGATCGGTTTCGCCGGGCTTGGCGGGTGACAGGACGCCCAGGCCGCGGATGACTTGCAGCGAGGCGGAGACGTGGCCCTGCTGGATCGCCGTGCCGACGGTTTTGAGGGCCGGGCTGAGCAGGCTCAGCGCTTGCGTTCGTGCGGATTCGAGCTGTGCGTGCTTCCAGAGGTTGAGCGCCGCGACGAACGTCTCGTCCTCCTTGCACCAGCGGAAAAGGGTCCGACGAGGGACGCCGGAGGCAATGGCGGCATCGGTGATACTCAAACCGCCAACCAGGTGCTGGATCGCTTTGACCTGATCCGCTTTTAGCTCCGCGCACAGATCGTCAACGCCTGGAGGCGCGGGCAGCATGATTTCGGGGGCCAGGTCGGGCTCGGATCGAGTCGGGTCATGGCTCTGGGCCGTTGCGACTTGCGTCGGGATGACCGAGCTGGCGGGCTCGGGCAGCGCAATTGGGACGGGGGTCGGGGCGAGATCGGATTGAGCGACTTCGATTGCGTCGCTCCCGGACGGCGTGGAATCGGTCATGGGGTTCTCCCATAAAAGAGGTGTATTAGGTGAATGTTCGCATTAACCCAAACTTAGTACGAACATAGGGGGCTGTTTATTTCACGGAAATAAAAAAATTTCTCGCAATTTTACGATAAATGGCCACAGCAAAATTGTGATAAACAGAGTGCCATTTCAGGCCATATTTGGCCATTCCGTGCCGCGCACGGCCTGCAGAGGGTTTTCCGACTGCAAAATGGAAGAATTCCGGGTTGGGGGTGCAACCATATTGTTAAGGTGGGGGCGTGGTCGTGGGCGGCGGAGGTGCCTTATGGCGGAGCGAATGATCGAAGTTCTGGAGGATCGGCGGCTGTTGTCGGCGGTGCACCTGGGGACGCACCTGATCCGGCCGCAAAACATTGCCGGGACGCACTTTGCGGCGGCGCAGACGGTGCAGTTCAGCGCGGCGCCGGGGGCCGTGCAGAGTGGATTGAATGCCATCGCGCCGTCGGCAATCTCAAGCTCGCAAACGGTTTATGTGCACACGCTGAATTCCACGACGACGTTTTACGGCGTGGTGCTGACGAGCACGACCGGCGGGCCGAATACCCGGCTGGTGGTCGATGAAAATGGGCTGCCGGCGGGAAATGAAAAAGTCACTTTCGGACAACTCCAGAACGGGCCGGCCAACGACAAATCCATCGCGACGGCGATGCAAAAGCTGGCGCCCAGCGGCGTTACCATCGGAGCTTCGCAGCCGGTTTTTGTGCGATCGGTGCGGGGGACGACGACGTTCTCCGTCACATTCGTCAACAGCAACGGGACGGTGACGAGGATCACGGTTGATTCCAGCGGAGCGGCGGTGGCGTCGCCGGCCCCGACGCCGGTCAGTGCGAACACGACGACGTTTGCCGCTGTGCCGACGGCGGTGCAGAACGGCTTGCAGGCGCTGAGCAGTACGACCATCCCGACAACGCAGGCCGTGTTCGTTCAGAAGATCAGCTCGGCGACGACCTATTACGCCATCAGTCTGACCGGCGGTACGAGTGCGGCGGCGTCGCATATTGTCGTGGACCAGAACGGCTTGCCCGCCGGCAGCGAGCGGGTGACGGTCGGCGAGCTTCAGAACGGACCGGCCAACGACAAAACCATCGCCAGCGGGCTGCAAAGCCTGGCGCCGAGCGGCGTGACAATTGCGGCGACGCAGAGCGTTTCTGTCCGCACGTTTAACGGCTCGACGACCTACTCGGTGCGGCTTGAAAACAGCAACGGCACCGAGACGGACATCACGGTGGATTCGAGCGGCAAAGTGCTGACCCTCACGGCGCCGAACTTCACGACGACGACTTTCGGTGCGACGCCGAGCGCCGTGCAGGCGGGCCTACAGGCGATCGCGCCCAGTGGAACGACGATCGCGTCGACGCAGTTGGTTTTCGTGGTGACGATCAACTCAACGACGACCTATTACTCGGTCGATCTGTTCGGCAACGGAATGTTCACGGTGTTCCGCCCCCGGCTCACCGTCGACGAAAACGGGCTGCCGGCTACCAATCAGCAGCTGACTTTCGGCCAGCTCGAGAACGGCCCCGCCGCCGACAAGACGATCGTGACGGCGCTCCAGAACCTGGCGCCCAGTGGCGTAACGATCGCCGCCACGCAGACGGTTTTAGTCCGAACCGTCAACGGCGCGACAACGTTCACCGTCAACCTCACGAACATGAACGGCACGACTTCGCAGATCACGGTGGATTCGAGCGGCGCCGCGGTCTCGCCGCCCACCACGGTTGGCGATGGCGGTGGGGACCATCATGGCTTTGGAGATGGCATGTTCGACCACGGCATGTTCGGCAACGGATTTTTCCTGAGCTTCGGCGGCTCAGGCTTCCACCTGTTTGCACACTCCTAATTCCGCCCGAGAGGATATCGATCGAGCCACTCTTGCATCGCCGCGTCTGGTGCAACAGTCGGCGCGACAGGGATCGGCTCGGCCGCGACGGATCGAGCGTTGGCGCCCAAAGTCAGCTTAATGAGCGATTTTCCATGCGGCTCGGGCACGAATGCGGGTGGTCGATCCGTGCCCGCCGGCAACAGCGCATCCAGATCCGCGCCCGCGGCGCGGGCGCGGGGGCTCGGCGGTTTCGGGGGATTCGGCTGGCACTAAGGATGATTCTGAGGCCCCGCGAAACAGAAAACTCACTGGTTCACAACCCTTCCCTTCCTTGAAGCCAGGCGGTCCGCCAACGGGCCGCCCGGCTGGCGCCGAATGCTCATAGTTGACAGTTTCCACGTCGGGTGGTCCCATTGATAAGCACGTTTCCGCAAACTCCCTCGATTTGAGGAAAGGAGCCGGAATGCAGCTGTCGAACGATGTCTTTTCGCGGCTTGCCCGCCTGATGTTTTCCTTGCTGATGGCATTGTGCTGGGCGGGGATGTGCGATGTGGCGCGGGCGCGGCCGCTCGCGGCGGCCAGTGACGACGCCCAGCTTACTCCCCAGCAGTGGCAGGCGCAGGCGGACGCGTTGGACAAGCGATTGCAGGAATTGGAGGCCTTGGAGCGGGAAATTCCGCGGGAGACCTTCGATCCGGGGGCGATCGTGGCGAAGGTGGGTTCCGATCCCGTGAAGCTCTGCGACTGGGTGAGGCAGGAAACGTCGCCGCTGCCGTACCGGGGCGTCCTACGCGGGCCGATCGGCGTCTTGATGGACCGCCTGGGCAACAGCCTCGATCGCGCGCTGCTTCTGGCGCGGCTTCTCCAAGCAACAGGATCGACCGTGCGGCTGGCCCATGCGCAGCTCGCCGCCGAGCAGGCCAAACGGATGCTTGCCGACCAGCCCAAGGCCAGGCCGCCCGCCGGAGCGGCGGGATCGCGCGCCGATGCGGAGGCGGCCGCCGAGCAATATGCCAAGGCGCACGCCCAGGACCCGCGGCAGGCGCAACTCGCCGTGGACTCGATCCTGATGCAGATTGAGCGCATGTCAGAGACGGCCGCCGAGGGAACCGCGGCGCAACTGCCGATTGTGACCGGCGCGTTGGGGCCGGCGCAACCGACCGGTGACGACAGTCGCATTGAAGCCGTGGCGGATCACTGGTGGGTGCAGCGGAAGGACGGAGACAAGTGGTCGGACCTGGACTCCGAGCTGCCCGGCGGCAAAACGCCCGCCGCGCAACAGACGATCGAAGCCCAGGCCGGCGGGGGCTTTGCCCTGGACCCTCAGCTCTATCACCGGGTCCGTCTTCGCGTGGTGGTCGAGCAGTGGAAGGACGGCAAGCTTCAGGAGGCGCCGGCGTTCGAGCAGACTCTGCGGCCCTCCGCGATGCTCGGCCAGCGCATCGTGCTGAACCAGGTGCCGCTGGATTGGCCGGGCGATCTGAATCTTCTCTCAGATCCTGATGCAGCGGGAAAATTCCGTGCCGCCGTCCTGGCGCAGCATGAGTGGGTTCCCGTTCTTTCGGTCGGCACTCAGACGATCGTCCAGCACGGGTTCACAGACAGCGGGGAAATCGATCCCAAGCCCAGCTTTGATTCGTTAGGAAAAACCGGAAAGTCGGTGGTGGGCTCGGTGTCGAAAGTCCTCGATGCCTTCGGCGGCCCGGGCAACGACCAGCCTGCAGCGCCGCCAAAGCCCAGCGGCATGCTTACGGCGGAGTGGGTGGAATTCGTCTTCGAATCGCCCGGGCGCCCGATACGCACGGTTCGCCGGCAAATGTTCGATCTGATTCCGCCCGGCGCCAGGAAATCGCAGGCCCAGGTGGCCGAGCCGGTTCTGAGCGACCGCCAGCGCCTCGACCGTGCCGCGGCGGCGCTGGGGGCGATCGACGTTCTGCCGCTCGGGAACCAGCTTTCTTCTGAGTTTGTCGAAGAGATTTCGCTCGCCAACCTGAAGGAAAACCATCAGGCGATCCTGGATGTCCTGCGCAACGGCGGCACCGATCAGAAGAAGGCGATGGACAGCATTGCCAAGCTCTCGGCCGCGCCGGCGCCGCTGTACAACTGGGCGCTGGCCCGCTCCGCCTGGTCGCGGCACCGCGACGTGATCGGCATCGACCAGACGAACCTCGTCTGCCTTCGTCGGCAATTGCGGATGGATCCGCAGGAGCACGCGCTGGCGCGAGTCGTGCTTGACGTGATTGCCAATCATATTGCGTTGCGGCCCGGCGTGCAGGCCGAGGCATTTGCCGTGCGAATCGAGCAGGGGATCGTCGATACCAATGTCGAGGCCGTGGTGCTTCCGGTGCCGTCCGGCGCGATGAACCTGCCGCAGATTTGCAAGCGAGCCGACGCACAGCGCGTGAAATGGATCACCATGAAACCGGGCGACCGCTCGAAGTTTAGCGCGTTGAACATTCCCGAAGAAGACCGCAGTCGAATCGGCCAGGAATTGGCCGGCGGGTATACGGTGGTCGCGCCCGAGCGTCCGCTCGAGGTCGCGGGAGCAGCGGGTTTCGGGTGGTGGCAGGTCGATGGCCAGAGCGGCGAAACGCTCGGAATGACGGAGTTTGGTGGCGCAACCATGACCGAGTACGCGCTCATGCTCGTATTCGGCGTGACGATCGGCCTGTGGACATATATTGGTTGTGGCGGGATCGATCCCAACTCGGGGCACAATAAGAAGCTTGCATGCGCCGTTTGCGCTGCCGTCACCGGCGCGCTTGCCGCGTTCGGAATGGGAGCCGCTTTGAAGATCGGCGGAATGGTGGGGACGGTCGGCGGCATCCTGGGCGCACCCGGTGGCATCGGTGGGGCGGGCCTCCTTGGGATCGGTTGCAATGCCGTCAGCGGCATGTGGCCGTCGGGTTGGGGATGACGCGATGAACCGACGGCTCCGGAGAATCTCATTTACACTCTGCCTGCCCGCGCTAGCGCTGCTGGCGTCGATCTTGCCGGAACTCGGCGCTTCCTGGTGCCCGGCCGCTCAGACATCTGTCGATCTGGCCTTCACTGCGGATACGGAGGGCCACATCGGCCCTTGCACGCAATGCCCCACGCACGTCGGGTTGGGCGGGCTGGCACGGCGTGCCACGATCCTTCGACAGCGGCGTCACGACGTTTTGCTCGACGCCGGCAATGCCCTGTTCGGCGATCAGAGCGTCGAGAGCGGTGGCTTGGTGATCGTCGCGGCTTACGGGGAGATGGGGTACGACGCGGTCAATATCAGCTATCGCGACTTTCGACTTGGAAAGGCGGCAACACTCAAGCTATTCAAGAAAACACCCTTGGTTCCCTTGTCAGCAAACCTGCTGGATGAAAAAACTCGACGGCCGCTGTTCCAGCCGTTCGTGGTCAAGCAGACGGCGGCGGGGCCGGTGGCTGTGATTGGTGTGACGGAAGCTCCGCAGGGCTTGGAATCTCTGCCGCATCTCCGACAACAGCTTCGTGGCACATTCGTGCAATCACCGCTGGAGGCACTGACCCGTTACCTTCCAAACGCCAACGCGCGGACCGCGAGGGTGATCCTCCTGTATTACGGCTCGTCGAATGGATTGCGGGAGATTCAGGACAGGTTCGCCGGCAAGTTTGCCGCGATTCTGGTTGGAGGCTTGCGGCCTGATGAATTGCCCGAAGAGAAACGAGTGCCGGTGGTGGGCGCGGAGCAGCACGGGAAGTCGATGGCCATCGTTACACTGAGCGGCTCGATGTCCGCTAAAACGACGAACCTTCTGATTACGCCGGACACCGCACCCGACGCGGCAATGCAGCGGTTGCTCGCCAGCTACGAGCCTGATGCAAAGCCAGCTGCGGGAGGTTTGAAGCGCGCCGATTCAATCGACTCACGGAGATGATGTTTCCTGACATGTGCCGGGAACTTTGAAACCGTGACGAGGTCATGCCGCTCTCGATGCGCTGCGGGACGCGAGAAGCGAGCTGAAAGACGCGCCGCATGACTATCACGGCAAACGGAAAGACGCGCTCGACAACGGATTGAAAAACCAGGCGGGGCGGTTAGCCTTGCCGTCATGCCATCCCTCAAATGCACCCTCCTCGTAGTGCTCCTTCTGAGCTTCGCGACGTTCGCTCTGCAACGCGAGGTTGAGGCGCAGTCGAACGACCTGCGCGACCAGCTCCACCAGATGCCGTTCAAGATTGCCTTTGAAGCGTATTCCAACGGCAATTCCGACATTTACGTGATGAACGCCGACGGCAGCGGGATCGTCAACCTGACTGAGACGCCCGATGTCAACGAGCATTACCCGCAGGTGTCGCCGGACGGGGCGAAGATTTGCTTCAACGTCGACAGCGGGGAAGGCCGCGACGCGGTCCGCAGCCTGTGGGTGATGGACATCGACGGGAAGAACCGCCGCAAGATCGCCGACCAGGCCCGCGAGCCGTTCTGGAGCCCGGACGGCAAGGTGATCGGATTCCTTCCGCAGGAGTATCCCAAGTTCAACGTCATCGACTACTACACCAAGGGGATGATGTTCTTCCACCTGGACACGGGGAAGATTGAGCCGCACCCCAACTCCGCCAAGCTCCGCCACCTCTACCACCCGCGCTTCTCCCCCAACGGCAAATGGATCGTGGCGACGGTGCACGGCGGCATGGGCTACAGCCACACCATCCTGCTCATTCAGGCCGACGGGGACAGAATAATCAACCT
>DATHPP010000114.1:0-7940 GCA_035483795.1 Tepidisphaeraceae bacterium | reverse complement strand
CGCGGACTGCTCAAACGGGCCGATGCGTTCGCCAAGTCCCGACACCTCACCCGCTCAGAACTCATTGCGCGAGGCATAGAGTCCTACATCAGCCGCGAGTGTGTTGGAGTATAGATTCATGTCGGCCGGCGGCACGAAGATCGCTCTGACGTGCTTGAATCCCGCGCGCTCGTAACCGTTCTTGACGATCAGCTCCATCGGGTACTGCGGACATTGCGCCTCGAACGAGCTCGTCGAGGTGTGCGATTTTGCGGTTGACGGATCGCAAAATCGGATTACAGTCTTGTCATTTCTCTGGGATCAGGAGGCTTGCCGTATGAGAACGACCCATTTCTGCGCCGCGGGCATGCTCTTGTCGGGGATTTGCGCTGCTGCGGCGTCCGGGCAGTACACGGGCGGGGGAATTCCAATCCTGGACGCGTTCGACGAGATCAGTCCGATTACCGTGTCGGATCTGTCCACGGTCAGCTCGGTGCGGCTGACCATCTTCGGGCTGACGCACGGGCGGGCGGGCGACCTGCGGATGCTCGTTTCCCATACCGACTCACAAAACGTGACGCTGGACGTCGAGCTGTGTTTCAATGCCGGCGCCACGCCGGCCAATCCGGTGGGGTCGCTGGCGAGCTTGTCGGGGGACTACGGGTTCACGGATACGGCGGCGACGACTTTCTGGGATGCCGCGGTCGCGACGGGCACCGGCGTCGTCCCCAACGGCGACTACCACCCCAGCGCCACATTCAACGGCACCACCGATCCGCTCACGTTCCTGTCGAGCTTCAACGGCGACACCGCCGCCGGCAGATGGAGCCTCAGCATCAGCGACAGCGACCCCGGATTCCAGGGCTCCATCAGCGGCTGGCAGCTCGATATCAACGGCGTTCCCGAGCCGGCCATGTTGGCCCCCGCCATCCTCGGCATCGCCATCCTGCCGCGCCGCCGGCGGCGGCGCTAATGAAAGGTGTCCCAATTGAGTTCCGCTTCCACAGGTGGAGGCGCGGCGCCAGTCATCTGCACCAGCTGACGACGTTCTCGCGATCGTGAAGGCTCCGTCGTGCATGAGATCCAGCGTGACCACCATCCGCACGTGGCATCCGCACATGGCAAGCGCCGGAAGGACCCCCGTATCGGGAAAGTTTGTCGGGAAAGTTTGTCGGTCTTTTCGTGAAGAGGACGCGGAGCAACGTTTCGGCGCGGCACGGACCTCCGATCAGGACGGTTTGCCGGGCTTTTCGTGGAGGGGACTCGAATCGCAGGGGAACGTTCGGCGCCGCGCGGACCGCCACGCCGCGGTAAAGGGCAGCGTCACCGTGGCTTGATTGGACTCACTTGTCCTGAATTTCCTTCAGCAGCGTTTTGGCTTCCACAGCGGCGGGTGTGTTGGGGTAGCTCTCGAGGATGCTCTGGAGCTTGGCGCGGGCACTGTCGAAGCGCTCGGCGGTGATGTAGCTCTTCGCCAGGCTCAGGGCGCTTTCCGCTTTTTTGGCGGCGTCGTCGGGGGCGGGAGGCGGGGCTGTGGCGGCGGCGGCAGGTTGCTTCGGAGCCGCGGCCGGGGGCGGGGGCACTGGCTCGGGCGGGCGCGCCGCCGCCGCTGCCACCGGCTGACTGGCGGCCTCCGACGCGGGCGGAATCGTGTCGAGGAATTCGACCGCCTGCTCGAACCAGTCGGCGGCAAAGTGGCTGTATAGATTCATGTCGGCTGGCGGCACGAAGATCGCCTTGACGTGCTTGAATCCAGCGCGCTCGTAGCCGTTCTTGACGATCAGCTCCATCGGGTTGGTGTGGCCGGCGGGCACCGGTTTCGTACGGCCGGCCAGGAAGATGCGACTCTGCTCGCGGGCCAATTCAAGTTGCTGGGCATGCGGACGGGGAAATCCGTCGGTGTTCCACATCGTTCGACCGCCGGGATCGGGGAGTTTCTCGTACCATGACCAGTCCACGGTGACCAGCTCGCCGGGAAAGACGTCGGGGTAAAAGAGGCCGATGCCGGAGGGGAATTGCAGGTTGGTTACGACGCAGAGGTAGACGCGGCGTTCATCGATGGGCCAGACTTTCTGCGCGTCGTACGCCGCGTCGAGCGCCAATCCGACGCGCTGCACCAGCGACCTTCCATCGCCGCGGTGCGGATTGCCCAGCCATAGCAGGTGATGTTTTTCCAGGACCGGCGTCCAGGGGAGTGCGGGGAAGCCGTGATCGGCGGGAAGGAACCCGACCATCAAGCCATATTTTCCATCCTGGCCCGCTGATTTGGGGGCGTAGGCGACGAAAGTCTCCTTGGAGAGGTCGTAATCCGTATCCCCCGGCCCCAGCTTCTGCGAGGTCCGCGCTGCGACGTCAGCCGGCTTGCTCAGCGGGCTGCGCTGGGACAGGGTGACGTCGAATTGACCTGTTTTTCCCTTGGCCTGTTCGATCGGCACCGGTCCGCCGGGCGTTGCCGCGCGGCTTTCCGCGGCCGCCAGCCCCACGCAAAGGAGCGTGAGCTTCGCCAGACGGCCGAATGATCTGCGATAATCCATTGGCCTGCCTCCTGTGGGATCCTACTGTTCGCACGGCTCAGCGCGAACGGCGACAATCGCCCAGAGGAACCAAAGTGCTGTGATAATGCCGAGCGAGAGCCAGGCGCTGAACAGCGCTGCGAGGGCGGCCAGGAGGTAGCCGGGCGGGCCGAGGCGATAGCTCCGCCGCAGCTTTTGCATGGCGGGCATGCTCAGCACGCACTGCCGCAGCACCGCCCAGAGCAGCACGCGGAACGAGATCGCCAGCACGACGAAAATCGATGAGTAGAAAAAACAGGCTACTCGGGCGGCGGGCGTCGTGAGGTAGTCAGCCACCACCGCCGTGGGAAAGGGAACCAGCACCACCATCAGCAGCAGGAAACCGTTGGCAAACAGCAGCGGCGCATCCGGCCGCCGGGCCAGGCGGAAAATCGTGTGGTGGTGCACCCACATGATCAGCACGGATGCAAAGCTGGTCGCGAACGCCAAGTATGCCGGCCACATCGCCCCCAGCGAATCCCAGAACTGGGCAACCGAAATGTGGGCCAACAGCGGCGGCCGCAGGTCCACCACCAGGAGGGTCAGCGCGACGCTGAAAACCCCGTCGCTGAAGGCCTCAATCCGGCCGGTTTCCTTTTCCGCCGGCGCCTGCGTATCCGATTCAATCGTCATAGCTGCCCTGACCGTCCCGGTGTAAGGCAGCATATCGTCCGCCGATGCGGGTTACGAAACTGCACGCATGGCTGCATCAAGAAAATGCAATGAATTTGACCGTACTTGTATCCGATGATATTTGCGGAAGTAGATGTTTCTGCTTCCACATGCGTTACCCCGCCCCCGGTTGCCCCCGATCGGGGGTTTTTTATGCGCGCCTGCCGTCAGGAGGCCATGGCGCGCGACCTTATCGGCCGGGCGGTTTTCTTCCCCTGGGCCGGGGTCGCTGCGTGGCGGCGCACGACCCCTTCCAGCATCTCGAAGCTGATGGGCTTGGAGGCAAACCCGTCGCATCCGGCGCGCTGCCAGGTGTGATCGACGGCGCCGAAGGAGGAGGGCGACATCATCGCCACAATCCGGCCGGCGTATCCCGCCGATCGGAGCCGCACGGTCGCTTCGCACCCGTCCATGTCCGGCATCTGCCAGTCCATCAGGACCAGGTCGAACGGCTGCTCGCCGCGCACGGCGGTCATCGCCACCTCGCATCCCTCCCTGCCGCTGGGGGCCACGGTTACATCCATCCCCAAGCACTTGAGAATGCTCGAGATCATCCACCGTCCGTCCGAGCTGTCGTCTACGACCAGCACGCGGCGACGCTGTTTCTGATTTGCATTGACGTCCAGTGAATCCGCCCGCAACCGAGAGACGTGATCGACCGTCAAACCATGGCCGGCCATAGGAACTCCTTTTCCATGTGTCACAGACCTGATGAGAACGATTGGTAACAGTATCTACGCCGGCTCCTCCGGCAGGTTCGCGCTATTCTGACGAAACGTGAAGCGCCCCGCACGCGGGGCGGCTAATCGTGGTGATGCATCGTGATGCATCGTCTATCGACGTGGGTTCCTCTTGCCCCCCACCGCCCCGGCTTCTACGCTTGCGGCATGAGCATTCTGGTGAACAAGCAAACGAAGGTGATCTGCCAGGGGATCACCGGGTCGGCGGGCGCTTTTCATACGAAGCAGTGCCTGGAGTACGGAACGAAGATGGTGGGCGGGTTGACGCCGGGCAAGGGCGGGAGCAAAGACGCCAACGGGCTGCCGATCTTCGACACGGTTCGGCAGTCGGTCGATGCGACGGGCGCGGAGGCGACGATGATTTTCGTTCCGCCGCCCTTCGCGGCGGACGCGATCATGGAGGCCGCCGACGCCGGCATTCGCGTCATCGTCGCCATCACCGAAGGCATTCCCGTATTGGACATGGTCAAGGCCCGCGAGTTCGTGATGGAGCGGCCCAGGAGCGTGCTGATCGGCCCCAACTGCCCGGGCGTCATCACGCCGGGCGAGTGCAAGATCGGCATCATGCCCGGCTACATCCACACGCCCGCCGGCAAGGGCAAGAGCGGGAAAAATGTCGGCATCATCAGCCGTAGCGGAACGCTCACATACGAGGCCGTCTGGCAATGCTCGACCCGCGGGATCGGCCAGAGCACCTGCGTCGGCATCGGCGGCGATCCGGTCAAGGGGCTCAACTTCATCGAGCTGCTCGGGATGTTCAATAAGGACGCCGCCACCGATGCGATCATCATGATCGGCGAGATCGGAGGCAGCGACGAGGAAGCGGCGGCGGCGTTCGTGAAGCAGAACGTGAGCAAGCCGGTCGTGGCGTTCATCGCCGGCCGCACCGCCCCACCGGGCCGGCGCATGGGGCATGCCGGCGCGATCATCAGCGGAGGCGAGGGGTCGGCGGATTCGAAGATTGCAGCGCTGCGCGTCGCGGGGATCACGGTTGCCGACAGCCCTGCGACCATCGGCCACGCCGCGGCGCACGCGCTCGGTGTCGCCGGCGCGGCGGCGTGAGACGCGCGCTGGCGCGTTTGGCCGCCCCGCTTGCGGGGCGCTGCCGGTCGCGCCCCGCAAGCGGGGCGGCTAAACGCGAGTGAATATGCGCTGGTCGCAGACGCTGGTTCCGACTCTGAACCGGATTGGAACTTTTAGGCAAGACGCCGAAGCGCCCGCGGTGATAGAATTGACGGTCGATCATGGAGACGCTTCAAGGGCATTTGCTGATCGCGTCGCCGAACCTGCGCGACCCGAATTTTTTCCGGTCGGTGGTGTTGCTCGTGCAGCACAACGACCAGGGGGCGCTGGGGCTGGTGCTGAATCGGCCGCTGGAGACCTCGATTCAGGATGCGTGGCCGCAGGTGAGCGAGCTTCCCTGCAACGTCGAGGGCGTGCTGCACCAGGGCGGGCCGTGTCCGGGGCCGCTGATGGTTTTGCACACGGATCCGACCGTCTCGCAGATCGAAGTGATTGACGGACTGCATTTCAACACGGACAAGGAATCGATCGAGCAGTTGGTGTCGCAGACGGCGGGCCCGCTGCGGTTTTTCGTTAACTATGCCGGGTGGGGGCCGGGGCAGCTCGAAGGAGAAATCGAAGCGGGCGGGTGGGTCACCACGCCGGCGGCAAACGAGCAGGTCTTCGCCGAGGAGATCGAATTGTGGACCAGGGCCTTGCGTCTGGCCGACCGGCGCACGCGGCTGGCCGGGGTCGATCCCAAGCTCATACCGGACGATCCCTCACTGAATTAACGCGTTTGTCTGGCCGCCAGATCGTGGCTACGCTTGAATGTTGACGACCGCGACCCGTTCCAAGGCGCCGCCGAGCCCCGCGCTTGGCAACTTCGTGCGAGTGCTGCTGGGCGGCATTCTGATCGCCGCGGCAATTCTGAAATGCTACGGGGCGTGGCGCGGCCAGGTTTCGGAGCCACCCCTGCTGCGCTCGATTGACGCGCAAGTGGTGCTGGTCGAGGCGGAGTTGATCCTGGGGGCCTGGCTGATCTCTGGAATCGCGCCGCGAATTTCCCATGTCGCGGCACTCCTGGCATTCTCATGCTTTCTGATTGCCGCGTGCTACGAAGTGACGCTGCGGGCGCGGTCGTGCGGCTGTTTCGGGCCGGTCCCGATGGACCCGAGGCTCACCGCGATCCTCGATACGGCGGCGCTGATCGTGCTTTTGAGCTGCCGTCAGGCATGCCAACGCAGCGGGGAAATACCCCGCGCCGTCCGGGGGTTTACTGTTTTGGCGGGATGCGCTGTGGCGCTGGCGGCGCCGGCATTCATGTTGTACCAGCCGCCCGATGCCCGTCGCGTGATTTTCCTGGAGCCAGACCGATGGCAGGGAAATGAGTTCCCGGTGCTGCGCTACATCAATGACGGCGGCGAGCTTCGCGAGGGGAAGTGGTTGGTCATGCTCTATCGCCACGATTGTCCGACTTGCGAAGCGGCGATGCCGGCGTACCTCGAACTGGCAAAACGCGTTTCCCATCGCCGCAAGGCCGCGACGAGAATCGCGTTCGTCGAGCTTCCGCCTTACGAGAGCAACCCGGCGCACACCCCGGACGCACACTGGTTCGCACTGGCCAATAGTAAGGAGTGGGCCGGCGCAACACCCATCGTCGTCCTGCTGGGCGACGGGATTGTGAAGACGACGGTTCAGGGCGAAGCAGCCCTGACGCCCCCCGCCCAGGCGGAGCAATGGATCCAATGAGCTGCGGCTCAATTCACCCGTACAGGAGTCCTGCCTGAGATGCGCAAAACGTTATTGGCTGTCGTCGGATGCGTGGGGGCGCTGCTGGCTTTCGGATTTGTCGTCTGGCGTCAAAGCCTCAGCCAACCCGCGGCCGGGCCCTCAGTGAACGTCGAAACGATCCAATTCGATTTTGGCCGCGTCAGATGCGGCACAGTCGTCCACCACGATTTCGAGATGCATAATGACACCGCCGATCCGCGCATTCTCGGCAGCGTCATGACATCGTGCAGTTGCACGACGGTCGGCTCCAACATCGTGCATGCGATACCGCCTCACGCGACGGCATTATTGCCGGTTGATGTGACGCTGAAGGGGCTCGGCGGCTTCCAGGTCAAGGTCTTTGTCGGATTCACCGATGAGTCGTCGCTGGTGCTGGAGTTGAGTGGACAGGCGGTGCAGCAGGTCCCGCCGGAGTTGAGCTTTGACGCTGCGGCGGGTCAAACCGAGCAGCGGTTCGCGATCAAATCGGTGACCAGCACGCCGCTTACCGTCAAATCGCTCAAGTGCGACGGCCCGGATTTTGAGGTTTCGCTGATCGAGCCGCCCGCAACCACGGCGCCCACCGATCCGCGGGTCGTGGTTCGCTTTCACCCTGCCTCGTCCGGCCACGGAAAGATCGCCGGCGAGCTGCGAATCGACACCGATGACGCCGTCCAACCCGTTAAAGTCATCTCGCTCACGGGAAGCGTCCATCAAAACGGGGACGCGAAATAGCTCCACGCCCGTTCGTTCCACTGGCGGTCCATGGCCGCCCGGCCAATCTCCGTTCCACCCGCGTCTGCCCTGGTCGAACCGTTGCGTCCATCGCACCCGGTAGGACTCGAACCTACAACCCTCGGTTCCGAAGACCGATGCTCTGTCCAATTGAGCTACGGGTGCTGTTGCGCAGGAGTGTAGGAGCAAATCCGGATGATTGAAATGGAGGAGAAAAAAAAGACGTTCCTGCTCCTGGCCGTGACGCCCGGCCAGGGGAACAGGAACGTCTTATTGAAACAGAGACCGAAGTTTACTGCACGGTGTTGGGGGGCTGAGGTCCGCCGCTCCAAGCCTCAAGCTGTGCCACGTCGAGGCTGGTGCCGCCTTGCGTGCCCAGGTAGGACAAACTGCTGGTGCGCGGGTCGACGTACTGCCAGAAGAGGGCATGTCCGTCGGCAAACGAGATCGTCGTGCCGCCCTTGTGGAAGTCGGCGGGGCTGTCGCC
>DATHPP010000113.1:0-19711 GCA_035483795.1 Tepidisphaeraceae bacterium | reverse complement strand
GTCGTCGTTGAGCCCGGAAATCTTGTACGCCCCGCCGAGGTTGTAAAACGCCTGCGCGTAGTCCGGCCGCAACTCAATGGCCCGATGGTGGGCCGCGATCGCCCCCGGAGCGTCCCCCTTCTCCTGAAGCGCATTTCCCAGGTTGTTTGAGGCGTCCGCGAGGTCTGGCCGCAGCGCAAGCGCATTCCGGAACGCGCCGATCGCCGCATCGAGTTCGCCCCCGGCGGCCAGCGCGTTGCCTAGATTGGTGTGAAAATCCGCACGACCTGGATCGAGCGCGACCGCCCGCCGCAAAGCTTCCATTCCTTCGCTGATGCGCCCCGTTTGGCACAAGACCACCCCCAGCAGGTTCATCGCCTCGTGAGATTGGGGCTGAAGCGCCAGCGCCTCGCGGCACGCCGCCTCCGCGTGAGCCGCGCGACCGCCGCACTGGTGGCCGATCGCAAGGTCGAGGATCTGCCGAACCTGCTGCCCGATGTCGTCCATCTACCGCGCATCGTAGCCATTGCCAGGCGCATAAAAAAACCTCCGCGCATTGGTGTGCGCGGAGGCTTTACCACGAACGCCTTTACATGAGCGTCGACAAATCGGTGGCCAGCGTGCCGACGTCGGTCGAGTATTTCTGACCCGCGGTCACCAACGTGCCGCCGAGCGTGCTGAGGTCCGTCCGGGCGGTGGCGGCGTCGGTGGCCAACGTCGTGTTGGTCGGGTTGGCGGTCGTCAGCGCGGTTAGATCGGCACTCACTGTGGTGCCGGTCGTGTCGCTCTCCAGGCTCGTGAGCGGAGCGCTGGTTGAATTGCCGAGGGCCGTCGCATCGGCGGACACTTTGGTCGCCAACGCCGTGTTCGTCGGCTTCTTGAGGAGGGCATCACCCTCACCGACATCCTTCTTGGAAAGAGGGGTTGCCTTCAGCAGCGAGGCGACGTCTTTCTTGATCGCCGCGACTGCTTTGCTCTCGTCGGTCTTGAGGGTCTTGAGCAGTGCGGCGTTGCTCTTGCTCGCGCCCTTCAAGTCCGTGGTGATCGTCTTCTCATCGGCGGCAGCGCCCTTTTGAAACGCGGCAAGATCCGCTCTCACGGCCTTGTCATCCGCCACATTGGTTGACAAATCCATGGCCAGCGTCGCTGACGTGACCGAAAACAACGTGCGCGATTCCAGCGATTGCATGAAACGGGACATTCGTCGCTCCTCATAAGCTCGCGGCCGACCGATCCTGCCACCAATCCGCTTCTTCGCCCGCGTCAACCCCGATCGTACTCCCGGAAGTCAACCCATTTGAGCGCCTGAATTTTGGTTATTTTTTCGTAAGAAAGGCGACAAGGCCGCCGCTGGTGTCGCTTCAGAGTTTTCGGAAGGCGTCGTGCGCCTTTCGCAAAAAACGAACGGAGGACGGCGCCAGTTATAACTGGCGCCGCCCTCCTTATTGCTTCCGGTTGGGCGTCCTACCTCGGCGGATCACTGCTTGGTGACGCTGAAATGACCGCTGTCGTTGGTACTGACGTATGTGCCACTGATGGTTTTGCCTGACACGGTCGCCGAGAGTGTCGTGGTGTTGTTGGAGCTGTCGACGAGCGTGGCGCTGAAGTGTCCGGCGGAGGTCACCGAGCCGGTAAGCGTCGCCTGCTGAGCTTGGCCCGAATTGGTTATCGTTATGCTTCCGGTCAGAGCACCGGTCGTGCTCTCCGTCGAGATCGTAATGGCTAAAGTGCTCACACGGCCCACGTGGTTGCCGGCGGTTGTCGTCGCCGAGCCATTGAACGTGCCGACGAGATTGGGAACCGAGCCCGTCACTCCGCCCCCGCCCGCGGGCGCCGCGGCGAGGTCCGCCGCAAATGCCCCGATGTCAGTCTGAAACTTGACGGCCGCGGTGTCAAAGGTCGTCCCAGCCGTATTCGTGTCGGACTTTTGTTTGGCGATGTCCGCCGCCAGCGTCGTGTCCGACGGATTGGCGGTGGCGATCGCCTGGAGGTCCGTGCCGACGTCTCCGCCCATGCTGTCCGCTTCGAGCTTGGCCAGCGGCGCAGTGGTCACCGTTCCCAGCGCAGCGACGTCCGCGGCAACCTTCGCCTGAATGGTCGCGTTCGATTTGGCTATCTGCGCGATCCCCGCCGCGGTCGAGCGATTGACCAGTGCCAGGCTCGGACCCAACAGGGCGTTCGTGTCCTGCTTGATCAGCGCGCCGGTCTTCGCTTCGTCGGTCTTGAGCGTATGCAGCAACGGCGCATTGGTCTTGGGCAGCCCCTTGAGGTCTGCCTGGACCGTCTTCGTATCGGCGACGACGGTCGCGAAGAGAGACTTCAAGTCGGTCTTCACGGCGATAGCATCCAGGACGATCGCCGCCTCGTCGGCGAGCAGCGTCGCTTTGGTCACCGGCGTGGCCGAAAGAAAGGTCCGCGATTCCAGCGATTGAATGAAGCAAGACATGGGTTGATCACTCCGAGTAAAAATGAATCTGATCCGGCGACTGCCATTCGCCGCAGATAGACTGCAACCAGAATTACATGGGTATCAATCGCATCTAACCCAATATCTCGTGCAGATTACTTTTTCGTGATTTGCCAGAATCGCTTATCGGACGTGCAGCAGCCCCCAACGGGGCATCAGGCACGCTGCCGCTGCTCGGCAATGACGGAGCGAATGATCTCGTCCAGCTTCTGCCGCGGGGCAAAGCCGATCGCCGCCTTCACACGGTCGAGCTTGGGCACGCGACGCGGCATGTCGGTGAAGCGGTGGCCGTACACCTCTTCATAACTGACGTGCAGGATCTGGCTGTTCGACCCGGCCAGCCCGACGACGCGCTTGGCCAGATCGTTGATCGAGATCTCTTCTTCGCCCCCAAGGTTGAAGACCTGCCCCGGCGCGGGCACCGCCGCCATCAGCTTCACCAGCCCGTCCACCACGTCCGATACGTGGCAGAAACACCGCGTCTGGTTCCCGTCCCCCGTCACCATGAGCGGCTCATTCTTCAGCGCCGCCGACACAAACCGCGGGAGCACCATCCCGTACCTTCCCACCTGCCGCGGCCCCACCGTATTGAACAGCCGCACGATCGTCACCGGCAGCTTGTACTGCTTGAAATACGAGAGCCCGAGGAATTCGTCGATCCCTTTACTATAAGCGTAGCAATACCGCGTGGTGCTGGTGGGTCCCATAACCACGTCATCATCTTCCCCAAATGGCACCCGCGCGCCTTTCCCATACACTTCCGACGAGCTGGTAATCAACACCGGCCTTACGAATCGGTTGGCCGATTCCAGCACGACTTCGGTCCCATGAATCGTCGTGCGAATGGTGCGAACCGGTTCATCGAGCACGAGCTGCACTCCCACCGCCGCCGCCAGATGAAACACGGCGTCGCACGACGCCATCAGGGAGTTCACCGTCAGCTCATTCTCCACCGAATCGCGCACGAGCTGAAAATTCGGGGAACCGACGACGCCCGCGATGTTCTCCATCCGCCCCGTCGAGAAATCATCCAGCACCGTGACCTGGTGCCCGTCGCGCAAAAGGCGTTCGGAAAGGTGCGACCCAATGAACCCCGCTCCGCCAGTAATCAGGAACCGCCTGGGCATGGATGCAGAGCATATGAGGCGCCCAATCGCTCGTAAAGCCAAAGTGCAGGTGCTCAACCGTGACACGGGTTTTCAACCCGTGCGAGGCTCCGCTCGGCCTCGGCGCCCCGCCAGCACGGGTTAAAAACCCGTGTCACAGGGAACCGCACTGTGACACGGCTTTTCAAGCCGTGCAGAATTCAACGTTTGGGATTTCACGGAATGCTGACTGAACGTTTTGAACAAAACTGAACGTTTTTCGCACATCGCCGTGTCCGCCAGCGCCGGATTTTTCGCGCAAAACGTTCACTTCCGTTCACGACGTTCGGTTCAGAAGATCGACAAGCGTGATTTGTGATACGCATGCGCTCCCCGCACCCGGCCGCGATCGCTTGACAACCCGGCCCTGGCCGAAGTACCGATTCACACTTTGATCCACGCACACGAGCCGGGCTTGCAATGGAAAAACAGATTCCCATGGTCAAGGTAACGGATTATCAGTTTCCCCAGGGGTGGACGCAGGGCGCCGACGGCGGCGACCGCGCCCGCTACTACTGCGCCAAGCTCGAAGAAGGAAATATCCTCTTCTTCGACAACAACATCCCCTTCGATCTTCCCGAATCCGACCGGGAATTCCTGCTGTCGCAGAAGCAGAGCGGGTTCAAGGGGCACAAGAACGTCTCCTACCGGCCAGGTCAGGACATCCTGCGCGGCGCCGCCGAGGATGATCCGCAGCAAGCGAAAAAGCTGCACGAGCTGATGCGGAATTACTCGAAGCAGGTGGTGGCGTTTCTCAGCAAGTTCCTCGCGCCCTATGCGCCGCACTGGTCGCTCGATTTTGCGACGTGGCGGCCGCTGGAGGAGCAGAACCGCGACCTGCCGCTGCACAAGCGCAACGACCTCTTGCACGTGGATGCCTTCCCCAGCCGGCCGACCCGCGGGAGCCGGATTCTGCGGTGTTTCACCAACATCAACCCGAAGCAATCGCGGGTGTGGGCGACGACGGAGGGGTTTGAGGTTTTAGCGGAGCGGTTTGCATTGGACGCCGGTCTGGACCGGATCGCCCGCCGGGCCGGCTCGCCCATCGGCGCGATCCAACGCGGCGTCGGGCCGCTGCTCAAGGCCGTCGGCGTCCGCGGCGCCGACCGCAGCCCCTACGACCGGTTCATGCTCCGCTTCCACGACTTTCTCAAGGAGAACACGGACTACCAGCAGAAGTGGGAGAAATTCCGGCTGGAGTTTCCGCCGTTCTCGACGTGGATGGTTTTCACCGACGCCGTCCCGCACGCGGCCCTGTCGGGGCAGTACGCCCTGGAGCAGACGTTCATCGTGCCGCTGGAGGCGATGGTCGAACCGCAGAAATCGCCGTTGCGAGTGCTCGAGGCGCTGTGCGGGCAGGCGCTGGGGAATTGAGGGGCGCGTCAGTTGCCGGTGGCCAGTGGTCCGTTGTTGGTTGGTCGGTTGGAACACGGCTTTTCGCCGTCAGTTTTCACGCCTTGGCCGCGACCCGAAGACGAGCGATTCTCCCGAGCCCGGGCCTAAAAGTGTAACACTTTGTAACGTTTTGTAACATCGCACTATTCGATGCGCCAGCGTAGCGGGCACGCTCCGTGTTGCTGGTTCGGCGTGCGTGAATGCGCGCTTTGACGAACGGCGTCCCTGTGGCACGGGCTGGAAGCCTGTGCCACGGGAAGCTCTTCCGAAGGCGCGGAATCAAGCACAGTTATTTAGGGCGACGGCACGCGGAGCCTGCCTGCTACAGGGGGCATGTTACAACTTGTTACATTTTGTTACATCGCCATGCATGCTGCGTTCCCGGCGGACCCTGGAGCGACCGAGCCAAAATGTGTAACACTTTGTAACATTTTGTAACATCGCCATATTCGATGGCCCAGGTAGCAGGCACGGTGCCGCCGGTGCCCCCACCGGCGGTGTCCGGCGCGCGAAGGCGGTGAAGACCGCCGGTGAGGGCACCGGCGGCACCCGTGCGTCTGCTACTGAACCTCGCATTTACTCGATCGGCTGATCGCGCGGATCGGTGCAGCGGCCGGCGGAGCGCAGGATTCCCATCTCGCGCAGGATGGCCAGGCCGATCTTGGCGTCGCCGGCCTCGGCGGCGCGGGCGACCGCGGCCACCGCCTGCTCGCCCACGCGAAGCAGTTGCGCCTCCGCGGTTTCGCGCAGCTCCAGCTTCCACTGCTGGTAAGCCTCCGCGAACGCCGGGTCGCTCCTGAGCCACCGCCACAGGGTCATGCGGGACACGCCCGCTGACTCGGCGGCGGACGAGAACGTCTGCCCCCCGGCCAGCGCCCCCAGCGCCGCCTGCTGCGGCGGGGACAATTCCATGATCACTTTCGACAGCGCGCTTTGCTCAGAAGCCTGAACCGGCGCGGACGACTGCAACTCGATCGATGAATCGATCTGAGACATGAACAACTCCTTGAAAAGGGAAAGGAAAACTGAAGACAGGAGACCCAAGACAGAAGATTTTAGACGATGGGAAAAGCCGTCCCCCCACTATATGGCGCAAAAGTTGCAATTTTTTCCCGAAGTGTTGCGCCACTCAGGTCTTGCATTTTGGGCGCACACTTTGGCGGCGTGGGAGATGCGCGACCCTCACTATAAGGGACAAATGGTCAATTTTTGTTCCTAAACCCTCAGCTGCCATCGAGTTCCATTATGTGCGCACGGGCTCGACCCCAGCGCGTTGGCGTTGGCGGTCAGTGACGCCGGAATCGCACCTGAATGCACCTATGCCGACGGATCTGGAAAGATGGGTTGCCGAACTCGAGAATTACAAATCTGATAGGAAAAACGAGCAAATACGCCGTACGATTCTCAGTGGCCCGACGGCGATTGTTATCCGTCGCATTTGTCCTTTCGTTGCTGCTGTTTGCCGCAACCGTAGCGCTGTGGGTGTTCAGTTATCAATCCGCGAACTGGATCGAACGTCGTAGCGATAAGGGGGCGCTGCAAACCGAATGGCTCGTAAAATCATGGGACGGCTACGTGACCCTAGGTCACAGGTGTTCGCCGCTAGATTCCCGAGCGCGATCCCCGGGGTGGGATTACGTGGCAATGCCTTCCAAAGAAACTTTGGGTTGGCCGTTCCAGTTTCCCAATGATGGGCACTGGTTTGCCGGTTTCGGCCGCTTGCACGAATCGCCAACCAAAACTGAATCGATAACGATGATCGCGATTCCCGACTGGGTCTTTTGCATGTCGGCGCTGGCGGTTTTTATCTTGGCGCTGTACCGGTTACGCCGCAGACGCGGCCATTGCCTGACCTGTGGCTACAACCTCACCGGTAATATCAGCGGCGTCTGCCCGGAATGCGGGACACCCAGTTCCAGAGAATGGCCGTAGGTCTACGACTGCGGCCGCCGGTCCTCTGCAAACCTGAACGGCTTCCCGCGAAGCACCTGATCGCTGGTGATGGTCGGGCACCAATACTTTTCGATGTGCTGGGTCATCAGGTCGGTGCCGGTGAAGTGGTCGACGTGCGGCGGCATCTTGGGGTTGTACATCGTGTCGGTCAGGTCGCGGACCAGCAGCACCCGCTGGCCCTGGCGGACCATCTGGCGGATCGAGAAGGGGCGACCCAGGACGCACATGTTTTCATGCACGCCGCACACCAGCACGTTGGTGATGCCGCGCTGCTTCATGAGGTAGAAGGCCTCGGCGTTGTCGGTGATGGCGTCGCCGGGCTCGATGTGGATCGTGTCGATCTCGTGGCTCCAGGCCTTGTAGTTTTTGCACGGCGGATCGTCGGGGCAGCCGCCGTCGGAATCGTCGATGGGGAGCTTGTCCTCGCGGTCGCTCTGGAGGTTGCACCAGTTCAGAAGCGGGATGGGGGTCTGCACCTTGGGCGCCTGCTGCGCGAGCTTGCGGCCGGGGTGGTCCTTGTAATAGTCCATGGTGTCGCTGGGGCAGTGGATGATGAGCACGCCGCGGGCACGCAGGGCATTGGCCAGGTCGTTGATATGCGGGGCCATCTCGGCGACGCGCCGCGTTGCCGACACGCACCAGTGCCGGTCCCACATGTCGCAGATCACCAGGGCCGTTTGATGCGGATCGATCTCGACCGGTTCGACGACGATCCCCGCATCCCCCGCGCCGGGCGGCGTCGTGCGGTGCCGGGCCTGAAAATGCAACATCCCGTCAGGTTGCGGCGAGGCTCCGAGCACTGCCAGTGTGCAACAGGCGACCAATCCGAGCAGCTTTGCCATCGAATTCTGCCTCCCTAGGTCGCCACGAATTCTAAACGGATGTGCGAGATGACGCGATGACTGTGACACGGTTTTTTAAGCCGTGCCGACGACTTTTGGACGGAATACCTCCGAAATCCGCGATTTCTTTCGGTTTGCACCGCTTGCACGGGTTGAAAACCCGTGTCACGTTGAAGCGACACTGGAGCGTTTTGCGCAGCAGCATGTTAGAGCGGATCGCAATTAAGCGGCACGCCTCGATCGCGGGAGCAGCGATATCGCAATCAAGGCTAGCAGGCAGAGCGACGCCGGCTCTGGCACCGTCGCCCAGGCGACGCCGAACGTGGTGTCGGCGGGAATGCTGGCCGGCGAGAATACGTCCAGCTCGTACGTTCCCGCGGCCAGCCCTCCCATGGGCACGTAAATGTGCTCGACGTTGTCCAGAACGCTGTTGGAATACGCCGTCAACTGATTGAGCGACCCGTCGGGCTTGGTGGTGAACAGATACAAATCCAAATCGGTCAGCGCGGAGCGCGTGAGGGTGCTGCTGGCGGTGGTGCCGCTGCCGGCCTGCCAGGTGGTTTTCCCATTGAACATCGCGCCGGGGTTGGCCGTGATCGCAACGCTGGAGTCCCAGGCCAGCGTGCCGTTGAACCCCGCCCCCGCGGATACTGTGAAATCGTAGTTGAATACGACGGGGAGCGGCTTGCCGGACGGCGCGGTCTCCAGGTCCCATCCAGTCGGGCGAACCTGGCCGGGCCCCTGCTCGCCAGCGGCGAAGTTAATCAGGCTGTTGACGACGTTCAGCTCTCCCGCGCCGAGGGTCGGGTCCAGGCCGGATTGGGCGTTGACGGTAATGTTGTTGAAATAGGCCGGGAGCACCTTGGGCACGGGATTTCCGCCGACCATGTAAGCCGGGGCGCGGGTATAGCTCTGAAGCCCGGCGCCGCCCTGGTACTGAAGCGGCGTGCCGTCGGGGTTGGTGTTGCTGGCGCCGTTCATGAGGATCGCCTTGAGAACGCGATGGTCCAGCCCATCGGTTGCGTTTCTGGCGAAATTGGTGTTGGCGGCGTTGTTGTTGGCGTACTGGCCGAGCAGGGCGCCGGCACCGGAAACCAGCGGCGCGGCGAAGCTGGTGCCGGCGATGGTCGTCGGCACCAACGTACCGTTGGGAAGAAGGCCGTTGCCGTTGGTGAACTGGAACCAGGCGCTGGCGGTGGAGTTGTCGGCGGTGGGCGTGGCCGCCGGACCGAGCGAGTTGTAGGTGTCGCTCTGAGCGAAGGTGGCGATGGGCGGGGGAGGATTGGTCTGCGAGGTGGTGATGACACCTCCCGCCGTGCTGACGAACTGATTGATAAACCCGTTGGCCGGCGGCGCCGCCCGCGTGCCCTGGTTGCCCGCCATCTGGATGAACGGCGTCCAGTTGGCCGAGAGCGAGAACGGATCGCCCCCCGCCGCAACCAGGTCGACGCCGATGCGTCCGTCCGCCGTCGCGTTGGACGTGTTGTAGGTGGCGAACTGGTTGTAGCTGAGGTTGTTGGCGGCATTGGTGCGAACGCCCAGGGCGCCGACGTTCACGATGTTGTAGGCATCAGATGGGGATTCGGCGTTTCCTTCGTTGCCGGCCACGACCACCAACGAGTTGTACTGGCCGGCGCCCCAGTCTACGAAAGGCGAAATGTAGTTGTTGCCGTTGTTGGCGGGGTTGGCAGCGTCCGTCCCACCCCAGCTCATGTTGACGATCCGGGTGTTCTGGAAGAGGGACTGGAGATGAAGGCTGCCGAAGCTGCCGGCGGGGTTGCCGCCGACCGTCCCGGTCGTCACGTCGGAGTTGTTACCCGCGATGACCGAAGCGCCGGTGGCGATTCCGCTCTGGCCGGCCAGGGTGCTGACGATGACGCCGGACGTTTCCGAAGCGTGGTTGGTGATGTTGTTGCTCCCGGCCTGCCAGGAGACGTTGGCGGCGGGCAGGTTTGCGTTGCCATTGGCCAGCAGCGTGGTGCCGGTGCCGTTGTTGGCGAAATTCGGCACGCCGGACTCATTGAGGCCGATGGTGATGCCGGCGCCGGTAAGGCCGGGAAAGCCTTTTGCCGCGAGCGTCGCCGCCGAAGCGGCGGCGGAGGTGTTCTGCCGAGCATCCGCCTTGAGGACGTTTGCTGTCCCCGCAAGGAATCCTGAAATGAGCGCAACCAATACAGCCCGATGCATTCTCTGCCGTGACATGTCCAATCCTCCTGCCCTGTGTTTGCCCGGCGCCCGAAACGGTCGCGGAAATGTGGGCGTAAGTTTAACGTTCTTGCCAAAGATTTTTCAACAAGAAATGCGCGCCACGCGAAAGGCGGGTTAAGAAGCAGACATTAAGACTGGCGTGGTCGCTTCAGCGACCATGATTTTCGAGCCCGACAGGAAGGACATGGTCACTGAAGCGACCACGCCGCAGCTCCCCCGGGCCGCGCCGGAAAAAAATTCTGAGGGCATGTCGATTTCGTCCGCGCTGCTTCGACGTGAACATAGAAGCCACAAGGAGACTCGATGATGAAGTTCATGCTCATTGCCTACGCGACCAAAGAATCGGAAGCCGGCCGGCCGCCGGATCCGCGGCTTATTGACGCCATTCACAAGCTCAGCGACGACATGACCAAAGCCGGCGTGCTCGTCGGCACCGGGGGGCTGGCGCCCAGTTTCACGGGCGTGCAGGTTCGCTTGTCCGGCGGAAAAGTAACCGTCACCGACGGGCCGTTCACCGAAACCAAAGAACTCGTTGGCGGCTATGCGATTGTCCAGGTGAACTCCAGAGAAGAGGCCATCGAAATGGCCAGACGCTTCTTCGAGCTTCACGCCCAGATCCTCGGCCCCGCTTACGAGGGCGGGGGCGAGGTGCGGCAACTGTTTGAGTCGCCAAATGACTATGAATGCCCGGCTACTTCAGCAGCTCCATCCCGGTCGGGAGATGGCCGTTGAGTGAGGCCGTCTCCTCTTTAGATGAAGATGCCGGGTTCCACGCCAAAATGCGCCGCCAACAGCTTGGCCTTGTCGCGGCTGATTTCGCGCTTGCCGGCAAGGATCATCGACGCGAGCGGTTGGCTGCCCAGGACTTTGCCCAAGTCGGACACATTCATCTGGCGGTTTTCCATGAGGTGCTTGAGCATGTCGAGCGGCGTCACCTCCGATGTGTCAATCTGAAAGTGTTCGTCGTCGTAGGCCTTCACAAAGACCGTGATCGCGTCCAGGTAGTCCTGTTCGCCGCGATCCAGCGTTCCCTCGTCCCGCACCGCCAGTTCATTCATGATCTTAACCGCAAGGTCGTAGTCACGGGCGCGGCGAATCGGCCGAAGCGGGAAACGCTTGACCAGATCGAAGTAGTTGGGCGAGACATCGAGGGTCCTGCTCATAGATTGTCCTTCCAGGCGTTTTTTGAATAGTCAGCGTGAGTCATGAATCGCAGCACGTAGGTCTTCGCCCGGTTGTAGTGCAGCGCCACCACCAATCGGTATTCGTTGCGGCAGACGTTGAAGACCGTAACCGTCCGGCCACTTTTCACCACCACCGGGTCCGCGTCCGGGTAGGCCAGGCGCACGTCGGCGATGCTCTGCCATTTGGCGTTTTGCACGACCTTGAGCCATCGTTTCAGCGCCGCCTCGGCCTTGGGGTAGTTCCGGCACGCCGCCACGATTGCTGTCTTGCTGATGACGTGCATTCGCTTATAACATTTTGTGATATGCGGGCTCGAAAGTCAACCGCTTGCGGGATAGATCCCTTGGCGCGGCGGGGAGCGGGTTCCCGGGGAGGGGGTTAAGAAGAAGCAGGACGCCGAGGAACGACGAACTACTTCAGCAGCTCCATCCCGGTCGGGAGATGGCCGTTGAGCGAGGCTGTCTCCTCATCGGTCAATCGCGCGGGATGTTTGGGAAGCACCGCGAGCAAGTTCTCTCGCGCCAGTTTGCGGGCGGTGCTCGGATCGAGGGCGTCGAGGAAGGTGTAATACTTGCGGATTTCCTGCGGGTAATCGGCAAAGTGGCCGACCTTGTCGGTGCCGATCATGAAGCGGTCGGGGAATTCCTCGATGAGCCGGACCCACTGTCCGTCCGGCTTGCCGTTCTTGAGCAGGTTGGTTTCGTAGACGACCCACGAAACGTCGACGTAGAGGTTCGGATAGGTCGCCAGCATCCGCTCGAGATCGCGCGTGAGCGTGGGAATCTCGATGCGACGGCTGACGCCCGCATGGCACCAGACAAACCGCGTCTGCGGATGCGCGCGCACCGCTTCTTCCACTTCGGGCAGATAGATCGGCTCGTGCTTCCAGATGGAGCCGATATTGGAATGCAGAAAAACAGGCAGGTCGTGCTCGCCGGCGAAAGCGAACACAGCGCTGAGGGCGAGGTTGTCGGCGCGGGCGGTGTCGCCGTAGGTGAGGGCGGAAAGGTCGTCGTGGCGGGTCATGACCTCGCCGATGCCCTGCCAGAAGTTGGGATACCAATCGATCATCCGCTTGATGTGCTCGACGGCGTTGCGGTCGGCGCCGTTGAAGCCGCAGATGGTCGGATGAAATCGCTTCTGCTGATCGGGCGGAAGGGATAGAACCTGCCGGGCGACAAGCACGTCGGTCGCCGAGTACCAGTAGCAGCGGGAGTCGTCGTCCAGGTAATACTCGGGGCGCATTCGCTCGCTCTGCGGCCACTCTTTCACAAGCGGCATGCCGCTCACGACCGCATCCTCGACGCCGCAGCTATCCATCGCCGACAACGCGGCACGGATGCCGTCGGTCCGCTGAAGAAAATCGACCAGATGCAGATGGCAGTCGGCAAAGCGGTAACGATTCTCCGAGGAGGAGAATTGCGTCGCCGGCGGTTGATCGGGAACTTTGGGGGACGCGGGCGCCCGGTCGTCGGCGCACGACGAACACACAGCGACCAGGATCAAGCCGCAACACCACAGCGACCGGCAATGTCGCAAAAGGCACCTCCTCCACAGATTCAACCCGCAAACCTAACATGCGCCGGACCAGACGCCAATCTCCAAATGCTTCAACTGGAGACCGGCAGAGACCGGCGAGTGCAGGACAGATTCTGCTGCGGACTGCGTTGTCGGCAACTGATCGGGGACGCGAATCACGGAAATCGGCCGGTAGTCGGCGCGCTGGCAAGAATGTCGCGAAACCGAACGGCCGTGCCTCTTGAGACGGCTTGAGTGGTGTCAATAAACGTGACTTACGCTCGACCGACGGCGCTAAGAATGTTGCGCGCGGAAACTGTTCTGGCATCCCTTGGAATAACCACGCATAATCGGGGTTTTCCCTTGGCGAACGCGAAGGAGTTACTGTGGCCGTGTACGTTGACCGAGCCGGTAAACACGGAGAGCATCAGGACCGATTTTTGAGCACCGGCTGCATTTACCTTACTTGGGAAATCCTTCAGAATCAGGATCTCGCGGGCTTTGACTTTCCCCGCGTCCGCGCAGCGCTGGAGACCGCGCTTCCTCAAGCTTCAACGGCGAAAATAAGCAACCACGCGAGTCAGGTATTTACGTTTATCTCGAAGATGAAACCCGGGGATCTTGTTGTTACGCCGTTGTTCCAGCGAGCTGCCGTCGCGATCGGCGAAATCATCGGTGCCTACCGCTTCGATCCGGCTGGCAGTTTCATGTACCGGCACTCGCGGACCGTACGCTGGCTCACGACCGAACTTTCGCGGGCGCGATTAGACAGCAACCTGCGACAGGCTCTCTGCGCAATGCAGACGATTTTTCCCGTAAACGCATCCGACGCGGAACGGCGCCTCCGGTCGCTAGCATCGGGATCACCTCCGCTAGTGGAAACGCGTGAAGTTTCCAACACGTCGCCAACGACGAGGATCGAAGCCACTGCTGAAGTTGGTCCGCAACAGGACCTTGAGCGCCGTGGCTACGACGACATCGGTGACCTCATTCTTCGAAAACTCAAGGGACGCGGCCTCGAACGCCTGATCGAGGGGATACTTCTTGCACAAGGGTACCACACCTACCGTAGTCCGGAAGGTCCCGACAAGGGCGTCGATCTTTTTGCCGCGCTCGGCCCGCTGGGTTTCGGCAGCCCGAGGATTTGCGTGCAAGTGAAGTGCACAGAGTCGCCGATCGATCATCCAACATTGAGCCAACTGCTGGGCACGATGCAAAGCATGAAGGCTCAGCAAGGGTTGCTCGTATCGTGGGGCGGGTTCAAATCGTCGGTCGAGAAGGTGCGGGCGGACCACTTTTTTGCGGTCAGGCTGTGGGACCAGAACGACGTGATTCGCGAGCTGTTGGCGAACTATGACAAGTTGAGTGAGGATCTGAAGGCAGAATTGCCGCTCAAGCGGATTTGGATTGTGAATGTGCCTGACGAGGATTGACCTGCAACGAATTCGTCGCGGCCACCCGCCTTCCGCGATCCGTTGACGGACGCGCCGCACATCGTCGACGGAACCTTCTTCGGGTGGTGCGGAGACGGCTCCCCAGGAGCTGACAACTTTAGTTGCGGATTCCGTGGTGACGGTAGCAAAAATACCGCGGCGTTCCGCGTACTCGGTCTCGATCTGGCGTAACTCCGCCGCCAGTCTGTCCAGGTCATGGCCATACTGCTCGACGATCTGGCGCCGGATTCGCCGAACGTCGTCGACAACCGGATTATTCGTCTCTGAATCAGTCATGTTTCACCTTCAGTCAATGTCCCACAAATCTTCGGGCGTAACCAGGTCGGGAACCGTATAGCCGGCCCGCAGACATACGGCGCGCAAGTGCGTCCGTTTGTTGGGGTTTGCCAAATGCTTCACATTCCATGTGAGCATAAAGTCTACGACATGCACCACGCTGACGGCCACATGCAGGGCATCTCCTTGCTCGGCCGGGCCCGGCATCACGTGCTCGCGAACGAGAATCTTCGCAAGACCAACGGCATCTTCGGTGATGGAGAGCTGGTTAACGCCCGCGGTAAGGGCGAGCGCATCCTCTCGATTGTGAAACGTCGGATCGGATAACTCTCGAATTACCTCCGCAGACGTAGAAAGCTCATGCAGGTGCCTCTGCTGGACCCACCAGCGGCGACTTTCATCTCTGTGCGAAACGCCTTGGCGTCGGTACGGTCCCAGACGCAAGCGCTGAAGAAGCTGGTTTCCAAGTAAACGCGAGCCATCATCCGATTTTAGCGTGTCTTCCTCTGGCGAACAGACAAGGGATCGAAGGCTTTTGGGGAGAGCGGGCTAGTCCGGGTGGACCCACGTTGCACTGCCGTCCTGCCACACCTCTTTTTTCCAGATGGCAACGTCCGCTTTGAGGGTGTCGATGATCCACCGGCAGGCGTCGAACGCCTCGGCGCGGTGCGGCGTGGAGACTGCGATGACGACGGACGGCTCGCCAAGGTTGACGCGCCCGGTGCGGTGAAGGATCGCCAGCTTCCGGATCGGCCAGCGCTGCCGGGCGTGCGCGGCCAATTGCCGCATCTGCGAAAGCGCCATCTCCGGGTACGCCTCATAGTCCAGCGCCGAGAGCGATCGCCCCGATTCCTGCGTGTCGGCTCGCGTCGTTCCCAGAAAGACGGCAATGCCGCCGGCGTCATTGTCGGTCACGAAGCCGACCGCCCGGCCCGCGTCCAGCGGCTGATCCAGAAGCTGAACCCAATCGTTCTTCATCCAACGACCAATCTGCCCGGTTGGCGAAGAAAACACAACCGCGCGGCTCAATGAGCCGCTATTTCGCATGGTCAGCTCCGCTTATACTTCCCGCCATGGAAGGTCCGGACTTCAGGCTTGACGGAAAGGCGGCGCTGGTCACCGGGGCCGGCAGAGGCATCGGCCTGGGGATCGCCCGCGCCCTGGCGTGGGCCGGATGCGCGGTTGCAATTCAGGACATCGAATTGGACGTTGCGCAACAAGGGGCTGACGCCATCAATCGCGCCGGCGGCCGGGCCATCGCCCTGCCCGGGGACATCACCGATCTCGCGCTGCCGCGGAAGCTCATTGGCCAAACCGTCGAACAGCTCGGCGGGCTGCACGTCCTGGTCAACAACGCCGCCATCCAGATCGAAAAGCGGTGGACGGACTTCAGCCTGGATGAAATTCATCGTGTTCTCGATGCCGATTTCGTCTCCCCCATCCTCCTCTGCCAGGAGGTCGCGGCGATCTTCACGCGCCAGAAATTCGGCCGGATCATCAACATCGGATCGATCCAGCAGCGCGTCGGCAATACCGACATGCTCCCCTACTCGATGGCCAAAGCGGCCCTGGAGAACCTCACCCGCGGCCTGGCCCGAGTGCTGGCGCCTGACGGAATCACCGTGAATCTCCTGTGTCCGGGCTACTTCAACACCTGGCGCAACCGCGACCAGTTCAAGACCCCGCAGGACCTGATCGACCGCGGCCGCGAATACGTCCCCCAAGGCCACATCGGCGAACCCGAGGATTGCGGCGGCATCGCCCTCCTGCTGGCCAGCGACGCCGGCTCCTACATCACCGGGCAGACGATCTACGTCGACGGGGGCATGAGCGTCCGGCTGTGAACCAAGAGCCGATCGAACCCGATTCCTGGTCGCGCTGGCTCCTGGAGCGACGCCACGGCGGCGATTCGCGATACAAGGCGGTGGTGCGGCGCGACGTCGAGCGATACCGCGACCGCGTGCTCGATGCCGCGCGGCTTGAAGCAGGAATGACGTTCGTCGACGTCGGCTCGGGCGACGGCCTGCTGGCTTTCGGCGCGATCGATCGTGTCGGCCCCTCGCTGCGCGTGGTCCTCACCGATCTCTCGGAGCCGCTGCTCCGGCACGCCGAGCAACTGGCAATCGAACGCGGCGTCCGCGGGCAGTGCCGATTTCTGCATGCGCCTGCCGATCGGCTGGAAGCAATTGTGGACGGCACCGCTGACGTCGTCGCCACTCGCGCAGTTCTGGCTTACGTCGCCGACAAGCGGGCGGCGTTTCGGGAATTTCATCGAGTCCTCGTGCCGGGCGGATGGCTCTCCATCGCAGAACCGATCTTCCGAGATGAAGTTCTGGAGGTTTGTGCGATGACGAAGCTCGTCCACATCCAGCCCGAGAATCGCGACATGGAATTTTTCCGGCTGCTTCAACGCTACAAAGCGGCGCAGTTTCCGTCGACAGAAGAGCAGCTCAGAAGCAGCCCGATTGCGAATTTTTCGGAGCGTGACCTGGTGAGATGGTCGATGGAAGCCGGCTTCACGAAGGTTCACCTCGAGCTGCACATCGACCAGCGGCCGCCGGTCACGGATTGGGAGCTTTACCTCGACATCGCGCCGCATCCCGCGGCGCCGACGCTTCGTGAAATCCTGGCCGAGCGATTCGCCGCCGAAGAGCGATCGTTCTTCGAGCGCGTGCTGCGACCGACAATCGAGTCCGGCGGCTCGGTCGTGATCGACCGGATCGCGTCTCTGGCCGCGGAGAAGAAGAGATCAGGCGACTGTGCGGAATAACGCTCCTTGAGCTTTGCCGCGCTTCTGGCAAACTCTGCCGGCGAAGGAGGAAAAATGGCTGCGAGCCATCCGCCGTTCGATTCAGGCAAGTTCGTCCATTCGTCGCAAATCGGCGGCATCGACGCGTACACGATCGACGAAGGCCCGGCGCGAGGTGTGCGAGCGCTGTGCGTCAACACGGGCGGCGGGCTCCGCTACCGCGTTCTGGTCGACCGCGGGCTCGACATCGATCAGGCGTTCTTCAACCAGCACAGCCTGGCGTTCCTCACCTACAAAGGCGTCACCCCGCCGACACGCCGCCTTGATCACGGGCTCGACTGGCTCAAAAGCTTCGACGGCGGGCTGCTGACCAGTTGCGGTCCGTTCAACATCGGACCGCCGGGCGTCGATGAGGGCGAGGACCTGGGCCTGCACGGGCCGCACTCCAACACCGGCGCGACGATCGAATCGGTCCTGAATCCCGATCCGCATTCGGGCGCGATGGAAATGTCGGTCACCGGAACGATTCGATACGGCGCGTTTTATGGACCCTGCGTGCAACTCCGCCGAACGATCAAATCGACGCTGGGGGCGAACACGATCGAAATCGTCGACGAGTTCACCAACGCCGGCAACCAACCCGCGCCCCATGCCTGGCTGCTGCACATCAACTTTGGGTATCCGCTCGTGGACGGCGGCGCGGAGCTGTGCTTTGATTCGCCGAAGATCATTCCCACGGATGCGCCGCCATCGAAGGCTCGGTTCAAGGCCGGGGCGGATTACAAGCGCATCCTGCCGCCACAGGAAACGCATCGCGGCCCGGATTCCGCAGTCGCATATCTGTTCCCAAAGCCGGTCGATCGCGCGGGCAACACGACGATCGCGATCGTCAATCGCAAGCTCGGCCTGGGCGTGGCCATCCATTACAACACAAAGCAGTTTCCGCGCTGCGGCAACTGGCAGCACTTTGGACCGGGGGAATACGTCACCGCACTGGAGCCGATGAACGGCACCATCGACGGTCGGGCGTCGGACAGAAAGAACAACCTGCTCGATCACATCCCGCCCGGCGGGAAGAAGACCTACCGGTACGCGCTCGAAGTGGTCAGCGACCCCAAATCGATTGACGCACTGCGGTAGCTCAATCCCCGCAGATAAAGGCGGGGTTTCCATCTAAATCATCGCGCGTCAACAGGCGCGTCGCGGAAAAGGTATCCTGTGGCACGGGCTTCCAGCGCTTCCAGCCCGTGCGAGCGGCCCGAAACAAAAAAAGACGTACCACGCCGAGTTCCCAGAAACAATGGTCCCCAGCACGGGCGGGAAGCCCGTGCCACAAGCAGCGTTCCTTGGCGGCTCACGGGCCGCTGTATTCCCCGTCGCGCTTTTTGTACATTCCCCGTGATGACTCCCAAGCGCCGGGCCGCGGAGGCGGCGTTGAAATTCGTGGAAAGCGGAATGGTCGTGGGACTGGGGACCGGGTCCACGGCCGACGAATTCCTACAGGTGCTGGCGGCGGCGCTGGCCGGCGGAACGCTGCGCGACATTCGCGGCATCCCCACGTCGCGGCAGTCCGAGGCCCGTGCCCGCCAGCTCGGCATCCCCATCGTCACGCTCGCGCAGTGCCGGCAGGCGCAGATCACCATCGACGGCGCCGACGAAGTGGCGCCCGATCTCGACCTGATCAAAGGGCTCGGCGGCGCGCTGCTACGCGAGAAGCTGGTGGCGCAGAATTCGGCGAAACTGGTGATCATCGCCGATGCGAGCAAGGCGGTGTCCCGGCTGGGGACGCACTCGATGCTGCCTGTTGAAGTCGTGCAATTCGCCCACGAGGTGCACGAGCAGTTCATCCGGTCGCTGGGCGCCATCCCCACCCTGCGCCGGACCGCTGCGGGCGAGCCATTTGTCACCGACAACTCGAACTACATCTACGACTGCCGGTTTCCCTCCGGCATCGACCAGCCGCACGAGGTGGAACGCACACTCATCTCCCGCGCCGGGATTGTCGAAACCGGGCTTTTCCTGGGGATGGCATCTGTCGCCCTCATCGCTGACGACCACCAGGTCGAGGAACGACGCCGGTAGGATCGAGATTCAGATCAGGCGGACCGAACAACCAGCGCGCTGTTTTTGCTGCCAAAAGCGATGCAGTTGCAGAGGGCGGCGCCGACATTGAGTCGGCGCGCTCCTTGGGGGATGTAGTCCAGATCGCATTCAGGATCGGGCGAGTCCAAGTTGATGGTGGGATGAAATATCCCGTCGCGAAAGGAAAGCGCCGTTGTGGCTAGACCCGCCGCACCGCAGGCGCCCTGAGGATGGCCGATCATTGATTTGATCGAGCTGCATGGAATCCGGGTTGCATCGGGGCCAAAGCATTTTCTAATCGCGGCGGTCTCGAGCCGGTCGTTGAGGACCGTCGCGGTGCCGTGCAGGTTGATGTAGCCGATTTCGCGCTTGGAAACCCCGGCGTCGGCCAAAGCCAGCTCGATGGCGCGGACGGGTTCCTCCACGTCGGGGGCGATCTGCACGCGGTGATAGGCGTC
>DATHPP010000112.1:0-14400 GCA_035483795.1 Tepidisphaeraceae bacterium | reverse complement strand
CGGCCCAGTCGCGGCTTGAGCCGGTGCCATACTCCGCGCCGGCCAGCACGACGAGCGGCACGTGCTCCTGCTGGTATTTCATGCCGGCGTCGTAGATGCTCATCGCTTCGCCGTCGGGCAGGTGACGCGTTACACCGCCCTCGGTGCCCGGGGCGAGCTGGTTGCGGATGCGGATGTTGGCGAACGTGCCGCGGGTCATCACGCGGTCGTTGCCGCGGCGGGCGCCGTAGCTGTTGAAGTCCACCGGCCCCACGCCGTGCTCGATCAGGTACGTCCCCGCGGGGCTCTCCTTCTTGATCGAACCCGCCGGGGAAATGTGGTCCGTCGTCACCGAATCCCCCACCATCACCAGCACCCGCGCGCCCTTGATCGGCGCGATGGGCCGCGGATTACCCGACAGATTCTCGAAGAACGGCGGCTCCTGGATGTAGGTGCTTTTCTCATCCCAGTTGAACAGTTCGCCGCCCTTCACCGGAATGTCGTTCCATTCTTTGTTCTTGTTGGCGACGTTGTCGTACTGCTTGTGGAACAAGTCGGGAGTCAGGCACCTCTCGACGGTCTGGTTCACCTCTTCCTGAGTCGGCCAGATGTCACGGAGATAGACTTTCTGGCCGTCCTTGCCCTTGCCCAGCGGCTCGTCCATCAGGTTGGCATCGACGCTGCCGGCCAGGGCGTAGGCGACGACCAGCGGCGGGCTGGCCAGGTAATTGGCCCGCACGTGCGGGTTGATGCGGCCTTCGAAGTTGCGATTTCCCGAGAGCACCGCCGCCACGACCAGATCGCCCTGCTCGACCGCGCCCGCGACCGCCTCGGGAAGCGGGCCTGAGTTGCCGATGCAGGTCGTGCAACCGTAGCCGACCGTCTGAAATCCGAGTTGATCGAGATAGGGAGACAATCCTGCCTTGTCAAAATAGTCCGTCACGACGCGGCTGCCCGGGGCCAGGCTCGTCTTCACGTAGGGCGGGACGGTCAGGCCCTTCTCGACGGCCTTTTTCGCCAGCAACCCCGCCGCGATCATCACCGATGGATTGCTCGTGTTGGTGCAACTGGTGATCGCGGCGATGACGACGTCGCCGTGTGTCAGCTTCACCCATTGGTCATCCATCACCGCGATCGCGCTGTCCTTCTCATCCTTGATATGCTCGGAGGTGGCGGCCTCTTTGGCGTCTTCATTTTTGCCGGGTTCGGAAGTGACCGCGGCGGGCGTTACCGGCGCCTCGGCCGACCAGCGATCCAGCCGCGGCGTGGCGGACTCGCCCACCGTCTTCTTGAACACGTCGACCAGCGTCGAGCGGAACGCCTGCTTGACGCCGCGAAGCTCGACCCGGTCCTGCGGGCGGCGCGGGCCGGCGACGCTGGGCATCACCGTCCGAAGATCCAGCTCCAGCTTTTCGGTGAAGCTCGGCTCGATGCCGCTGCTGCGCCACAGGCCCTGCTCCTTGGCATATCGTTCGACCAGGTCGATCTGTTTGGGATCGCGGCCGGTCAGTCGCAGATAGGCCAGTGTCTGGTCGTCGATCGGGAAGTAGCCCATGGTCGCGCCGTATTCGGGGGCCATGTTGGCGATGGTGGCGCGGTCGGCGACGCTCATGCCGGCCAGCCCGTCGCCGTAGAACTCGACAAATTTTTCCACCACGCCGTGCGAGCGGAGGATCTGCGTGATGACCAGCACCAGGTCGGTGGCGGTCGAGCCTTCGGGCAGCTCGCCCTTGAGTTTGAAGCCGACGACCTGCGGCGTGACCATGTAGATCGGCTGCCCGAGCATGCAGGCCTCGGCCTCGATCCCGCCGACGCCCCACCCCACCACGCCCAGGCCGTTGATCATGGTCGTGTGGCTGTCGGTGCCGACGAGGCTATCGGGAAACGCGACGCCGTCGCGCACTTGCACGACCTTCGCCAGATATTCGAGATTGACCTGGTGGACGATTCCGGTGGCCGGCGGAACGACGGAAAAGTTCTTGAACGCTTTCTGGCCCCACTTGAGGAATTCGTAGCGCTCGCGGTTCCGCTGGAATTCTTTCTCGACGTTGTGCGCCAGCGCCAGACGATTGCCGAAATCGTCAACCTGCACGGAGTGATCGATCACCAGATCGACGGGAACGAGCGGGTTGATGCGTTGCGGATCGCCGCCGGCCCGTTTCATGGCCGAGCGCATCGCCGCCAGGTCGACCACCGCGGGAACGCCGGTGAAATCCTGGAGAATCACCCGCGCGACTTTGAACGGCAGTTCAACCGGAGTGGGCTTCTCGGCGTTCCATGCCGCCAGCCGTTTCACATCCTGCTCGTTGACCTGAAAGTTGTCGAGGTTCCGCAGGCAGCTTTCCAGCAGTACCTTGATCGAAACGGGCAGTTGGGCGACGTCGCCCAACCCGATCTTCGAGAGCTGGTTGAGCCGAAAGTAGCGGAAATCGCCGGCCGGCGTGGAAAGTTTTGCCTCGGCGCCGAAAACATTGGAATTGGCCATTTTTGCCGAATTTTCCCGGGTTGAAACGGCTTGCGGACACGCACCCGGCTGGTGATCGCAAGGAACGCCGGATTCTATGCGCGGCGCCGGGGCCTCACAAGCGAGCGACCAGCGGACAGAACGCCAACAAAGTCGCCACCACCGTCCGCATCACCCACAGAGTTACGAGTCACGAAGCGAGGGGACGTCGCTTTCCGTCTTCATCGAGTAGATGGATGATGGCGCAGATGAACTCGATCATTCACATCGGCATCAAGGGAACCGTTCTCGCCCTCGACCGGGCGACCGGCGCGATCGTCTGGGAATCCCGGCTCAAGGGAGGCGATTTCGTCAACCTCGTCCTCGACGAGAATGACCTGATCGCCACGACCAAAGGCGAGGTTTTCTGCCTCGACCCCGCAACCGGCCAGGTCCGCTGGAACAACCCCCTCCGCGGCTTCGGCTGGGGCCTCGCAACCATTGCCGCCGGCGAAACCTCGGTCGCCGCCATGGCCAGGCATCGCCAGCAACAGGAGCAGGCCGCCGCATCGGCATCAGCGACGGCCGGATGAGCATCGAATCGCGCGCCGAGGCCGCATCCGATTAGTCATCGGAGCGCAACCAGCTTGACAATCAATTCATGTCGGCTCGAAAGCGGCCCGTCCGCTGCCACCAAGCGAGCCACTGATCCCGATCCGGCCCGAATTTCTCTCCGGTAATATCTTGGAGCGACTTGGCGATATTCGCGCGGAACATCTCGGGTGTATATGCCCGTTTCCAATCTTGTTTTCCGGCGAAGTCGGCGCCGAAACAATCGATCAGGCCCTCGACCGCGGTTTTGGTCTTGAAAACAGAGAGCACCGTGATTGCCTGATTCACCACCGCGCCGGAAGGATCGTGGTGAATCGCGTCGACGAGCCCTCCGATCGAACGCGGATCGCGACGGTTCCCCAGCCGCCAAACAATCGACCGACGTGCAAATTCGTTCAGTGTCTGGTCGCGGAGCAACGTGAGATATCCCGGCACCGTCGCCGCGCGCGCTCCCGCCCAAGTCTCAGGATCAGACATTGAAAGCGATCGGAAGGCGACGGATGCCGCGCGAATCGCTCTGGTGACTCTCAGCGAGGCCGATCCCGTGCCGGGATCTCTTTCAGATCCGGGATTGCCGCCGGATCGCCGATCGCTTCCAAGGCGGAGACGACGTCTTCGTGACAAAGGTGTCGAAGAAGGTTGGGCACCGCCTCGCGCGATTTCAACTGGCCCAAGCTCACCGCGGCGCGATCGAATGCGTCCGGTTCGAGCATGCCACTCCAGATTATGACGTTCGGCTCCTGCTCGCGGAGAAACCTGAAGCAGGACAGGCACCGCCCGCACGTCTCCGATGTTTCCCAGCGCAATGATCGCGTTGGAGGAATGAGCCGGCGCATTGGCCATCTCGATCAGCCTGTCGACGGCATTGCGGCACTTGAGATTACCCAACGTGATCGGGAGGAGCGCGCTCGAATCTGCAACCTGCCCGATAGTTTCGGGTATTTGGTCTGAATCCTCAATCACATACCTCCGGTCGGAAAGGACGGCCAGCGTGAGTTCAACGGCCCAATCGGGCGGCTGCGGATCGAGTTCCTCCAGGACGAAGCGCAGGGTACTCTGGGTATTAGCTACCGTTTTCTCATCTACCGCCTTGCACGACTCCAGCAGACGAAGCGCCCCGGCGCGGCTGCCGAACCGGGTCGCGACCGCGGCGACGTAGAGCTTGGCGACGGGATCGTGAACCTCAGTCAGGCGCCGCTCCAGTTGCTCACGGACGCTTGCCGCGTCGTACGATTTAAAGGTGCGGACTACGTCAAAGCCAGCCCTTTCCAGCCCGTCAATTTCAGGCTCGTTCGGCGGGCCGTTGTACAGGAGACCCGGCGCAGGTTGGATTAAGTCGATAGCGGCCAGCTTCGCGGGAAGCGTAGGCCGGGTGGCCGGTCGTGCCTGAGGCGTTGCCGGTAACTCTCGCTCAATGAGGCGCTCGAGTTCAGCCGGCTTGTGCTTCCCACCGAGGGCATCAATCGTGCGATTGAGTTCGGCCAGCGTAATTCGCGGCGGCGGGACTCCGATCGTGAACCCCAAAGAGACTTGCGATGCCCCCGCAACCCGCTCGTTCGGCAGCTTCAGCTTCGCCCGATCGAACTCGAAATGAAATTCGTAGTATCCTAGCTGGGCCAGAGCAAACCAGTCTCGGAGGTCGAACTCGAAAGCCGCAATCGACTGCTTGACCGCAAGCATCCGGTGTTTGCTGTCAGTATTGAAATGAGCGTCCCGGGTTGATTTCACTGGCGCGTAGTCACCGGGGTGCGGATAATAGGGATCGGGATTCCGGGGAGTGAATGGAGCCCGTTCCAGCCGCATTGTGACGCCCTCGATGCAGGCAGGGCCGCCGTTAGCCCTATCACCGTAGAAGGCATCCGGTACTTCGATAGGTGCGGAGGTTCTATTGCGAATGGAGACCTTTATCATCAACGGTCGTTCTGGATCGACGGCCCCCCAATCTGTCTCACGGTGATTGCGGTCCTGGCTGATCTCCGTCACTCCCCAATCCATGCCCCCCGGAAGCTCCTGCCAAATACAGGGACAATCGCTGTCCAACCCAATCTGGGCCTCGGCATCCAGCCCGATGCAAAGCACGACGGTTAGACCGAGAGCAACAACGCCGCGGATAGAGCATTTGAGCAACTGCTTCCGGTGTAATTGATGTGCGACCATTCGCAGTGCCCCTGCTCGATAACGGACTAACCGTGTGCGCTCCACATTATCAGCTTCCGATGGATAACGTTACTCTTGCCTGCCTCACGCACTCTTGCGTCGGACCAGTGAGGCCAGGCATGCCGACGGGTCCTCCCTGATCTTGTCCAGCAGACGGCAGGCCAACGGCGCCGGCCGGCGGATGCCGTACTCCCAGTGCGCGACCAGTTCCGGTGAAACGGCAAGCAACTGAGAGAAAATCGCCTGGCTAACGCCAAGGGATTGGCGCAGTTTCTTGACCTCCTTCGGCCCGTATGTCGACGGACCGGGGATCTCCACCGTGTGTACCGTGAGCTTCGATGCATCGCCGCCGATGACGGCGTCGTGAAGCTCGCGCAAGCCGGCCACGATCTTCTCCCCGCCGGACAGGCGCTTCGATCGTTTTTTCGTCATGTCTTCACCGTTTCATATGCGTCTTGAGCTCACCGGTCAGCCGGCGGACCCGAAGACTTCGACGGCTTCGTTGCCTCACCCGCCGCTCTCCCGGCGCGCCGGGACTACCGACTGGAGCGACCCTCTGCCGGGCGGGTATCGATTCCGGTGGACAACGACGCCCTTTTTTCACAGTGTACCGCAATATTTAGATATAACAAACTGTGGTGCCCCCTTTTGGCTGGTTTTGGCGCGTTTTGGCGTGTTTTTTGGCATGTTTCGGGCCGCCGTGGGCCACGTGGGACCAGCATGGCGCATTGAGTGGCTCACTTTGGCTCATTTTGGCTCACTTTTTTGGCCCATTGATGAGCCATGGGCCACATGGGCCACATGGGCCAACGGCGAGGCGTGGAAAGCGGAGGCCGACGGACCGGGAGATGGCGTGAAACGTTTGAAACGTTTTCGCGGTTTCCGGCGAACGTCTGCTCAATGTCCCCTGTGTCACCTCCAAACGCGCCGGAGGTGACATTTGGAGACATTTGGAGACATGCCCGGGTCACACGTGCCGGCCGAAGTATCCCATTTCGGGCTGCGCCGCCCGGCGGTAGTCGGCCAGGGACATCGTCACCGCGTCGCGGTGCGTGCCGGCCTGGAAAGTCACGCGGGCGTCGGCGATCAGCGATTCGTCCATGATCGTTGGCATGTCGTACAGCCGGCCGATCGGCGGCTCGGCGCCAAGCTCGCAGTCGGGAAACAGCTCGCGCAGCTTGGTCTCGTCGGCCAGGCTGAGGTTCTCCGCCTCGAGCTGCTCGCGAAGGGCGGAAAGATCGACCCGGTGCGAAGCGGGTAACGCGCACATGACAAACCGCCCGTCGGCCTTGACGACGACCGGCTTGATCACCTGACGCCCGGGCACGTGCTCGGCGGAGGCCAGGTCCTGCGCGGTGTATGCCGTCGGATGACATGAACTACGGTAAGCGATCCCCATTTCGTCGAGAAAGGATTGAACGTTCACGCGGATCTCCTGTCGTGAAAATCAATCCTCCATTTTCCGCGACCGGTTCTCGACTTCAACGTGAAAAATAAATTATTTGCCGAAGGTTCACCGGTCGGGGGCCGCCGGTCCCTGCACCGGGCTGGGCGGTGGCGCGGGGGGCGTGGAGTCGGGAGCGCTGTGCGGCCGCTGGATCCGGCCCGGCTGTGTGAGGTCGGCGCTCTTCCAGATGGCCAGCAGCGTCGCCGCGTCCGTCGGCAGGATCACCGTGCGGGCGTCCTTGTTTTCGCTGCCCAGATACCGGCCGTCGGGACTCACGTAATGGGTGGTGATCGATCCATGCCAGCCCAGGCGGTCGGTAATTGGAATCGCATGGATCGGCTTGCCCGCCAATACGAAATCCCCTTCGTTTCCCACCTCGACGTATCGGCTCATGACCTGCCGCGTCTCCGGAACGTAGGTGGCGAACAGGTACGTGCGCGGAGTGCCGTCGGCCTCGGGGCGAAGCGGGAGCAGGGACGGAAGCAGTTGCCCCAGCGCCTGCGGGAGATAAAACCTGGGCACCTCCTGATCGACGGGGGCGGCGGCGCCGGTGTCGCCGATCACTGTCACGTTCAGATGATGGTGCTCGCGGATGCTGACCGGCGGCTGTTTGGGATCGAGTTTCGTGCCCGGCAGCGCGTCCTTGTCCAGCTCCCGTCTCTCCTCGATGTTGCTGGTGCCGAACTCGGTAGTCTCGCGCACGACCGGCTTGCCGTCGCGGCCAACGGTCGCATCGTTGACGACGGTGATGCGCGACCAGTCCTCCAGGCGCTGATCGGGTGTGACGAACAGCCAGGTCGCGTTGTCCACCTGGGTCGGGCCCTTGGGCTTCTCGTTGCCGTTGAACTGCTCGGGCGGGTTGATCATGCGCGAGCGGATGCCGACGAGGATGCCGTCACCGTTTTTGTCGACCAGGTCGCGGTCGCCTTTTCCGGCGCGAAGCTCCTCGGGCTTGAGGGGCCGCGGAACGCCGGCGGCGGTCTGCTCGGTGATGTAGCTGTAGCCGACGTCGTGGCCGTTCCGCATCACCCGCAGCCATTGCTCGCCAATCAGCGCCGCGTGCAAGCGAACCTTGCTCTTCATCTGGTAGAGCATTGCGTGCGTGCGAAAGAGCCGGGCATCCTGCTCGCGCCGGATCGAGGCGGTATCCAGCAGGCGCGTCGAGTCGAGCATCTGGCGGAACGCCTCGACGGCGGCCCGCTCGCCCGGATCGGCCAGGGCGTTATTGTCGCCGGCCGGGGTCGTCAGCGACATCAGATAAAACAGGTGGTCGCTGGCCTGGATGATCGCCTGCTGGGACAGGTAATTGCTCCCGCCCACCGTGTAGCGCAGGGCGATCATCGCGACGTTGTCCTTGATGTTGGCCGCCCCGGTGTCGGCGATGTTGGTCAGGTCCTGCCTGAGGATCACGCATCCCGAAAGGTCGCGCTTGAGGTTGGCGACGGTCGTGTCGAGCAGCCCGGGGACCGGCCTGCCGAAATTATCGACGCCAGTCTGAAGACTCGTCGGCTGCGTCCGGAGAATTCGCGCGAGCTTGATCTGCCAGCGGCGGTCCTGGTCGCCAAACTGGGCGATGTCGTCCCCGGCGTTGGTCGAGAGGACACGCCGGCAACCCGCCGGGATGCGCAGCGAGATTCCCGCCGATTCGCTCTCGAACGTAGCGCCCAGAACGTCGCCGGGTGGGGGCTCTTGAACCAGGTCGGCGCTGCGGTCGACCAGAAGCGGTGGATCCGCAGCCAGCATTCTGGAGTTTGCTCCCAGCGAGATGGTCGCGGCGGTCCAAAGCAGGACTCTCAGTGCGGTTGGTTTCATTTGGTCCTCGTTGCGGGTCCCGGGTGTTCGATTGATCTACCGTGATGCGGTTTGGGGTTTGGCGCCACCGTTGAGAACAACATTGCCGTCCGGCGGGCCGATCTGGGGCCGCGCATCGGGCGCGAGCGTGATCCCGCTTGCGATCCGCTCCAGCAGCGAAACCTCCGGCCCGGTCGGCTCCTCTCCGGCCAGGTTGAATCCGACCCTCAGCTTGACGCGCACCGAAGGCACAACCGCCGTCGCCGCCAGTCGCGTCTCGATGTCCTGATCGCCGGTCGTGCGATGCTCCAGTTCCATGAAGCCGGTGCGGTGCAGGCCCTTGAATTCGATGCTGCTGGGGCCCTGATAATCCGAGCCAGTCGCTGCAATCTCCGTTCGTTTCAGCGGAACGACGATGACGAACAATTGCCGCTCGCCATCGGGATCATGGGCGCGCAAGCCATGGACAGCGTCGGCCGAATCCAGCTTCCACCCGTACGGCAGCCGCACTATTACCGGCCCCACCCGCACCTGCTGCGCCCCTTCGATGCCGCGGGTGCGAGTGACGATCTCGGCCAGGCCCAGCGTCGCGCATAGAATGAGCCACATCACCAGCTGCATGGCCACCCGCCGCCAGTTGGGATACTCCCAGGGCCGTCCCATCGCCCAGCATTGTAACGCCAGACCCGCGATTGTCGCTGGCCGCTCACGCCGATATATACAGATGTCGGTCTGCACTCCGCCCTGACCTGGCACGTGAATCGTAAAACGTGATAGGTGACGGGGTTGGCGGTGCGTCGGTCACCCTTTTCTCGCACTTTGGCCAAAGGGCGCAAATGAGCATTGGTTCATCGGATCGCATTCTGGTCACCGGCGGCGCTGGTTTTCTGGGTGGCTTCGTCGTCGACAAACTCAAGGCCCGCGGCTACCGCGACATCGTCATCCCGCGCAAACGCGACTACGACCTCACCCGCGAGGCCGACGTCGAGCGCCTCTATGTCGATCACAAACCCGCGGTCGTGATGCATTTGGCCGCGGAGGTGGGCGGGATTGGGGCCAACCGCGACAACCCCGGCCGGTTCTTCTTTGCCAACGCCGCCATGGGCCTGCATCTGGTCGAGGCGGCGCGGAAGCATGGGCTCAAAAAATTCGTCCAAGTCGGAACCATCTGTGCTTATCCCAAGTTCACGCCCGTCCCGTTCCAAGAATCCGATCTCTGGGACGGCTACCCCGAAGAAACCAACGCCCCCTACGGCATCGCCAAAAAAGCGTTGCTGGTAATGTGCCAGGCGTACCGCCAGCAATACGGCCTGAATGCCATCTACCTGCTTCCGGTCAACCTCTACGGCCCGAAGGACAACTTTGACCTGCACACATCGCACGTCATCCCCGCCCTGATCCGCAAGTGCGTCGAGGCCCGCGATCGCGGCGACGGGAAGATCGTCGCCTGGGGGACCGGTTCTGCCAGCCGCGAGTTTCTTTATGTCGAAGACTGTGCCGAGGGCTTGCTCCGCGCCCTGGAGAAGTATGATTCGCCCGAGCCGATGAACCTCGGCAGCGGGCGCGAAATCTCGATCAAGGACCTCACGCATCTGGTCGCGGATCTGGCCAACTTCAAAGGCGAGATCGTCTGGGACACGAGCAAACCCGACGGCCAACCGCGTCGCTGCCTTGATGTCACCCGCGCCCGCGAGACAATCGGCTTCGTCGCCGGCACAACCCTGGAAACCGGCCTTGCCCGGACAATTGAGTGGTTTGAAAAACACAGGCAAGTTTAGAGGCTGTTTCACAACCTCTTAACCACGCGGAGGCGGAACGATTGTCATCAGCGGTTGCGAGTCCCAGTGGCGCCCGTGCGCATCTGGAGGTCGCGCTCCAGGCCAACGCTGCCGCCTATCGCCGCGCCGTGCAGGCGGGCGGGCCCGGCGAGTGCTGGGACTTCGTCATCCTCACTGCCGCCAATGAAAAACAGGCGCAGGGCTACCGCCAGGAGCTTGCCCTTCGCGAGCGCGCCGTCGGTCCGACCGGCGCTTTTTTCCCCGCGGTCCAGCGAACTCTGGTCGTCCCCGACCCGCCTAACCGCCGCGCCGGCAGCGGCGGTGCGACGCTCGCCGCACTGGCAACGCTCATCAACCGATTTGATCTGGGCATCAAAGACATCGAGCGTCTGCGAATCCTCCTGATCCACAGCGGCGGCGCCAGCCAGCGATTGCCCGCCTATTCGCCGCTGGGAAAAATCTTCGCGCCGCTGCCGCTCGTGCGTCCCGACGGGCAGATCGCCACGCTCTTCGATCATCTTTACATCACACTGGCCGGCCTACCCGAGCGAGTCGGACCGGGACTGCTCGTACTGGCCGGCGACGTCTTTCTGCTGTTCGACCACCGTTACATTGCGACTCCGCCGGCGGGCGTTACTGCAATATCGATGCGGGTGGACGCCGAGCTGGGCTGCGCGCATGGGGTGTTCGTGACCGACCCCCACGGCCGCGTCACCCGAACCCTCCAGAAAGTTTCCGTCCAGGACATGGACGCAGCCGGCGCTACCGACGATCGCGGCCAGGTTCTGATCGATACGGGTCTGCTGTTCTTCGACGTGCCCGGCACAACGGCCCTTGCCAGGCTCGCCGGTGCGGGCGAAAGGAGCAAAAAGCCCGCCCGCGGCCTCCACGATCGCTTCCGCGGGCAGATCGATCTTTATGACGAGATCGCCGGTGTCCTCGCCACCGGCACCCGCCGGCAGGATTTTCTTCAGCCGAAATCTGCGCGCCCGATGCGCAGCGAATTGTGGTCGAAGCTGCGCGACGTCCCCTTCCATGCCGCTCAAATCGCGGGCGAGTTCCTGCATCTGGGGACGACGCGGCAATTCCGCGACGCGATGACCGGCCGCAGCGCTTCCCCCGCCGCCGAGCTGTTTCAGCGGAACGTGCTGGCGCACAGCGGCTGGGAGATCGCCGGCGGCCGCCGCGTCTACCACAGCGTCCTTCGCGCGGATACGACGGGCCGCGGGGGAACGCTCGGCGACGCCAGCGTCGTCGAGCACAGCATCCTCTGCCCGCAAAGCCACGTTGGCGCCGGCAGCGTTGTCAGCCAGGTCCTGGCGACGTCGCGGCCGATTGATGTCCCCGAAAACGTGCTTTTATTCCAGGTCCCGGTGCGCGATGACGACGGCACCCTGCGGTTCGTGCAGGTCGTGTGCGGCATCGAAGACGATTTCAAGGGCAGCTTCGCGGAGGGCAAATGCATCTACTTCAATCAGCCGATTGGCAACTGGCTCGAGCAGTTTGACATCCGGCCTGACGAGATCTGGCCGCAAATCCCGCGGGAGCGGCGCACGCTCTGGACAGCGCGGCTGTTTATCGCCACTCCCGCCCGCGACACGGCTGATCTCGCGTTGCCGCTGGCGCGGGAACAGCGAAATGGCCGGGCCCTCGCCACATGGCGGAAGTCAAAGCGTTATTCCATGGCGATGGTGCTTGCCAGCGCCGATCCTGAGGCGCTGATCGCGCATCGGGAGGTCGTCGCCGCCGCACTTCAGAGCGAGCAGCTCATCGCTTCGATTCGTCGCGGCGAAGACCAACCGCTGGATGCGCTGATCGGCCGCTACATGACCGCCGACGCCTACGCCGAGGCCGAGCGGCTGTTGAACGAAAACGCCGCGGGTTCAGTGGACGGCGACGCCGCCCTCGCCCTGACGCAGGCCCGCGCGCTGTGGTCGGCATCGCAGCTCCTGTCTCGTCCCGATCACCCCGCCGCCGCTTCCGCACGCCAGCGAATCGACTCGTACATGCAGCGGGCCTTTGCCAAGGTCGCCCAGGCCAGCGAGATCGGATACTTACCCCCTGCCGTCGGCTCGGAGGCTCCCTTCGGGTCGCAGGGTGAGGCTCAGCCTCACGGCCGAAGACACGCTCGAAGAGGAGAGGGCCGGGGTGAGGGCCGGAGGCGAGGCGCCTCCGATTTCCCCTCACCCCAACCCTCTCCCGGAGGGAGAGGGGGAAATGCAAAACTTCGCCCGGGGCTCGAAGTGACGGCCACGGCCCCGGTTCGCCTGGACCTGGCCGGCGGCTGGACCGACACGCCGCCCTACTGCTTCGAACGTGGCGGACACGTCGTCAACCTCGCCATCAACCTCGACGGACGCCCGCCCGTCCGGGCCGTCGTCCGGACGCTCCAAGAGCCGCGGCTGATCCTCGAAAGCCACGATCTGGGCCGGAAGATCGAACCCGATTCTCTCCCGGCCGAGCTCGACGTGCGCGATCCCTTCGCCCTCCATCGCATCGCCCTCTCGTTGACTGGTTTGGTTCCAATGGAATCGTCAGACCTCAGACAGCGCCTGCGGGCGCTCGGCTCGGGTCTGCACATCACCACCGAATCGCGCGTCCCCAAAGGCTCCGGGCTGGGCACCAGCAGCATCCTGGCAGCGGCGCTGCTGGCGGCACTGCACCGTGTCCGCGGCCGCACGCCCTCCACCGCCGCTCTGATCGAGCAAACCCTGCTGCTCGAGCAGCGCCTCAGCACCGGAGGAGGCTGGCAGGACCAGGTCGGGGGAATTGTGGGCGGGATTAAGTCCACGCTTACCACGCCTGGTGTCCCGCAACGTCCGATGATCGAACAGCTCGAGCTGACCGATGCCCAATATGCCGCACTGGAGCAGCGGCTGGTGGTCTATTATTCCGGCCAGCAACGCCTCGCCCGCGACATCCTCCGCCGCGTCATGGGGCGATGGCTTGCCCGCGAGCCAGCGATGCAGTCGATGACCGAGTCGCTCAAAGAAACTGCCGCGTCCTTGCGCACCGCGCTGAGCAAGAGCCGCTGGCTTGCCGCCGCCAAGCCCATCGCGCGATACTGGCAGATCAAGAAGGAGCTTTATCCCGGCAGCACGACCCCGGCGATCGATCTGCTCCTGCTGGAGCTTCGCGATGACTATCTTGCCGCCGGCCTCGCCGGCGCGGGTGGCGGCGGGTTCGCCTATTTCCTCTGCCGCGATCCCAGACAAGCCCATCGCCTCCGCCAGCGGCTCGCCGAGTTCTCAAGTCGCCCCGGCTTCCCCGGCTCGGTCTACTCAACGCAGATCAACCGCGATGGGCTGCTGGTCAAGTCGGTCCGAATCCGATAGTTTTTGTGTGGTTCGATGCGGTTTGGGAGCCGCGGCTCGACAGGCGCCCTCCTGCAATTCCGGTGTGGAACGGCCCGCTGGACTGGAAGCCCTTTGAGCCCGAGGAAATCCCCCCATGCGACCCCTCGTCATCGCAACGCTTCTTTTCCTGATGGCCGGCTGCGGTAAGGTCATCCACGAGGCTCGCTCTCCAGTGAATTTGGCCCACATCCCGACCGAGATTTCGCAATTTTAATTGTCATGTTCGCGGCCCGGCTCCTATTGTGTATTCATGGCCGAGATCCCACCGATTCCGCCCGTCAGCAACCCGCAGGCCGACGTCGTCGACCAGCTCGCTTTCCTGATGGGCGAAACCGGCGGCATCATCGAATCCAGCGTCACCACCTATAAGCTCAAGGTCTTCCACACCCGCGCCTTTCCCTGGGATGACGTCTTGAAAAACCTCCTGTACCGTGGTTACAAAGTCGCCGTCACCAGTCACAAGGCCGACCTGTTCATCGAAGCGAAGAAGCAGTAACGGCGCCACCGAACTATCAGTATTTCGTCACCTGCTGCGTCAGCCCGCCGTCGATGTAGTAGGTGCTTCCGGTCACGTATTCGGACTCGCCCTCGGCCAGGAACAGCGCCACCGCGGCCACTTCTTCCGGCTTGCCGAAACGGCCCCAGGGGACTTCGCTGATCGCGTTCTTGTATTGCTCCGGGTCCTGGAGCACCTTGCGGTTGATCGGCGTGGCGATCGCGCCGGGGGCGATGTTGTTGCAGTTGATCTTGTGAGGCGCAAGCTCCATCGCCAGATTGCGCATCAACATCCGGATGCCGCCCTTGCTGGCGCAATAGGCCGCGTACTCGGGGAAGGGT
>DATHPP010000111.1:0-7338 GCA_035483795.1 Tepidisphaeraceae bacterium | reverse complement strand
CCGACTGGACCGGCTCGGTCAGCGTCATCGACTTGAGCAACGGCGTAACGATCCCGGTCTCCGCCACGCACATGCCGGCGTACAACGAGCTGGTCTTCGGCCTCAACAACAGCACCGAGCTGTCCGACGCCAACTACGCCGTTATCCTGCACGGCTCACAGCTCCAGGGCGCCACCACCGGCCTCTCGGTCGTGGGTAATGACGGGGTGGCCGGCGACGATTCCACCTTCAACTTCTTCTTCCAGGAAAGCGATTTCAATCACGACCGCAACACCAACAGCGCCGACCTCCAGACCGTCCTCGCGGACCTGAACCACCCCGGCACCTTCAGCGGCGGCGACAGCAACTACGACGGCTACGTCAACTCCGCGGACATGCAGGACGTGCTGTTCTTCCTCAATAAGAGCCTGCCCCTGCTGGGCACGCCCGGCACGCCGACGGCCTACGTCGCCAGCAGTTCGTCGCTGGACATCGAATGGACCACTGCCAGCGATCCCAGCGTGACGGAGTACGACCTCTATCGCAACTCATCGCTGGTCGTGAGCGACGTGACGGATACCGGCTATCTGGACACCGGCCTCTTGACCAACACCACCTACGCCTATTTCGTCGTCGGCAAGGACGCCAACAACGACAGCTCCTGGCAAAGCCCGGAATTGCTCGCCGCCATCGCACCGGCCACGCCCACGCTCTCGCTCTCGGGCGACTCAACCGTCACCGAGGGCGACACCTACTACCTCGGCGGCGCCTTCGGCGACGCCAACAACGACGAACCCAATCAGTGGAACATCAGTTGGGGCGACGGAACCAGCGCCTCCTACAGCGGCTTTGCCGACGCCGTCCTCGACTCCAACGATTCGATCGGCGGCCCCGCCGGCGCTTTCCACACCTATTCCGAGGGCACCTATACGATCACCGGCACGGCGTACGGCGACGTGGGCACCCTCGCCGCCAATTCCGTCGTCGTCGACGTCACCGACGCCACGCCCACGTTCTCCGTCCTGGGCGATTCGACGATGGTGCAGGGCCAGCCCTACTCAATCACCACCAGCTTCACCGATTTCGACACCCAGAACAGTTGGACCGTCGCGTGGGGCGACGGCACCACCGCCAGTTCCGGCACGGGCGCCATCCCCGCCGGTCTCACGCACACCTATTCCAGCGGCGCCGGGGCGCCGTACACGATCGTCGCCAACGTCGTCACCAACGACGGCACTTACACCAACACGACAACAGTTGACGAGGCAATGCCGACGCTTACCGTTACCGGCGGCGCCTCGGTCGCGGTTGGGTCGACCTATACCCTCACCGACAGCTTCAGCGACCCCGCCGGCCAAACCCCGGCAAGTTGGTCGATTGACTGGGGCGACGGTTCGTCTCCCACGACGCTCAGCGGCGACCCCACGACCGCCACGCACGTTTACTCCCAAACGCTCGCCAATTCGGGCGCCTACACCATCGCCGCCTACGCCGTGGACGGCGACGGCGCGTACTACGCGACGCCTGACGAAGTGGCTGTAACACCGGCCGCGCCCACCGCGTCGCTTTCACCATCTGGCCAGTTCACCGCCGGCTACGGCGCAGTGTTCCTGAACCAGTCCGCCAACCCGGCCAACGACACCATCGCCGGCTGGACGATCGCCTGGGGCGACGGCGCTGCCAGCGAGTACGTCGGCAACCCGCCCCAGTTTCAGCATACATATCAGCTTCCGGGTGACTTCGCGGTGACGGCCCTGGCCCAGTGGGCCGGTGGCAACGCTACCGAGGCCTTGAGCGTTCCGGTGAGCGACGCCAGCGCTTTCGGTTTGAACGCCTCCAATGCCGCCACCCAGAAGACGCCGTACGAGGTGGAAATGGACTTTTTCCCGGTCGGTGCGGAAATCCCGACCGGCTACACGATCAACTGGGGCGACGGCACGCTTTCCGCGTACGGCACCGATCCCGACATGGGCGGGGAATTCACCCACATCTATCAAAGCTACGGCGGCGTCACGATCACGGCCGAGCTGGACACCAACGCCACCACTTACACCTCGATGGTGCCGGTGATGGTCGGGCCGAACCTGAGCTTCTCTCTGGACGGCCCCGGCTTGGAAGAGTCGGGCGCACCGCTCGACCTGACCATCAACTACGGCGGCGTCGCGCCCTTTCCGACCTATACTCTCGGCTTTGACGACGGCACGACGGCGATAGGCAATGCGCCTACCCTCAGCCACGCGTTCACCTTCAATCCCCACTGGCCGACGGCGAGCAACACCTACACGGAGAATTTCCGGCACTTTTCCCTGACCGCCTCGGAGGGCACGTCAAGCACGACCGTTTACGGCGAAGTCGAGGTGCTTCCCGGGGGCTCGGGCACGGTTGACCCCCAGGCGTCGACCGGGCAACTGGTCGAGGGTCAGCCGGTGACCTTCGGCGCTACGCTGGCCGACAGCCAGTTCGTCGACGGCCATAACCCCAACGCCGAGTGGTATTTCGACGGGCTTGACCTGGGTGGCTCCAACGACTCGAATCCCCCGGTGGGCGATGTCCTCAGCTTCGGCCTGGCCGGCACGTACACCGTCCGCTGGGACGCCGTCTACGAGGACGCCGGGGCCGATGCGTACGGGGATTCGCAGGACTTCGACGCCTTTGCCACGCAGGCCGTCGTCATACAGCACGCCACGCCCACCCTCACGGTCAGCGGCGATCCGACGGAGCTCGTCGGGCTGCCGTATGGCGTGGATGAATTATTCCAAGCCGCCCCCGGCTCCGCCGAAACAGTCCAGCAGTGGACCATCGACTGGGGCGACGGGCACAGCTCCGCCACGGGCAGCTCGTTCACCCACGACTACACCGCCCCCGGCAACTACAACATCCAGGTGAGCGCCCAAACCAACGAGGGGTTCTACAGCACCGCTCTTTCCGTCACCGTGGAAGCCCCGACCGTCTCCTTCGGCACGACCAGCGGCGCCGCCTATGAGCAGTTCCAAAGCGCCAACCGAATCGTTCTTTCCCGCAGCTACGGCTACGACCCGCTCACCGTGAACTTCTCGACCGCCGGCACCGCCAACTCCAGCGAGTACGAGCTGACCGACGCCAACACCGGCCAGATCCTAACCGGCAGCGTCACCTTCCCCGCCGGCTCCGACTTTGCAACCATCCTGGTCACCGCCCGCGAGGACAACACACCCGCCTGGACCGATACGCTGGACCTGACCCTGACCAGCGGCGCGGATTACACGCTGGCCGGCCCGACCACCGACGAGACGGACATTGTGAACGACGACCTGGGCGTCACCCTCGGCGATGGCTCGGGGAATATAATCCTGGATGGGAGCAGCGACGGCACGCAGAACCTGGTTCCGCTGGTGCTCGACTACCCGCCGGAGCTGGACGGCGCGTCGCTGACGCTGAGCATCTCCAACGACACCGAAGCCGACGTGTGGTCCACGCCGACGCCCGGCTCAAGCGACACGCCGATCCTCGGCGACGTGAACGGCACCTACGTTTCCTCACTTACCTGGGCCGGCGGGGTCAACTACCCGACCGAGCAAACCTTCTGGGTCGGCGGCACCGGAGGGAGTATGAACGTCGGCGACTTGGCGTTCACGCTCTCGGGCTCGGACGCGAACGCCGCAACGCGGCCGGCCAGTCCGACGACGGAGTCGACGGTCTCGAACAAAGCATCCGACATACGAGTGCATATCGTCGTCGAGCAGCCGAACGATGGCATTACACAGGGAACCTTCATCGAGGGCAAAACAGAAAAATGGATGGTCGGGCAAATCGTTGACATTGAGGCCACAGTATACGGCCCGACGGGAATCATCACAGCGCCAACCATTAGCTGGAACATCCCCGGCAACGTTCTATTTGACTACGTCGGTTCTCTTCAGAGCGCCACGGCCATTCCGCTGTCGCCCGTTAATATTCGCTTCGCGGCACCATTCCATTTCGACACAGTCGGTACCCAGTGCGCCGAGGTTCAGTTCTTCTGGGCGATGAATTTAAACGGGGGCGGCACCGGGGACGCACCGGAGGCGCAGTCGTGGCCCGTATCCGTGACGGTCGGACCTATTGCGGGCCGCGACTTTACCGCGTCGACCACGTTCACCGTCGAGGAGCCTACCAGTAGCTTGGCGGTTACCAAGCAGGGCTCAACAACCCTGCACACTGCCCCGAAAGATTTATCTAAAACCGTGTCGCTTGGCGACGAAGACGCCCAACCTTTCGTTAACGCAATCGAGATTAGAGGAAACGTGCAGCTTCCTACCGATCTAACGGCGTTTGGCGCCGGTACCTGGGAGATTCTCCAGTTAGTAGACCCAAACGAAACCGGGAGTTACATTAACGGGAGCAACCAAAACATCGCGCTGCATTCACCGTTAAACGGTATGCATCTTCTAGACGGCAGCTACCCTTACCCCGGATATCTCGATCCTCAGGGCCTGCCCAACATCATAGAGAATCCAATTTTCCCCACCGGATCAGCGAGCACAATGGTAGATCTTACAGGCTTGCCCGCTTTGCAGCCGGCCCGTGTCTACCGCCCCGGGGGAATTCTTGTTAAGGATGTAACTCTGACGCAAGCAAGCGCGGACAATATCTACGAAGACTATTTGATGTTTAAGCCACCCGGCGCGAGTAGTTGGGTTCCCGTCGTGTATGAGAAGTGGTACTGGCAGGTTTCTGTCTCTCTGCAGGCGGGAAACAAATACGCATATAACGGAAATCCGTTTGGGCCAAGTCCGGACCCGCCGCTGTCCTTTGGCCTGATAGAGCCCGAATGGACTGCCGCGATCGTGCTCGGAAGCAAGGATCTCTATTTTTGGACAAATTGACCAAATCGTCGGGCTGTCGAATGACCGGCACCAGACTGAGAAAGTTGCGACTGAGGAGGAAAGCATTAATCGTGCTTGCGTTCCTGTCGGTGGCAGTGATATTGCCCTGGCTTCGAAGCTATTGGTGGACAGATCGCATATGCGGCGACCGTGTTGATTCACAAGGTCGTCTGGTCGGCTACTGGTCAATCGCGACTTGGCATGGAAGATTCGTCGTTGACTACGAGTCGTCAAGTTTGCCCCTTCCCACGCAGCTCTTTGGCGAAGCGGAACAGGTCGAGTATATACGGCACCAGACATGGAAGGGGGAAGATCTTCCGGTCAGGAGGCTAATTCCGCCTGAGTCATATGTCGGGCACTTTGGGTTCGGCTGGTACCGTTCCGACGGCCCCAACGTTTGGATCGGCCTTCAGACTTTTCCGCGTAACTATGGTCGCACCCGTAGCACGGTGGCCACGGCTCCGCTCGCAATGTTTGTCGGCCTGATTATTGGCTTAAGTGCGTGGACGTTGATCGCGTCGGCGCGCCGTGGAAATGCGCAACGGTCACGCGGACTCTGCCTGGTCTGTGGGTATGACCTACGCGCGAGCGCTAACCGTTGCCCCGAATGCGGGACACCCATATCGGCGCGTCCTGACAGTCCGCCGCTGGGCACGTGAGGGACAGATCGAAACGCAGCGGGCGCTTAAGAAATGAGGAAACTCGGATGCACCCCATCGAAATCGACGCTATCCTGGAACTCGCCATGAACCATCTTCGCTCCGGCAAGGTCCCCGACGCGGAGGATGCGGAAAGAGGGATGCGGAAAGAGGGACACTGCTGGGGCACGGCTGCTTCTCGCTGGATGCGGAAAAACGGAGAAGCGAAAAGATGGACACTGCTAGTTATTGACCGCCCTGCAAATGGGCGGGGAGAAATAAGGCAACGCGAAGCACTAACAGGGGGAAAAAATATTACTCCGCTTAACAGTCAATGGGAGGCAGAAAGAGGGACAGTGCACTTACTTGCCAACGAGAAATATGATGGGGGAGAAATAAAGGGGACGGAAGCATTGTAAGTGAGGGGAGAAATACTACGTCGTTCTACACGTCAATGAACGGACCATCAACCGCTGACCACTAACACACGAGGACACCATGCACCCCATCGAAATAGACGCGATACTGAAACTCGCCAAGACCCATCTCCGCTCGGGTAAGATTCCCGAGGCGGAGCGGATGTACGTGCGGGTGCTCAAGGAGCAGCCCACGTGCGCGGAGGCGCTGCATTTTCTGGGGCTGGTGGCGATGCGGCGGGGGAAATTGGACAAAGCCCTGGAATTGGTCCGGCGGTCGATCGAGATCGATCCCTCGCGGGCGGATTATCACAACAACCTGGCGACGGTGCTGGGGCGGATGAACGCCGCGGTCGAGGCGCTGGGGGCTTCGCAGCGGGCCATCGACCTGCGCGATGATTTTGCCGAGGCCTGGAGCAACAAGGGCGTGGCCCTGGAAAAGCTCGGCCGGCTCGACGAGGCGGTAGAGGCGTACCGGCACGCCGTGGCCGTGCGGGAGGATTATGCGGAAGCCTTGGCCAACCTGGGCAATGGGCTCTCGCGCATGGGGCAGCATGACGAGGCGTGCGCGAGGCTTCGCCGGGTGGCGGAGCTGAGGCCTCGCGATGCGGGGGCGCGGAAGAACCTGGGCAATGCCCTGCGCCGCGCGGGAAAGCCGACCGAAGCGGTGACGGCGTATCGCATGGCGACCGAGCTGAATCCGCGGGATGCGGACGCCTACAACAACCTGGGGGCGGCGCTCCAGGAGGCGGGGAAGGTGGCGGAGGCGGAAACCGCGCTGCGCTCGGCCCTGTCGATCAACCCCAATCACATGGACGCCCATTGGAATCTGGGATTGGCGCTGCTGGCGTTGGGCCGGTGGCGCGAGGGGTGGGTGGAGTACGAATGGCGGCGTCACCTGCGCGAGGACCTGGGCCAGAAGCGGGGGTTCCCGCAGCCGGCGTGGCAAGGGTCGCCGCTCGAGGGGATGCACGTTCTGGTGCTGTGCGAGCAGGGATTGGGGGATTCGATCCAGTTCATCCGATACGTCCCGTTCCTAGCGGCCCGCGGGGCGAAGGTGACGGTGGAGTGTCAGGGGAAGCTCAAGCCGCTGCTTTCCTCGCTGAATGCAGAGGGGGAGAAGGGGGGAGGGGGAGAGGGGGAGATGAGGAGCGGCGAAGTGCGAGTCATCGCCCGCGGCGAGCCGCTGCCGAGTTTTGACATGCATGCCCGGCTGATGACGCTGCCGTGTATTTTCGGCTCGACGCCGGAGGATGTGCCGAGTCAGGTGCCGTATCTGAGCGTGGATGAGAAGCGCGTCGAGGAGTTCGCGGAGCAGTTTGCGAAGCCGGTCTCCCCCTCTCCCAGTCTCCCGCTCTCCCCCTCACGTGCTCTGCACGTCGGCCTCGTTTGGCAGGGCAACACGGCCCACAAGGGCGACCGTTTCCGCTCGATTCCGCTGTCGATGTTTGAGCCGGTGGC
>DATHPP010000110.1:0-10336 GCA_035483795.1 Tepidisphaeraceae bacterium | reverse complement strand
CCGGCGAGGGCCAGAAATGGTTCTGGTCGTCCGCCGCCCCGGCGCCGAATGAGCCCTTGTACGGATAGATGTACTGGTGGAACCACTGGCCTACGTTGGCGTCGATCGTGCTGGCCGCCCCGTTGGGATAATTGTTGTCGCTGTCGGTGACGACCGCGTCCGGCGACCAACCGGCGATCAGAGAGGCGACATCGGCAATGGGCTGACCCGGCGTGTTTGACGAGTAATCGCCAATCACAGCCAGACGAGTCAACAGAAACCGCGCCTCCAGCGGTTCCGCAAAATACCGGGCGCGCGCTCCAAGCCCGGCAGGTGTGAAGAGTCTATTAAGCAGACGGCGCATCTTCCCTTTTCCGCGAACCGAATGATGTCGGAGTAGGCCATCCCTTTTCAAGAATGCTGCCCTGCGATGAATATACCGCGAATTGCGGAACACGTCTGATGCATCCCTTGGCATAAAAGCGGAAAAGTGATGCATTTCGATGCAAAATGATGCATTCACATGAATCACTATGTTTGTAAGTATTTGCGATTAATACACTTATACTATATCAATAGCGACCACTTTTCTGGATGTGCGATGATGCATTGACGATGCACGATATCCATTGGGTTGCGTTTCATTTATTGCCTCAAGACCATAAAGAGAAGAGATTTACGTCGATTTCAGGCAGTTATTCGTGCGGCCGGTGATGATGCAAAACGCGCAAAACGCTGCATGAATGATGCATCGATGATGCATTTCCGGTGTGGCACAACCGAGGACGGGAACCACAAAGTTTAAAGTTTCATCGATGCGGCTTGGAGCGAACCCCCCGAGCGCGCAGGAGCTTGGGATGGGGTGCGGGTTTGGTTGAGACGGACGGCGTCAGCGCCGCCGAGGCGCGGGTTTGCTGATTCTGCGGCGTTGCGCCTAAATTCGCGGACGCCGCTACCAGTGCTGGCGTCGCCTGATTCCCCAGGCTCGTGTTGAGCGTAAACAACTCGGCCTGAAGATCCGCACTGTTCACCTGCCCATCGTAGTTGAAGTCGCCTTGGTCCCAGGCGCCCGTGCGGTTTAGGAATGCGAGCAGGATCTGGAGATCGGCGCTGTTGACTTGGTGGTCGAGATTGGCGTCGCCGTAGAGGGTGTAGGTGAGTTCGATGGTGTTGGGTTTGGTGTTGACGCCCTGGCCATCGGCGGAGTCAGCGTAGCCGATGGCCGTGGTGTTCTTGCCGGCGGTGTGATTGGCGGCAGCCGCGGATGAGGTAATCACACCCGCCGAGGCCGTCGGAGTGCCGTTCCATGCCCCATTGTTGTAACCCGCATTGATGTAGCCCTTGATGGCGGCGAAGGGATCGGAGGCGCTGTAGCTGATAAAGACGGTGCCGCGGCCGATGTCCAGCGACGTGCCGGCCAAAGGATTGGTGTCCGCAAGGCCGTTGAGGGTGAAGGTGCCGTTCAGGTGAAGCGCGCTGGGCAGCGGATCGCCGTTGGTGTAGGCCAGGTCGATCACATCGTTGCCTCCATTGCCGTTAATGGAGAGCCCGTTGGGGTCGTTGATGAGAAGCTGTCCGACATTGTTTCCCAGGGTCCAGTCGATGTGCTGTTTGTCGGAATCTTGAATCAGGGTAATCACATCGGTGCTGGACGTGCCCGTGATGCTGTCGGAAAGGGCGCCGGGCACGCGGATTTCAAAAGCGCCGCGACCATAGGTGGCGGCGGCGAGCACATTGAAGGTAGTCGAGAGTTCCAGATCGGTGACGATCGTGTTGGGCATGTTGCCGCCGAACGAACTCCAATCGGCGCCCAGGGGATCGGTGGAGAGGAAGACGCCGCGAAGCGTTCCCACGTAAACCCGGGGCGTGGCAAATCGCCAGTCGACCGCGATGCATTGTGCGGCGTCATCGTTGGGCAGGTTGCCGGTGATGTTGGTCCAGCTCGTCCCGCCGTTGGTCGTCATGTAGACGTGGTTGCCGTCGGAGAAGCCGGTCTGGGATCCGCCGACTGCGGCGAAAACTTCCTGCGAGTTGGTCGGATCGACCTGCATGTCCATGACCCGGGCAAATTGGTTGATCGGCAGGCCGGTATCGCGCTCGGTCCAGGTCGAGTCGTTGGTGGTGACGAAAAGCTTGCCATCGCCGGTGCCGGCATAGACGGTGTTCGGCGCCGACGGCGCGATCGCCAGGTCGCTGATGAATTGTCCGGTCGAAAGGACGGGGCTGATCGCGGTCCAGGAGGTCCCTCCGTTGGTCGTCTGGTAAACGCTGTCGACGCCGACCAGGAGGCGATTGTCGTTGGTCGGGTCCATCTCGAAGGCGCGCTGGGAGGTGTAGGCGAGGTTGAAGCCGACGTTGTTGGTGGGGATTCCCGTGCCGGCGGGAGACCAGGTCCTGCCGCCGTCGGTGGATTTCCACACGAAATAAAGGGTGGCCGCCTGCGCCGGCGCGGCCCCGGCGGGCGTCGCTTCGATGTTGCCGGCGGTGCCGCCGTTGTTCGGATCGTACTCGTATAGCGTCGATGGATTCGTCGGATCGACGACGACCCGCCCCACTTCGTCGGCCCCGCCCATGTAATTCCACACCGGGCTGCCGGTGGTCTTGAGGCCGGCAAGCTGGTCCTGGGCGATGCCGTAAACCGTTTGCGGATTGGTGGGGTCGAGAGTGAGCGTATAGAACTCGGCGTCCTGAAGGTTGCCCTGCTTGTTCTGGAAGGCGGAGGTGCCGCCGGTCCAGCGGTAGATGCCGCGGTCGCCGGTCATGATGACAGCGCCACTGTCGTCAAATTCCACGTTGACCGGGTCCTCGGCGTAAATCTGCGTCCAGGTGGTGCCGCCGTCCGTGCTCTGAAAGAGCGTGTGATCCCCGTTCACGTAGACGATGCTGGAGTTATGCGGATCTACGGAAAGCAAGGCGTGCCAGTAGCGGAACTCATCGCCGCTGGGCAGCGACGACAGAGCGGTCCAACTTGCGCCGCCGTTAACGGTTTTGTAGCGGTGCGGCTCGCCGTCGGGCGCGTTGCCCAGCGCCGGATCGAAGACAGTCGCATAGAGCACCGAAGGACTCGATGGGGACATGGCCAGGCGGATGCTGACACCGACCGCGGCGCCAGAAAGAACTCCGTTGCTCAGCAGCGTCCAGGTCGCGCCCCCGTTTGCCGTTTCGTAGATACCGTTGTTCGCGCCGGAATTCGTCGTATCACCGACGAGGCCCGTGTAGAGAATGGAAGAATTGTTTGGGTCCATCACCAAGTCGGCGGCGGATCCGTTGTGGAAGGACGAGGTGGTATTGGTCCAGGTGTTGCCGCCATCGGTGGATTTGTAGACGCCCCCGCCCGCCGCCGGCCCGTACCAGACCGAGGCGTAGATCGTGTTGGCGTTGGTCGGATCGACGACGATGGAACCGAATGTCGCGAAATTGAAGATCGAGTTGGCCAGCTCGGTCCAGGTGGCGCCGCCGTTGGTGGATTTGAGAATGCCGCCGCCGGGCCAGGAGACGGCGGCGTAAATGGTCTGCGGATTACTGACGGAAACGGCCAGCGCGGTGTACGAAATGTTCGTGAACTGGATGCTCGGCATGCTGTCGGTGAGCGGCGTCCATTGCGGGACGGTGTCGAGCCAGTCGGTGGTCTTCCAGACGCCCCCGCCGTCGGTGGCGATGTAGACGACGTTGGAATTGGTCGGGTCGACGGCGGCGGCGGAAACCCGGCCGGAAACCGTCGGCGCGTTTCCCTGCGATTCCATGATCGGCGCCGGACCGATGGGCGTCCATGAGCCGGCGTTGATCTGCGCCTGCACCGCCGGCAACTGGATGGGCACGGAGAATTCCGAAGTGTTTCCACTGCCGTCGGTCGCGGTGGCGGTGATCCACTGGCCGGATGAAGCGGTCCCGACCGTCGCGGTGAAGCTGACCGTGCCGGTGGCCCCGGTGTTGACCGTCATCGAGCCCAGCCACTGGTCCCCCGTCCCGTCGAACGGGCTGTCGGCGGTCGTGTTGGCGTAAAAATCCAGCGTGTAGGTTGCTCCGGTCGACGCGGTGAAATTCCCGGAGACGACGGTCTGCGCGCCGGCGGCCCCGGAGAGCAACACCGGATAATTCTGAAAGTTGTTCGGCCCCAGTTCCGTCGCGGTCCCGTGGTTCAGGTTGAAATCGCCACCCAGATTGATGCCCATGTAGCCCGCGCCGTTGTTGTGAATCGAGTTGCCGCGGATCTCGTTGTCGTTGGTATGGTTCGTGCCGGACGTGGGATCGGTGAGAAGAATGCCGCTGTACCCGTTGGCGATAATGAGGTTGCCTTCACCGGCGGCATCGACATCGGTTCCACTGGTTCCGACGCGGTTGCCGGCGGCGCCGTTGTCGATCCAGATCCCGTTGTTGTCGTTGCCCATCGCCGCGCCGTTGGCGCCGGCGCCGATGTAGTTGCCGGCGACGATGTTTCCGGTGGTGCCGGGGTCGGCGATGTACATGCCCTGGTAGCCGCTGTTGGCGATGACGTTTCGCTCGAGAGCGTCCCCCACGCCGTCCCCGTTGGTGCCGATCCGGTTGTCCGCGGCGCCCAGGTGAACCATGACGCCGACGCCCTCGTTCCCCATCGCGACGGTCCCGGTGACGTCAGTGCCAATGTAATTGCCGGCAAGGACGTTCTGATTGGTTCCCGAGTCGGTGATTTCCACGGCGGGCCAGAAGTTGGGGAAGCCGTTGTCGGAAATGACGTTTTTTTCGCTGGCAGCGTTGGCGTCGGCGCCGTTGACCCCGACCCGGTTGGACTGGGCGCCGTTTTGAATGAGCACCCCCTGGCCGCCGTTGCCCAGGGGATGAGTGCCGTTCACGTCTGTGCCGATGAAGTTGCCCGCAACGATGTTGTCGTTCGTGTTGGAATCCGAAAGGTCGACGCCCGGGAAATTCACGCCCGCGCCGTTGGCGGAGATGATGTTGCGTTCGCCAGCGGGGTCGGTATCAGCGCTGCTGACGCCGACGCGATTGGATTGTGCGCCGTTGTTGATCAATACACCGACGCCCCCATTGCCCAGCGGCAGCGTCCCGGTCAGGTCGGTGCCGATGTAATTGCCAGCGACGATATTGTTGTTGGTCCCGGGATCGGCGATCTGAACACCGGGATACTGCATCCCGACACCATTGGCGGAGATGATGTTTCGCTCGGCGGCGTCGTTGACGCCGTCCCCATTGGTGCCGACGCGGTTGGATTGCGCGCCGTCGTTGATCAGAATGCCGACGCCGCCATTGCCCAGCGCCTTGCTCCCTGTGATATCGGTGCCGATCTTGTTCCCGATGACGACGTTGGAGTTCGCACCGCTGCCCCAGATCTGAATCCCCGGAAACTGATCGGTCAGTCCGTTTGCGGAAATGAGGTTGTTGGAGACGGTGTTGAAGCTGGCGCCGGTGGAGATGATGACGCCGCCGGAGTTTCCCAGGGCTTTGGTCCCGGTGATGTCGGTACCGATTTCGTTTCCGCTGATCGTGTTGGAATCGGTGCCGGTCCCGAAGATGTCGATGCCGGGCGAGTCGGAGGAGGAGTTTGTGCCGTTGCCGGAGATCAGATTGTTGAGGATCTGGTTGCTGGAGGACCCGCCGGAGATGGCAACTCCGTCGTAAAAATTGGGCGCCGCGGCCGCGCCCGCCGGGCCGGTCCCGAGGTAGCAATTCTCGACGATGTTGTTGCCCAGGCCGTTGTAGATCGAGATGCCGTCGCCGTTGAAGTTGTTGATGATGAGGGCGTTGATGGTGCTGCCGCCGCCCAGGATGTCCAGGCCGTCGACGCTGGTGCCGGCCGAAGCGCCGTCAATTTGAATGAGCGGCGCGTTCGTGTATCCGGTCTGCGTGCTGCCGTCGATGATCACCGGATCGGTAATCGCGGGCAGCGGTGAAGCCGGCGAAATCGTGTGGACACCGCTTCCAGTCAGTTGGAATGAAATCGTGTCGAGCCCGGTATGGGTGTTGGCGTTGAGAATCGCCTGACGGAGCGAGCCTGCACCTGAATCCGCGGTCGTCGTGACCGGATAAGTGGTAAGCAGGTATCGAGCTTCGAGAGGCTCGCCGATGAAAATACCGCGCAGCTTGCGCGCCTTGCCGAAGTTCGTCTGCTTTCGCATTGGTCTCCCCTGGTCAATGTGCAATCGTGGGATTGCCCGGATTCACTCCCATCGAGCGTAATACGTGTGTGCCATGGCCGCAATCAAATTATCGATTCAATGCGGTTTTGCCCAAGGCCGCACCGGCTATGGGTTTTGGGAAGATTGCGCAATCTCCATCTTGTTGAAGGTTCGATGAAGGCCGCCTGAATCAAGTTGACGGACCGGTCGTCCGCGTGTGCGATAAACCGATGCTCGCAAAGATCCTGCCGCTCCTTGTCGTTCTCTGGACCTTCGCGCGACCGGCATCGGGCCAACCCGCCGCGTCGGTCTCACATGACCGGCATGTCGTTCTGATCGTCTGCGACGGTCTGCGCCCGGACTCCGTCACGCCCTCCGACATGCCGACCCTCGATCGACTGGCGCATGACGGAACTTTTTTCGCTCACCACCATCCGGTGTATCTCTCCTCGACAGAAGTGAACGGCACCGCCCTGGCCACCGGCGCCTATCCCACCCACAGCGGCCTGATGGCCAACAACGAATACCGGCGCCCGCTCGATCCGCTCAAGCCGTTCGGGACCGAGCGAATCGACATGGTCAGGGAGGGCGATCGTCTGACCGGCGGACTTTATCTCCGTATGCCCGCCGTGGCAGAGACGGTTCGCGCGGCCGGCGGACGGACCGTCATCGCCGGCACCAAGGGTGTCGCGCTCCTGCTTGACCGCTCCGAGCGCGTCGCCGCCGACCCCGCCCAGGATTCGCTTACTCTCTTTGCGGGCCTGGCGGTCCCGGATGAATTGGGACACATCCTTCAACAGCCCCACGTGTTCCCGAGGCTCGCCGACCCGACCCGAGAGCCGAACCAGCGGCAGGACGCCTGGACCACACGCACCCTGATCGACCGGCTCTGGGCGGGCAGAATCCCCGCGTTCACCACCCTCTGGTTCAGCGAACCCGACTTCGCCCAGCACGGCACGGGCCCGGGATCGGCGGTGGCGAAGGCGGCGCTGAAAAGCGACGACGACGACATCGCCGTGGTGTTGAAGGCGATCGCCGCCGCGGGCGCGGCGGATACGACCGACGTCATGGTCGTTTCCGATCACGGGTTCTCGACCATCGAAAAGACCATCGACGTCGTCGCCCTCCTCAGGAATGCCGGCTTCGATGTGGCTACCGAATTCACCGCTCCGCCCAAGCCGGGCCAGATCATGGTCGTCACCAACGGCGGATCGTTCAGCCTCTACGTGATCGGCCACGACCGCGACCTCGTCTCCAAGCTCGTCGATTTTCTTCAGCACGCCGACTTTGCCGGCGTCATCTTCACGCGACGCGGCATCGAGGGCACCTTCACGCTCGATCAGGCCAAGGTCTTCACACCAGATGCCCCCGACATTCTCGTCGCGATGCGCTGGGACGATCAGACCAGCGCCACCGGCTTGCCTGGCATGCTCTACAACACGGCATTGAAGTACGGCCCCGGCCAGGGCTACCACGCCAGCCTCAGCCGCTTCGACATGCACAACACACTGATCGCCTCCGGGCCCGACTTCCGTCCCGGCTTCGTCGATGAAGTGCCCAGCGGCAACGTGGACGTCGCCCCCACAATTCTGTCGATCCTCGGGATCCCGCAGCAAAAGCCGATGGACGGCCGCGTGCTTAGCGAAGCGCTTGCCGGTTCCAGCGCGCCGGCGCCGCCTCAACCGGAAACACGGACGCTGCACGCCTCGCGAAATACCTGGCGGCAATACCTGAAGGTCAGCCGGGTCGGATCGACGCTCTACTTTGACGAAGGGAACGTCGAAGCCGATGCCGCACCGCAAGCCCGCGATTGGAGGGTCCATCCCGCAATCGTGCAGCTTTCGACCAGTGAGGATGTCTATGCGATGGGCGACGTGCATGGCGACTTCCAGACCATGGCCAGGCTCCTGGCCGCGGGCAAACTGGTCGATTCGGCTGTCCCATCTCCCACGACGATTCACTGGGCCGGCGGCAAATCCGTCCTCGTTTGCACGGGGGACGTGATCGACAAGTACAACCATTCGCTCGACGTGATCGCGGCCATTCGCTCGCTCCAGGCCCAGGCGCAGCAAGCCGGCGGCCGCGTCATCGTCACCATGGGAAACCATGAGGCCGAGTTCCTCGCCGGCAAATTCAGCAAAAAGCGAAACCGTCTTGTGGATGGCATAACCCTGGCTTCGGAGCTGCGTTCGGCAGGAATCGATCTGACGGACACTGCCGCCGGCCGCGACAGCCGCGGCGTCGGCCAATTCCTTCGCGACCTCCCGATCGCCGCCAAAGTCAACGACTTTTTCTTCTGCCACGCCGGCAATACGCGCGGCCTCGCTCTCAACCAACTGGATTCGAACTTGATGCAGGGCATCGACCGCGACGGTTTCGGCGCGCCAATCCTTTCCGACCCCGATTCGCTGCTGGAAGCGCGCATGCACCCAACGCCCTGGTGGGAGGAGAACGGCGCCGCCGCCTCGGCCCAAACGCTTCAGAAAAACCTCCAGGCCTTGGGCGTGCGGCATCTGGTCTTCGGTCACCAACCAGGCAAAATCGACTTCGCCGACGGCGCCGAGCGCGCTCGCGACGAGCTCTTCCAAAAATTCGACGGCGAGGTCTTCCTCATCGACACGGGCATGAGCCGCGGCGTCGACTCCACCGGCGGCGCCCTGCTGCGAATCCACGCCGACGCCGAAGCAACGGCGCTCTACGCCGACGGCCACACCCGCCGGCTGTGGCCTGCACCGTGACACGGCGCTTTGTGCAGGCTTTCCAGCCTCCACCTGCTCAACCCAGTAGGATCGCCAGGTGCAGGGCTGAAAGCCCGCACCACAATTAGCGCTTCGGCCACAAAGTCCGGCCACGCCCGCACGGGTCGAAAACGTTGAAAACCCGTGTCACCTGCTTCATTTCCACGATAATCTGATTTTCTCAAATCCAAATCGCCCGCTCGTGGCAGTATGCGGACGGAAACGACCTGGCATGGACGATGCGGAGCTGCTCAAACTCTTCTCCTCCACCCGCGATCAACAGGCATTCGCGGCGCTGGTGGATCGTCACGGGCCGATGGTCCTGGGCATCTGCCGCCGGATCCTGTGCAACGGCGCCGACGCCGACGACGCCTTCCAGGCGACTTTTCTGCTCCTGGCGATGAAGGCCGGCAGGGTTCGCCAACCGCACTTGCTGGCCCATTGGCTGTTCGGCGTGGCGACCCGCACCGCCGTCGGCGCTCGGCGGGCCAACTCGCGCCGGGTCTTCCAGGAGATGCGACTCATGCGTATTCTTCGGCCCCGATCAACCCGCGATACCGGCGACGTCGACACGCGGCTTAGTCTCGACGAGGAGATCAACCGTCTTCCCGAAAAATACCGCCGTGTCATTGTTGCCTGTTACCTGCAAGGAATGACCAAGCGAGAGGCGGCTGAGCAACTGAAATGGCCGGAAGGCACGGTCGCCACTCGTTTGAGCCATGCCATCAAGCTCCTGCGGAAACGGTTGGTCAACCTCACCTCGCTGGCTTCGGCAGACTCACTGGCCACAGCGTTGGCGCCGGTTGCCGTACCGGCGGCGCTGGCGGGCTCGACAATCAAGCTGGGAATGCTGGCGGCGGCGGGAAAGCTCGCCGGCGCCGCCGCCATTTCCGCCAAAGCTGTCTGCGCCGCCAAGGCAGTCTCCAACGCGATGACCTTCGCCAATATCAAGCTTGCCCTGGCGCTGCTCGTCGTTTCCTCTCTGGCCATTTCCGGTGCCGTGCTGACATCGCAACCCCGCGCGCAATCGCAACCAGTTACTCGAAGCTCGCACGTGCTGGAATTGCCACCGCAGGTGGAGCAGGCGTTGCGCCGAAACGCCGAGCAGTTGGACCCGATCGATGTTTCCTGGAATCAGCGAAACCGCCCCGACATCCCGCTGGAGCAGGCACTGTCACTTTTGAAGACAGGGCCATTCATATTCGCGGCGTCCACCCGCGAGATCGTCTTCCAGCGCGCCAAGGTCTATGCCCGCGTTCTGACGCCCGACAACTCCGGAAAGAACGAAGTCAGCTTTGATGGCAGGATTCTCTATCTGGGAAACAGCGGTAGCCATCAGGCGCCGACGCTGTCAAAGCGGCTGAACTCGGAGATCATCAGGAAGGAACGACCCAACGGCACTGGGCGCGGCGATAACTGGATCGGTGCCAGCTACTTCGAAGACATAGGGTTACAGGTGCCTTCGACAGCAGCCGAATTACAGAGCGGGCGGGCAGAATCAGCGATCCT
>DATHPP010000109.1:0-21960 GCA_035483795.1 Tepidisphaeraceae bacterium | reverse complement strand
GCCGCAGCACCGGCAGTGACCGCAGAAGTCGAAAACTCAAAAACCATTTGAGTAGGACCAGGACGATGAGGTATAGGACTTACAGCACTGGCCGGTTTTGAAGCGCCCATCAGTGGCCGGTTTTAATGCGCCCCGTGACACCGCCAAAAGTGCCATTTGTCACACGGCCCAAAAAATGTAACACTTGGTAACATTTTGTAACATCGCAATGGTCGTTGCCGTGCAGATGGTTCCGTGGTGGCACAAAATGGCCTAAAACGGCACAATGTTTAACAAATTATTGTTTTATGGGGGCGGGCACGGGGTCAACTCCGGGGGTCAATGGGTTTTCAGCAACGGGGCACGCGGAATATCAGCGGGAGCGAGCACCCGCTGTAAACGGGTCAGCCCGCTCCCGTGACTGTCGTTGAATATGACTGCGACTGTTCCCCAATCACCCATTGCCATGGCCATGGCGCTTGTGATGCGCCGGCGGTGGGAGGACCGGGCCGGCGGTCGCGACGTAGGTGGTGAGGTTGAACAGGGACTTGGAAGGCGGCGGCGTCGAGGCAAGCGTGGAGGATGAGGCCTGCAAGCCCGCCGGCGCCGCCTGGTTGCCCAGGGCCGTGTTCAGCGTGAACAGAAGCGCCTGAAGATCGGCGCTGTTGACGTTTCCGTCGTAATTGAAATCGCCCTGGTCCCAGGCGCCCGGCTTGTTGAGGCCGAAGAGCAGGATCTGGAGATCGGTGCTGTTGACCTGCCCGTCGAGGTTGGCGTCGCCGTAGAGGGTGTATTTCAACAGGATGGAATTGGGGACCGGATCGACGCCGGTTCCATCGGCCGAGTCGGCGTAGCCGATGGCGGTGTTAAGCTTGGGGTTGCTGGCGGCGGGAGAGGAGTTGATGGCGCCGGTGAGGGCGGTTGCGGCGCCAGTCCAGGCGCCGTTGGCGTAGCCGGTCTTGAGGTAGCTCTTGATCAGGGCCAGCGGATCATTCAGCGGACTGCCGTAGTTGATATAGACGGTGCTGCGGTTGAGGTTGAGGGTGGTGCCGTTGAGGTTGCGGCCGGCGATCAGGCCGGTGAGGGTGAACAGGCCGCTCAGGTTAAGCAGGTGCGGCAGCGGGTTGCCGGAAGTGAAGTCGAGGTTGATGGTGTCGCTGCCGCCCTGGGTGTTGACGGTGAGGGCGGTCGCGGCGTCAGTGGCGTGGACGTTGATGGTGTCGTTGCCGGCGCCGGTGTTGAGGATGTAATTGTCAAAGCCGCCGGCGGCCAGGGCATCGATGTAGAGGGTGTTTGCCCCGCTGCCGGCATTAATGGTGACGCTGTCCATGTCGGCCGCCCTGAAGCTGATGGGCCCGGGGGCCAGGCCGGTCACGAGCTCATAGGTGCTGTCGCCCGAAGGGACAAAGCTGCTCAAGTTTGCGTTTTGCACATTCGGGCCAGCGGAGTCGTCGATGGTTAGCACGTCGTAGGCCGCAGTGTTCTTTATGTTCACGACGCCCTGAATTCCCTGAAGACTGCCGGCGTCGCCGACGTTAACGGAATCGAGGCCGCTTTGTCCGTCGACATTCAGGTCGGAGCCGACGGGGATGTCCTGGATGTTCACTTGATCATTGCCCGAGCCGGAATACAGGTCGACGCTATCGACGCTGCCGCTGACGTAGTAGGTGTTTCCTCCGCTGCCGCCCTTGATGGTGGCGGGGCCGTAAACGTGTGAGGCCTGGTAGGCGATCTGCTGAGACGGGAAGAAGGAGACGGCGCCATACGGCGGCGAAAACGGGATCGTGTAGAGATATACGGTTGCGGGGACGCTGTCGGCCGAATCGTCGATGGTGACAACGTCAAAGGAAGAGTCGTTGGAGATGAAAACCGAGCCCTGGATCCCCTGGACGCTGCCGGCGTTGGTAACGCTGACGGTGTCAATTCCGTCCTGCCCGTCGACGTCCAGATTTGAGCCGGCATCCGTTGCGAGAATATTGACGTGGTCCGCGCCGGTGCCTGTCTTGAGGCTCACCCCGTCGAGAGGGTTTCCAAGGCCGTCAATGGTGAAAGTGTTGCCCCCACTGCCGCCATTGATGGTAAAACTGCCAGCTTGCGCCATCTTGTAATTGATGGTGCCGGGCGCGAGGCCGGTGAGGCTTTCCCACTCGGTATCACCCATGGGTGTGAAGGTGCCAAGGGCAACAGTACGGGGCGTCGCGTCGGCAGAATCGTCCACGAGGAGGAAATCGCTGATTGCTTGCACAGACGAGATGTTTACCGTGCCCAGAACGCCTTGGACGCTGCCGGCGTTCGTGACATTGACGTTCTCATGGAAGCCCTGGCCTTGAACGTTCAGGACGGTGCCTGCGGCAGTCGTTGCAATGTTCACAATGTTGTTGGTGCCGTTGCCGGTGTTCAGGTTGGTGGGAACGCCGGTGTTGAACCCGGCCGCAATGCCGAAGACGTTGAAAGTGTTTCCGTCGCTGCCGCTGCCGCCGTCGAAGGTCGCCGAGTTGACGTCTGCCGCTCTGTAATCGATCGATGCTGGAGCCAGGCCGGTGAGGCTTTCCCAGGCGGTGTCGCCGCCGGGCGTGAAAGTGCTGAACGTCGCCGTTCGCGCGGTCGTGTCGGCCGAGTCGTCGACGGTGAGGGCGTCAAACGATCCGTCGTTCTTAACGTTGATCGCGCCGAGGATGCCCTGCGTGCTGCCGGCGTTGCTAATGTTCAAAGTGTCGTGGCTGCTTTGGCCCTGAAGGTTCAGCACGGTGCTGGAGCCAGTGCCCTGAATGTTGACCTGGTCCGGGCCGATTCCGGAGTTGAGATACGTGGGTGTCGTGCTCAGGCCGTGCGGGGTGTTGGTTACGGTAAACGTGTTGCCGTCCGAGCCGCCGTTGATCGTAAGACTGCTCAGGTCGGCCGCATGGTAGTTGATCGCCGCCGGGCCGAGATTGGTGATGGACGTGTCGGAAATGGTGGCGTTGCGCCCGGTGGTATCCCCGGAATCGTCGACGGTCAGGGCGGCGTAGGAAGGCGGATCGGTGATGGTCACCGGCGCGGTGATGTCCTGCACGCCATTGCTGTCACCAAGTATTACGGTGTCCTGCCCCGCGCCGACGACGGTAGTCGGCAATCCGATGGCGAGAATGCTGATCGTGTCGTTTCCCCCGACGCCGTTGATTTGGACGCCGGAATAGCTCGTGTAGAGGTATCTAGTGATGGTCGAGTTGAGGTTGACCTGGAACTCGAAGACGCCGCTATTTGACAGGGAGATGGAGTCGTTGCCGGAAGTGCCATTGACCGTCAGAACCGGCAAGGTGGTCAAAAGTGTCCGGCCTTCCAGTGGCTCGACAAGAAATCCGCGGCCGCTCGTGCGTGCAGGCCGTTTCCCCGGGCCCCTCAGCTTCGACATGATCCTCTCCTTCCCCGTTGCTGGAAAATAATTGCCCAAACAACAGCCGGCCACAGTGTCACGATTGGCCGGAAATGTCAATATATTAATCAAAAGCCGGGACGGCTCGGGTTGATCCCGTTGCACGCAGGTCGACAAGCCGCGGCGGCGCTGGCGCTTTGTCGCCCGCCGGGGTGTTCCCGAGTGAGAATTGGCGTCCCGATGGGCGGACGCCGGGCACACGAAAATTGGCCATGCTATTCCGACTTGACAGAGTTGAAACAGGTGACGCGAACCATTCCCAAGTCCCTCGCTCCGAGCCACAACTAAAGGAATGGACTAAAGGAAAGGGCAGGTCGATCCGGGGTCAACTCCGTACACCGTACGTTTTGTCTGATGTACGGAGTTGACCCCAATCGGTTGCGTCACTTGATCAGTTGATCGGAGAGTACGCGCGCCGGGGCTGGTGTCGGAGATGGATTACTACTTGCCCGGCAGGACCAGCCCGAACCAGACCGTCACTTACAGCTACGACGACCTGACCGGCGGCGGATCCGGGGTCGACTCCGTACACCGTACGTTTTGTCTGATGTACGGAGTTGACCCCAATCGGTTGCTGACCCCAATCGGTTGCCGTCCGCGGGGCCGGAGCATCTGGCCCAGATCCAGCGCCTCGGCGGTCCGCGTCACCCGCTGCTGATCGCCCCAGGCCGGTTGCGGCGGATGTGCTCCGAAAAGAAAGGTTCGCGTCACGTTCGCGTCACCTTTAGCTCTGCCCCGCAAGAGTGTTCTTCCCCCGTCACCTCTAGTTCTTCCGTCACCTTTAGTTCTTCCCCGATTTGACGGCGGTGGTCGGGCACGACGAACAGGTCGTCGGCAACGGTCCTGACCCAAGACGGCAATCTCAATCAAATGAAACTGACGCCACAGCCGAAACTCACGCGGTTCGGGAACTGGCAACAGCAGCCCCTTGCTCTTGATCCGCTTTCCACAATCCGTAAGCACCAAGAGCCGTTCCGAAGGGTGGTGCGATCAGAAACAGCCAGTTCATGACAGTCGTGATCCGGTTTCCAATCTTTGGTTTGGTCAAGCGAACGGTAAGCGTCACTGTCATGGCGAGAAGATAGAAGCCGTTGATGACGGCTAAGAAGGGGAGCGACCATTGCGGGACGAGGATATGGGGGCGAGCATCGTGCGGCATTCCCAGCAGAAACAGCACGAAGCTGACACTGCAAAGGCAATACACGGCGAGGGTGGCAACGAAGATGTTGTAAAGCCGGTTGTGATTCAACATACGATACCCCATGACGGTGAAGATGAAGTGGTCTCGGAGCCAGCCCACATAGCCAGCCGCCGTGGTAGATGCCTGAAGTTCATCGGAAAGTGCTGCGGGGTCACCGAACCGCCGCAGCGTTTCCTTCAACGCTCGTGATTCGTCGCCGTACTTGCCGTACTCAACTTCAAATACGCCAAGAACATGGGCCAGCAGTTCTTCCCGCCTGGACGCCTTGCGCACCGCGCTTACATGAACAGGCTGCAAGCATCGCTCGACAACCTCCTGCAATTGGGCGAAGGTCGCATCGTTCATGCTGGCGCTCCGAGGATGCCGCCCACGATGCGGACAAACTGCTGCCACTCAGACCGGCCTTGGGAAAGAATTCGCTGCCCTTTCGGCGTCAGGCAATAGATACGACGCCTTGCACCGCGCCTGCCGTGTGGCTTGTCCTCCCAGACCGCTTTGATTTGGCCTGATGCTTCAAGACGGTAGAGGGCCGGATAAAGGGAGCCTTCCTTGAGTTTTAAGAGGCCACATCCCGACTCTTCAAGGATGCGGAGTATTTCAAGTCCGTGCGCCTCTCCCCGCTCAAGAGCCGCGAGGATCATCGCCTCAAGATGACCCCGCAGTTTATCCCCAGCGATCTCGCTCATCGCCGTTATCCTAGACAGACTAGGATTTGCTGTCAATCCCTTTCTCTCGATTTTTCCTTGCGGCGTAGCGCAACTGCACCCCGTTGTTCGAGCATGGGAAACACTGCCCCTCACTGGACATCGCCTGCGTTGTGGGACTAATTGCCCCCACGACCTAGCGTTGTGGGAATGCCGGTGAGGGCCGTAATGACGCCTGGAACGTTGTCTGTCAGCAGCTCTCCGGTCCCACCGTTAATAAAGTCTCGAGCGTCGGAACTGCGGGAACCAGCAAGCTCAAAGGCTGATTTGAGATTCGCATCGTTTTCATTCAATGCGATAATCTGGTCCCCGGAAGCTGTATCGACGCTGGCCATATTCGAAATCGCCCCGTTGATCAAGCTCAGATCACTTGAGGCATCGTTCTGTATTTTGGTTACCGCGGCAGCCTGTGCGTTCTGTAAGGCGGTACTGGTCGGGTTCTTCTTGAGATGAGACGCCGCGGCCTCCAGCTTTAACACGTCGCCCTTGATCAGCGCAATGGTCTTCGTAAGATCTTTTGAAAGTGCTGTGGACGCCGCGGTCGCATGAGCAGCCCACGACTTCAGGGCCGAACCCGATCGCTTTAGCTCCCCGGCGCTTTTCAACTCCGCCTCGATCGACGTGAAGTTGGCATGGCCGGTGGCCACCACACCGTTGTAATCGCCCGGGATGGCCCTTGTGGTGGCATACAGCGCGCCAACCGCCATCACGGTGGAAAACAGTTGCCTCGACTCCAACGGTTCAACATAGCTTTGGATAGACATGATGGTCCCGAATGGAATTCTGTAAAAGATTCAAATCCGAAAAACTACCGCATCGGCGGGTTGCAAGTATATACTTTTCGGGGAGCGCCTGCTTTATCCTTATTGGTAATATCTCGTCACGTGATAATTTCGCTGACCGGGGGATAAACCTGGATTCCCAAATGAAACTCCACCGAGGAACGTCGCCGGCAGTTTTGTCGATCGTACCGAAGCGTGAAGCCTGACGCCAAGGTTTTCTTGGTTCACGACAGCCTCATTCGTGGGTATTTGGAAGACCATCTTCATGCCGGAAAGGTCAAATGGAATGCTGCGCATCGACGGGGACGTGCGAAGTCCCAAACGGTGGAGATCCGGATAGCACGCTCTCGCCAGCGCCGGCCAGATCGCAGACCACGATGTCTCGGGGTTTGAGGGCGTGGTTTGCGCCGTGCCGCGGTTGTCATCGTGATCGGCGATCAGGTATCCTGCGCTCTCGATGCGGCTGGAGGGCAAGTCGATCCTCGTCGTCGGCGGCACTACCGGGCTGGGGCTGGCGGCGGCGCGGGCTTGTGTGCGAGAAGGAGCACGGCTCACGATCGTCGGGCGGGATGAGGCGAGCACGAAATCGGCGGCAGCCGAGCTGGGTTCTGACGTCGCGGTGCTGACCGGTGATGCGGTCGATCCGATCACGAGCGAGCGCGCCGTGGCGCTGGCGGTCGAACGGTTTGGACGGCTCGATGGGGTGTACCACGTCGCCGGGGGGAGCGGGCGGTCGCGGGGGGATGGGCCGCTGCATGAGATCACTGATGATGGCTGGCAGTACACGTTCGATCTGAACCTGCGGTCGGTTTTCAACTCCAATCGTGCCGCGGTGCGGCAGTTCATGGCACAGAGGTCGGGTGGGGCGGTTTTGAATCTGGGATCGGTGGCGGCGTTTTTTCCGTCGCCGCGGTTTTTTGCGACGCATGCGTACGCGGCGGCCAAGGCGGCCATCGAAGGGATCACGAGGTCGTGTGCGGCGTACTACGCGAAGCAGCAGATTCGCTTCAATGCGATCGCCCCCGGCGCGATGAACACGCCGATGGCGCAGCGGGCGGCGCAAGATGAGCAGATTCTCCGGTTCCTGGCGGCAAAGCAGCCGCTCGACGGCGGGCGGATCGGCAAGCCGGAGGACCTGGACGAGGCGGTGATCTATCTGCTTTCCGACGGGGCGAAGTTTGTGACCGGGCAGGTCTTCGCCGTCGACGGAGGGTGGTCGGTGAGCGAAGGGATTGATTAGGCCGGCGAAAGTCGAGGCAATTGTGGTGCAGGCTTTTCCAGTGCCGCCGGTGCCCTCACCGGCGGTCACGGCTGCGCTGGCGCGCCGGATTCCGCCGGTGAGGGCACGGTGAGGGCACCGGCGGCACTTTAGAGCCTGCACCGCAACACGGAATGCGCCGCTCTCGGTTTTAGTAAGTTTGGTCTAAGCATGGACTACGCGCTGGGCATCGATGTCGGGGCGACCAACGTGAAGGCGGCGGCGGTCACGCCCGCCGGGGATGTCCTTCGACGCGACTGCTTCGAGACCCGCGATGGAGCCGCGCCGACGTGGCCCGAGGAAATCCAGCGATACGTTCAACGGGTTTCCAGGGAGCGGGGCGAGGCGCGGTGGATCGGCGTCGCGTGTCCGGGTCTTGCCGCCCGCGACGGGCGCACGATCGCCTGGATGCAGGGCCGGATGGCGGCGGTTCAGGGGTTCGACTGGACGAGGCCTCTCGGCCGAACCGACCGGGTGCCGGTTTTGAATGATGCGCACGCGGCGCTGCTGGGCGAGACATGGCTGGGCGCGGGCGTCGGGGCGAAAAATGTCGTGCTGCTCACGCTGGGCACCGGCGTCGGTGGGGCGGTGATGTGCGACGGCAAGCTTCTGCGCGGCGCGATCGGCCGGGCCGGGCATGTTGGACATATCAGCCTCAATCCCAGCGGGCCGGTCGATATTGTCGGCACGCCGGGGAGCCTGGAGGATGCCGTTGGCGACTGCACCATTCGAGCCCGCTCGGGCGGGCGATTCGCGTCCACCGTCGAGTTGCTCGAATCGGTCAAGGCCGGCGACGAAAATGCTTCGCGCATCTGGGCCGATTCGATCCAGGCCCTTGCCGCTGGGGTTGTTTCGATTATCAATTGCGTCGATCCGGAGCTGGTGATCCTCGGCGGTGGGATTTGCGGCGCGGGGACAATGCTGACCGAGCCGTTGGCCCGCCGGCTGGACGAAATCGAGTGGCGGCCGCTCGGTGATCGCGTGCGGATCGTGCTGGCGACGCTGGGCGAGCACGCCGGGGCGCTGGGCGCTGCCAGGAATGCGATGCAGGTATGACCCCTTCGGAAGACTATCTGAACCAATGCCGCGGGCTGATCGACAATGTCGAGCGGCAGCTCCCGGCTGTCCGCACCGTCGCAGACTGGTTCGCGCAGACGATCCTGGCGGGGCGGATGGTTCACGTGTTCGCCTCGGGGCACAGCCGGATCATGGTCGAGGAGATGTGGCCGCGGTACGGCTCGTTTCCCGGGTTCAATCCGATCGTCGAATTGTCGCTGACGTTTCACAACCTGGTCGTCGGCGCCAACGGCCAGCGGCAGGCGATGTTCCTGGAAAATGTGAGCGGCCTGGCGGAGCGAATCCTGCGGAATTTCGAGATTTCGACGCAGGATTCGGCGCTGGTCATCAGTTCGAGCGGGTGTAATGTGGTGTCGATCGAGATGGCCGAGCTGTTTCAGTCGCGCGGCATTCGCGTGGCGTCGATCGTCAGCCTGCGGCATTCGCAGGCGTCGCAATCGAATGATCCAAGGGGGAAGAAACTCCAGGATTTTTCCGATGTGACGCTCGACACCGGCGCCCCGCCGGGCGATGCGATGGTGAAGATTGAGGGATTGGAAACGCCAGTCTCGCCCGGCTCGACGATCGGAGGATGCCTGCTGGTCAACGCGATCAAGGCGGAGGTCGCGGAAAGGCTGACGCGCGCGGGCCATCCGCCCAAGGTGCTCTCGGGGGCGGCGGTGGTGGGGGCCGAGAAGGCAAGGGAATTATTTGAAGCCGCGTATGATGAGCACGCGCGTCGGCTGGCGAAGCTGTATGCGACGCTGGGATGCGGTAGTCCGGAACGTCGCGTAGAATGATGGGCGAGATCACGGCGTGTCGAAGGTATCTGAAGACCAACGAGCGAAGATCAACACCGTTGCGGACTTGGGGTTTCCGACCACTCCGCTCCGGGTTGGGCTCGCTAATGGAACTTGGTCTTTCCACACCAAAACCGCTGCCGGTTGAACGACTTCACCGACGCACGGGTTAGAAACCCGTGCCACAAAAAAAGTCGCGCCAGATGAAGACCGCTCAGTTTGAGGAAATTACGCACACAAGCCTCACGTGACCGAAAGCCATGAAAGACCGCCCCCTTCGTACGACCGTCATCGGCAGCTATCCATTCCCGGCGTGGCTGGAGTTTGCGTCGCGGCATCTGGATGAGTTTGGGCCGGACGATCTGGCGGAGATGCAGGACGACGCGGTGGTGGCGGCGGTGCACGACCAAATCGCTGCCGGACTGGACGTGATCACGGACGGGGAACAAACGCGGCTGGATTTCAACCTTTCGTTTTACGGATTTCTGGAGGGGATTGCGCTGGAAGGCGCGCCGCCGCGGCGGTGGGGGCCGCCGGCTCATGACCAGCGGGGAAAACATGCGGTGACCGGTGAGTTGCGCGCCGCACGCGGGCTGGGGGCGGTGGCGGAATTCGAGCGATTGCGACGCATCGCGCCAAAGGGGCCGACGCTCAAGGCGTCGGTCCCGGGGCCCTACACGCTCAGCGGGCGCATCGCGCCGGATGGACAATACAAAGACCGATGGAGCGTAACCGAGGCGCTGCTGCCGATTGTGCGGAAGGAATTGGCAGACCTGGTAGCGGCGGGGTGTCGCGAACTGACCGTCGACGAGCCGTCGATGAGCTGCTACGCGTACCGGGAAGATCCGCGAAGGTTTGTCGAGATCTTCAACCGCACGGTCGAGCCGATCGTCGGCAAATGCCGCTTGAGCACCCACCTGTGCTTTGGAAATTACAAGGGACATGCGGTGGGCTATCGGCGTTACGCGCCGATGTTCCCGGCGTTTCTCGACATGACCGTCGACGAAATTCACGTCGAAATGGCCAATCGCGAGTTTGCCGAGATCGAGATCATTGCGGAAATCGCCAAACGCCGGGACGTGGCGGTGGGAATCATCGACGTGAAAAGCTATTACATCGAGACGCCAAAGGACGTCGCCCAGCGGGTGCGGCTGTGTCTCAAGCATGCGCCTGCGGATCGGCTCAGTTTCGCGCCGGATTGCGGCTTGAGCCAGACGGCGCGTTGGGCAGCGCGGCGGAAACTCGTGAACATGGTCGAGGGCGTGCGGATGGTGCGGAAAGAGCTGGGGCTGGAGCGATGATCAAACCGGTGGTTCAGGACGAGGCGTTTGTGGCCGACGTGGCGCGGACGCGGAAAGAGCGTTCCGGCCCGGCGCGGCTGTGGTGGCTGGGACAAAGCGGGTTTCTATTGCAGTGCAAAGGCCGGCACCTGCTGTTCGATCCATATTTGTCGGATTCGCTGACGCAAAAATACGCCGGGACGGGCAAGCCGCACGTCCGCATGACCGAGCGCGTGGTCGCGCCGGAGCGGCTCGATTTTGTCGACGTTGTCACGTCGACCCACAACCACACGGACCATCTGGACGCGGACACGCTGCTGCCGCTGTTGGCCGCGGCCCGGCAGGAGGTTGCGATCGTGGTGGCGGCGGCGAACCGGGAGATTGCCGCGCAGCGCCTGGGCCTGGAGGCCCGGGACCTGGTGGGGATCGACGCCGGCCAGAGCATCCAGGTTCGCGGATTCGACATCACCGCCGTTTCCGCGGCGCACGATAAACATGAAGTGGATGAGGGCGGCCGGCATCGCTACATCGGCTTCATCGTCCGGACCGGCATGTGCACCGTCTACCACAGCGGCGACACCGTTGTCTTCGACGGCATGGCGCAAATGCTGCGTCTCCACGAGATCGACGTGGCCCTTCTCCCGATCAACGGCAAAGTCGGCAACATGAAAGGCGTCGATGCGGCCAGGCTCGGCAAAGAGGCCGGCGCGAAACTCGTCGTCCCGTGCCATTACGAGATGTTCGAGTTCAACACCGCATCGCCCGAGTCCTTTGTTCGAGAATGCCGCCGGCTCGGGCAGGGTTGTCGCGTGCTGCGGGCAGGGGAGTCTCTCACGCTGGGGTGCGAGGCAAGCCCATGAAGACCTGGCGGATCGTGGGCATCAACTTCGACCACATGCACATGGGCGATCTGCTGCGGATGGTCCTCAATCATCCGCGGGCGGAGTTGGTCGGTGTCAGCGACGAGCAGCCGGAGCGAGTTTGGCCGGTGCTTGAGCGGCTCGGTGTCGGACACGACAAGTTCTATGCGGATTATCGCGATTGCATCGAAAGGACGGGCGCGGAGGTGGCGATTCTGTGTCCGGCGACGGCGCAGCATGCAGCGTGGACCGAGAAAGTCGCGGAGTTGGGCGTACACGTGCTGGTAGAAAAGCCTTTTGCCGCGACGCTGGCGGAAGCGGATCGGATGATCGAAACGACGAAACGCGCGGGCAAACAACTGGCGATCAACTGGCCGCTGCGGTGGTATCCATCTCACGTCACCGCCAAGCGTCTGTGCGATGCGGGGATGATCGGCCACGTAACTCATGTCCACTATTACGACGGCAATCGCGGGCCGATGCGGCACGTGATGGACAAGGTCGAAATCTCCGCGGAGCAGGCGGCACGCGAAAAGTCCAAGAGCTGGTTCTACCGCAAAAACGCGGGAGGCGGCTCGATGCTCGATTACCTGGGCTACGGCACCACGCTGGGAACGTGGTATCTCAACGGCAAAAAGCCGATCGAGGTGACTGCCGTCATGGATCAGCCGGCGGGATTGGAAGTCGATGAGCACTCGATTACCGTCGCCCGGTACGACACCGGCTTGAGCAAATTCGAGACGCGCTGGGGCACCTGGACCGATCCGTGGACGCTTCAACCGCAGCCCAAGTGCGGGTTTGTGCTGGTGGGGAAGGGCGGAACGATCAGCAGCTACGACTACGAGAAGACCATCCGCGTGCAGACAACGCAGAAGCCGGAAGGATTTGATGTGCCGGTCGACGAGCCTCGGACACCGGCGTCCAACCCGATTGAATACGTTCTGGATTGCCTGGAGAGCGGAAAGGAAGTTGAAGGCCCGTTGTCGCCGGCGATCGCCCGGATCGGCCAGCAGATCGTGGACACGGCGTATCGTAGCGCGATTGAGCGCCGGACGTTGCCGCTGGTGGAATGATGGCGCCGGTCCTTGTGACACGGGTTTTTAACCCGTGCTGGCGACGCTCCGAATGAAAACGGACTTCCTGATCACAGTTTGATCGCCAGAAACGTTCTCAGCACGGGTTGAAAACCCGTGTCACGGGGCAGCAGTATGGCTGAAAAGAAGGAATACGGACTCAAAGAGTTGTCGGCGCTGAAGGCCGCGGCGGCGCCGGCGCTGGGGTACGAGCCGCCGCGGCCGACGCGATACAGCCCGCCGATCGCGCTGGTGGGGTGCGGCGGGATCTCCGAAAAGCACCTGGCGGCGTATAAAAAAATGGGGCTCAATGTGGTGGCGGTCTGCGATCGGCACCTCGAACGGGCCGAGCAGCGCCGGCGGGCATTTTTTCCACGGGCAAAGACCTGCACGGATTACAAGGAGGTGCTCAAGCGCGACGATGTCGAGATCGTCGACTTCACGACTTACCCGAACGACCGCGACTACCAGATTCCCGACGCCCTCAATGCCGGCAAACACGTCCTGAGCCAAAAGCCGTTCGTGATGGACCTGGACCGCGGGCAGGAGCTGGTGGAGCTGGCCGATAAACGCGGGGTCAGGCTTGCCGTGAACCAGAACGGCCGCTGGGCGCCGCATTACAGCTATATCCGCGCCGCCGTCGCAAAGCACCTGCTCGGCGACATCACCGCGGCCCATCTGGCGGTCCATTGGGACCACGAATGGATCGAGGCAACCAAGTTCAACGATCTGCACCACATCGTGCTCTATGACTTCGGCATTCACTGGTTCGACATGCTGAGCGCGATTCTGCCGGGGCGGAAGCCGAAGCGCGTTTTCTCAACGCTGACCCGATCGCGGCACCAGCGCGCCAAACCGCCCTTGCTCGGGCAGACGCTGGTGGAATACGACGGCGCGCAGGCGAGCCTGGTGTTCGACGCCGTGACCAAGTTCGGCCATCTCGATGAGACGTTTGTGACCGGCTCCAAGGGCACGATCGTCAGCCGGGGACGCGATCTCACTCATCAGACCGTCACGCTCTATACCGGCAAGGGGGCGGCGACGCCGAAGCTTCGCGGGACCTGGTTCGTCGAGGGATTCATGGGGACGATGGGGGAGTTGCTTTGCGCGATCGAGGAGAAACGACCGCCGGCAAATTCGGCCGCGAATAATCTTGAAGGGTTGTCAATTTGTTTTGCCGCGGTCCGCAGCGCCGAGTCGGGGCGGGCGGAAACGGTTGGGAAAGTTCGATGTGTATCTATAGACCGACGATATTGAATCCGCTGTCGACGTGAATGTTTTCTCCGGTGACGCCGCTGGACAGGTCGCTGAGCAGGAAGAGTGCGGTCTTGCCGACTTCTTCGGGCTCGATGTTGCGTTTGAGCGGGGCCTTGCGGGCGACGTGGTCGAACATTTCGTCGATGCCGCCCACGGCCATGGCGCTGAGGGTGCGGACCGGGCCGGCGGAGACTGTGTTCACGCGGATCTTCTTCTCGCCCAGCTCAAACGCGAGATAGCGCATCGAGGATTCAAGCGCCGCCTTGGCGACGCCCATGACGTTGTAGCCCGGCACGGCTTTTTCGCCGCCGAGATAGGTGAGGGCGAGAATCGAGCCGCCGTTGGGCATCATCGGCGCGGCAGCGCGCGAAAGGGCGATCAGGCTGTAAGCGCTGATGTCCAGGGCCTGGGAGAAGACCTGCCGCGGCGTGGAAAGGAATTTGCCGGTCTGGAGATAGGTGCGATCGGCAAACGCCAGACTATGTACGAGAAAATCGATGGCGCCGAACTGCTCGCGGGCGGCGGCGAAGAATTTCTCGATATCTTCGTCCCTGCCGACGTCGCAGGGATAGAGCCATTCCTGCGCGAAGCCGCCTTCCTCCATAGCTTTGCGGACCCGCCGTTCCATCTTCTCGATGGGCAGGTAGCCGAAGCCGCATTTGGCTCCTTCCTTGATCGCGGAGTTGGCAATGTGCCAGGCAATGCTGCGGTCGTTGGCGATGCTGAGAATCAGTCCCTTTTTTCCGTCGAGCAGACCCATGACGCCTCCTTACGGTGGGGGGTAGCTTAATGAGTCGCGGGTGCGCGGCAAGGGAAGGGGGATGGGGGGACGCAAACTTGCATGCAGCCATCCGGGAGGACGAGGCTCCGGCCGAGCCGCGCCGTTCCACGTCCGGAAGCATCGGCTCGGCAGGAGCCTCGCCCGCCTCGCGCTCCCGATTGCGTTTGCGATCGCCCTGATGTCACATCTGCGCGGTGAGGGCGCGGAGTAGTTGCCGCTCGTTCAGCACATTGCGAATGTCATGGAGCAGCCGATCGGGTGACTTCACGTCGAGCAATTCCATGATCCGGCGCTGAGTTTCGGCAAGGCGGTTGCGTTCGGCGCGCACCTGTTCGAGGTCGGCGCGCAGTTCGCAGAGTTCCGCGGTGAGCTTGGCGATATGGGCTCCCGAGGAAGTTTGGGCAGTTTGAGCGCCCGAAGCGGTGGCCCCGGTCGTCGCGGACGCCCGGTTGCTGTCTCGATGCGGTTGGATGGTCAATTCGGATCGCATAGTGTGGCCGTTAAGGAATCTTTCCTCATGGCTTTGTGGCCCGGCGCGCCCAAGCCCTGAGTGAACTCCCAGCAAACATGATGCTAACGGTTGATGAAATCTATAACAGTCTGATACGACTGATGTTACGCGTGTGCTGTACCGGATCGCAGTACGACATCGCGACAGCTAGACGTGGTAAGCCAGCTACGGCGTCGTTACCTGCGGGTGCTTCTTATGCCAATCCGTGGCCTGCTGGTAGGCGCTGGCGACGGACAGGATTTTGTCGTCGGCAAAGACGTTGCCGATGATGGTCGTGCAGAGAGGCTGGCCGTGCTCCCCTTCGCGGAAGGCATACGGTAGGACGACGGCGGGGTTGCCGGTCAGACTACACAAGCCGATGTCCTGGGCGCTGCTGGTCACGTACATGTCGAGTTCGACCATGAACTCGGCCATCTGCTGACACAGCATTGCCCGCCTTCGCTGTCCCTGTAGGAAGTCCAGCGCCGAAACATCGCGCCCGCGCGTGAAGCGACCCTTGCCTGGGCCGCCGTTCGGGCTGTCCTCGTCCTTGAGGACGCCGGTGGAAACAAAGCAGTCAAAGGCGGCGGTCGATTCGGGTTCGAGCGAGTCGATCCCGCGCGAGCTGGGGCGCGGGCCGATCTGCTTTGGATCGGCGCCGAGCTGGCGGAGCGTCTGGACGAAATCCTTGGGGACTCTTGCGTCGTAGCCGATGCGGAACCTGGACAAGTCCGGCTTCCGTTCCCAGCGGAAGGGCGTGGTGATGGTAGAGGGGTCTTTCGCGTCGACGCCGTGAATTGCGTTGAAGACCAGGGCGCAGTCTTCGACGTTGCGGCAGAGGGGGCCGACGCGATCCATGGTCCAGGCGAGGACCATTCCGCCGTGCCGGCTGACGCGGCCGTAGGTGGGGCGAAGGGCGGAGAGTCCGCAACGGATGGCGGGGGAGACGATCGAGCCGCGGGTTTCGGTGCCGATTCCGAAGGCAACGCAGCCGGCGGCGGTGGCCGACGCCGGGCCGGCCGACGAGCCGCTCGAACCCTGCGACAGGTTCCACGGATTGTTGGTGCGCCCGCGAAACCACTGGTCGTTGATGGCGAATCGCCCGGTGGCGAGCTTGGCGATCAGGATGGCCCCGGCGTTCCGCAGACGCACGACCACCTCAGCGTCTTCGTCGATCACGCGGTCCTTGAATTCCTTCGCGCCCCATGTGGTGGGCGTGCCTTTGACGGCGAACAGGTCCTTCACGCCCCACGGGATCCCGTGCAGCGGACCGCGGTAGTTGCCGGCCTTGATCTCGGCGTCGGCCTGCTGGGCGGCTTCCCTGGCCCGGCCTTCCATGATCGTCACCGCGCAGAGCAGGACGGGGTCGAGCCGCTTGAGGCGCTCGAGATAGGCGTGGGTCAGGTCGACGGCGCTGAGCTTTCGGGATTGAATCAGTGCCGCCAGCCGATGGACCGGAAGGTAAATCAGTTCTTCTTCGCCGCTGGGAACCGGTGCGTCCCACGGCTCGAGGTCGATTGTCGCCCGCTCAAACGCCGCGGCCCCGTGCTGGCGAACGAGCTGTTCCATGAGCGCGCCGGTTCCTGCGGGGCAAGCCTGAAACTCCATCGCCGGAGGCTCGGCATTGCCCAGCGCCGGCAGGGCAGGCCGCGTCTGCGCCCCCGGCCTCTGCTGTGCTGGCTTCGATTGCGGCGCCGGCACGAGTTGCGCCAGGCCCCCCGTCGTCGCCAATGCGGTCACTTTCATGAACTGTCGCCTGCCCAACTCTGCCAACCCTGCCGGTTTCATCGCCGCATTATGCCGGCCGAGATTTGGGCGGACAATAAAAATGCAAAATGCAGTTGAACCACGTTAAACCATGGACCGGCTGCATCGTGCTCAACCTGATTCTCAACTTTGCGTATGCGGCGATGATGCGGCCGCACTGATGCTGCTATTTGCGGATCGTGATCGTGTACGTCAGCGGCATTTCCAAGTGCGAATCGGAGAGCGTCGCCGCCTCAGCTCGAACGCTGTAGTCGAAAGGCGCGCCGGTCGCGGGATTGGCGGGGACCGGCGTTTCGCTGACATCCTGCAATCGCTGCGGCAACTTTCCACTGTGAGCGGCGGCATAGGAGCGGATCGCCTCCGCGGCCGTGAGTGCGGCAAGCTGACGGTCGACTCGCGCGAAATTCAGCACCGCCCGGTAGATCGTCGGCAGCCGGTAGAGAAACGGATTGGCCGGTTGCGCGGCGACAAGCTTTTCGGCGCTATCCCCATACTCCTTCGATTTGGCCAGAAGCAGCGGGTATGGCAGGCCGCGCAGCTTCGACATGTCGTCGTAAGCGATCTGATATTCGCGGAAGTAGTATTCCCCGAGAACGATCGCCGGGTCGGTCCTGGCCGCCTGGTCCGCCGTCGCGCGATGCGCCTGGGCGTACGCTTGCTGGGCTTGTCGGAGCACGTCAGCACTGGTTTGTGCCAGGGGATCGATATGTTTGTGTTGGCCTTCCTCGGTGACGTTGGTTTCGTCGAGATCGCGGAAGACGTCGCGCCACTGCCCGGCGGAAAGCTGTTCCCCGGCTTCGAACCTGGCGAGATCGGGGATCGACGCCGTGGCCGAAGCCAGCCGCTCGCCGTCAAACGAATTGCGGAGAACGACCTGTCGCGGCGGGAACTCAGTCAGCGCCCAGTATAAATTCCGCGCATCCGGCCGCTGTATCAACTGAATGAGGCAATCGTTCATCATTCGCGTCATGCGCAATGAAACCAGGCCCGAGATCAGAATCGGCTCGTGGCCGACCTTGTTGGAGAGCTCGTATCCGAGCCGGAGCGTCGCCAGTGCGCCATCGACGTCTCCGTCGCGGATTTGGCGGAGCGTCTTCACCTTGATGATCCTGGCAATGCCATTGACGAGGGGCTCGAGATGCGGCAGCAGCGTGCGAACACCCATCTCGCGAAAGGGCGGCTGCCAGTCGCACTGTTCCCGCCGGGCGGCCAGGTCGAGCTCCTCGAACAGCGGCGCCGTGTCGAGGGCCGCGGCCAGCGAATCGAACGTCTTCATATCGTTGGCGTCGAAGGCATTGAGGGCCTGCTCGGCCTTCTGCTTGGCGTCGGGCCCCATGAGAAGGATCGAGTCGAGATACAGAATGGCAGCGTTCCCCGGCCGGCGCGCCGATTGATCGTCAAACAGCAACTGATATTTCAGCGCCGGGGCCGGCGGCGCAACGGCCGTCAATTCAAATTTCCGCACGTCCGATTGAGCGGTTGTCTGCGACGTTGCCACAGCACAAAGGCACGCCACCGCGGTCATCATTTGCACGATTAGTTTCATGTTCCACCTTTTCAAAGTACGTCGCCGGCGTGGAGGGTCTGAACGGGGCACAGCGGCGCCGCCGGCAGACCCTCCGCGCCTTGCTTTTCCATTGCCCGCTGCAACATCAGAACACTCTGCTCTGGCAGCGGCGGTTCGGACGATTCTTGCCGGACTACAAGGACCGAGCCCGGCCGGTCGTGCGGCGAGTCGGAGGCGCCGCCATGCCCGCCGGGCAACAGTTGCGATGCGATTCCCGTTGCCAGCACGATGACGGCCGTCGCCCGCCAGAAGCGAATTTGCCGTCGCCCCGACGCCAATCCGGCGGCAAACGCCGCCGATACCGGATCGACCCGCGCCGCGGCCGGAGCGACCGACCGCAAGGCGAGCTCCAGTTCCTGTTGCTCCGTGCTCAGTCCATCTTGTTCCTGCATGGTCTCTCCAATGCGATGCGCATCCGCTCGAGCGCCTCGACGTATCGCTCGTGAACGGTTGTCACGCTCAATTGCATGATCCGCCCGATCTGCGCCAGTCCCAGACCGCCCCAAATCCGAAGCACGACGATCTCGCGCGATTCCACCGGCAGCTTCAGAAGGGCCTGCTCCGCGGTGTGTGCATCGAGCAGCGAATCCGGCCGCGACTCGAACCACTCGCGCCGGGTCCTGGCGACTTCCCTTTCGCGCCGGCGCCGGCGCGACGCGGCGCGGGCGTGATCGATCGCCGCGTTTCGAACGGCGCGAAACATCCATGCGACCGGGTCCTGGGGCGAAGGGTGCTGAGTTAAGAGCGACGTCAGGGCGTCCTGCACGACGTCCTGGGCCGACGCCGCGTCGAGCCACTGACGGGCGTATAAAGCCAGCGCCGGCGCCCGCTCGACGACCACCTTCGTCACCCGCTCGAGTTCACTCATATGCACACAATGAAATGACGGCATGCCCGTTGGGTTTTTCGCCAATCTTGATGATTTGCCGGATTGGAATGGCTCGGCTACTCGTACCGCAGCGCGTCGATGGGATCGAGCCGCGAGGCTTTCCAGGCGGGATAGTAGCCGAAGACGATGCCCACGGTGACCGAAACGCCGACGGCGGCGGCGACCGCCGGCAGCGACGGGATCGTCTTCCAATGCAACATCGTGCTCACCAGTATCGATGCCCCGCGGCCCAGCAGGATTCCCACGATCCCGCCGAAGATGCACAGCAGCACGGCCTCGGTGAGAAACTGACGGAGGATGTCCTTCGCCCGGGCGCCCACCGCCATGCGCAGCCCGATTTCCCGCGTCCGCTCGGTCACGGAAACGAGCATGATGTTCATGATCCCCACCCCGCCCACGATCAGCGAGATCAGCGCAACGCACAGGAGCAGATTGGTCATCAGCCGCGTGGTCGAAGCAAGGGCCTCGTTGAATTCGGTCAGGTCGCGAATGCGAAAGTCGTCCGGCTGATTTCCCTCGAGCTTGTGGCGCTGGCGGAGCAGTTGGGTGACCTGGCGGATCACCCGCGGCACGTCGTCGGATGAATTGATCGACACCCACACGTCATCGACGTCGGCGAAGCGCACCATCTGCGGCAGGTCCGCCGTCTGCGAAACCGACTGCTGCGGGTAAAGCTGGACCTGCTGGTTGGGATAGAGCTGACTGAGCGTCTTGATCTGGGTGGGCGAGGCGGCCGGCACCGCGGAAGCCGCCGCATCGGCGTTGAGCTGCCTGACGCTCGACAGCCGGAATTTCACCGTTGTCCACGGCGCGATGAAAAAATCGTCCTGATCCTGTCCGCCGACGTTGGCGCCTTTGGGACTCAGCACACCCACGATCTTCATGCGGACGTTCTTGATCCGCACCTCCTTTCCGACCGGCGACTCGTTCTCGAACAGCGCTTTGGCGGGTGTCTGCCCTATCAGGCAGACGCACGCGGCCGCCCGCACATCGTCCTCGGTGAACGAGTCCCCTTCCTGCAATTGCGTCCAGCTCCGCACCAGAAGGTATTCCGGCACCGTCCCCAGCACATTTCGCGGGAACCAGTTGCGAGTTCCGTAAACGACCTGCACGTGGCAATCAACGCTGGGCGCCGCGCAGCGGATCGAGGTGCATTCGCGGCGGATGGCGTCGCAGTCCTCCGGGGTCAGCGAAGCCTTGCCGCCGGCCCCCGTGCTGACTCCGCTGACCAGCGACGCCGCGGGATCGATCTGAATGACATTCGCTCCCAGGGAGGCGATGCTCTGGCGAATCGCGTAGCTGGAGCCCTGTCCGATCTCCATCATCGCGATGACCGCCGCGATTCCGATGATGATGCCCAGGCAGGTCAACACCGACCGCATGACGTTCCGTCGCAGGGCGTGCAGAGCCGTCCGCAAGGTGCGATAGGTGGAATGCATGGGCAGGATAAACATCTTACTGCATGCGACCGGTCGCGCTAAGCGGAAAGCCGACTGTGCTGACTCACTCCAGGAGAGGGCAAGAGTGAGGGGGTGGTACCGACCGGAGATCGCCCGCGACATGCTTTTGATGTGATATAAAAGTTCGCTGAGGGCCTGCATGAAGCTGCGGTCTGCGGATTCACACTTGTCCACGCTCTGGGCCTTACGACCGGTCCTTGCCCCGATTCTGCGGCGGCCGGGCCTGAGCCTCGTGCTGGGAATGGCGGGCGCAACCCAGGTCGCTGCGACGCTGGCTCATCTGCCGGCCATGGCTTGCCCGGTCATGGAGCTATTCCACGTTCCCTGCCCGGGCTGCGGGCTCTCGCGGGCGTGCGCCGCCGTCATTCGCGGCGATTGGCATCAGGCGATCCGCCTCCACGCGTTTGCGCCATTTCTCCTGGCGGCCATCGCGCTGTTTTGGGTGGCGGCATGCCTCCCGTCGCAGGCGCGCCTTCGTCTGGCCGCTTATGTCGAGCGGATGGAGAGACAAACTGGCTTGCCAACGTTGTTGCTGATTATGCTGGTTCTTTACTGGATTGTCAGACTCTTGTACGCTCCTGACGCCTTTCGTTCACTGGTCGCCACGTAAACAACTCTCCGGGTGTTCAGGAATCAATGGAGGTATGGGATGCCCCTGCTTGGAATTATCGGGATTGTGTTCGGAATCATCAGCCTGATCTGCTGGATCATGGTGATCGTGAAAATCTTCCAGGAGGGGTCGATCGGCCTTGGAATCGTCGCGATCATCTGCCCACTGTTCGCGTTCATCTATGGCTGGGTCAAGGTCAACGAGTACGGCATCAATAACATCATGCTCGTGTGGACCCTCTGCATCGTCGTGAATCTGGGCGTTCGAGTAGGGCTGGCGACGATGATGCGGGGGCATTGAGTTAACGGCAGCTCCCGACAACCCCACGAAGATCAAGCGTCCGCAGCAATGCCGATTTCCCGCAGGAGCCGCCCGTGATCCAGCTCAAGGTACCATTTGACAACCGAGGCGTACTGGGATGCGAAATCCGGGTTAAAGCGGTGGCGCTGTCGAAGCATGTTCGCGAGCAGGTTGTTCGGCGTCTTCTGCGACCCGTCGGTGATCTCCACGTAGATAAGCGCCATGACGCGATACTACGCGGAGGGAGTGAGAGATTCTTGCTCGTTCAATCATGAATGGACGAGCCGAGCATATCCAGCAATTCGTACAGGGTGCCGATGATCGTCGCCACGAGTAGAACCCCGGCGAAGATGAGGACAGAGCGTGTTACCCACGATGGAAGATCGGGCGGTGGGTTCTTTGCTGTCGGGCCAGCATAGTTGAGCTTTGGCACA
>DATHPP010000108.1:0-20353 GCA_035483795.1 Tepidisphaeraceae bacterium | reverse complement strand
AAAGACCCCACTGTTTCGTGCCGGCGGCACCTCCGCGCTAAACTCCGGGGTCTGGGGCGGAGCCCCAGCTACCTACGCAAAAACCGGATGAGCCCCAAAATGAGCCGTTTGTCAGATTGCTGCGAGCGGCTCGCCCCTTGAAAAGCGATTTTGCATTGCAGGCGATACCCGCATGTGCTAACCTTATCGCATATGCTAATGAAATAGCACATGTTTGGAGGGTCATTTGCCGGGATTGAACAAGTCGCCGGGTCCGCTCAGTCTTGGAAAACGCGAGCGAGAGATCGTCGAGGCGCTGTATCAGCTCGGCGAAGGGTCGGTCGCGCAGGTTCGCAACGAACTGGCCGAGCCGCCCACGTATTCATCCGTCCGGGCGATGCTCAATCTGCTCGTGAAAAAGGGGCTGCTCACCGTTCGACATGAGGGGAAGCGGTATCTGTATAAGCCCGCGTCGTCGAAGGAAACGGTTCGCCGGTCGGTGCTGAAGCAACTCGTGCGCACGTTCTTTTCCAGCGACCCCACGGATGCCGTCGCGGCATTGCTCGATGGATCGGCTGGCAAACTCTCGGCCGACGACCTGGAACGAATTCGACAACTCATCCTGAAGGCAGAACAAGATCAAACCCTTTGAGGAGTCGCCATGCAATCGATGCTCATGCACGCATTGAACGCCCCGTGGCTTGCGGTTTTCTCAGTTCGGCTCCTGGTTGCGGTGTCGGCAATCTGGTTGTGTGCCGGCGTCGCGAGCATCATGCTGCGATCGTTCTCGGCGGCGCTCAAGCACCGCATCTGGGCGATGAGCACCGCCGCCGTTCTCCTGACGCCAATCCTGCTGCTGGTGATGCCCGAGTGGCGAACTGGGATCATCAAAGCAGAGCGGGTTGAACCGGTAATCACCGCTTTCGCGCTTCCCGCGGCGGCGACAGTGGTTGGCCCGCAGCGCGAAATGGCTCAAATCGAACCGCCGGATCGCGGGATGAATCGTGCCCAGCGTCAGACGTCGGTTGAGTCGGAGCCGATGACGCATCTGCCACCGTCGGGTAGATCCGCCGCTGTCCAAGCTCAATCCGCGCCGCACAATCCGAGTCCAACCGCCCCGAAGCCGGGGTTTCGATCGTCGCTAATCTTCATTGCCTGGCTTGTCCCAGCGATGTTACTCATCGCGCGAATGCTGCTGGCACGGATCGCGGTCTGGCGCTGGCTTCGCAGGTCTTCCCTACCCAGTCCGCAATGGCAAGCCGCGCTGGCGAAGTTGTGTGAGAAGCACAGTACGCGCCAGCCGCGACTGTGCGTGAGCGATCAAACCCTTACGCCGGTGTGCCTGGGAATCGTGCGGTCTGCCATCGTGATTCCGGCGAGCGCACTGGATTGGGACGAGGCGCGAGTTCAGGCGGTCCTCACCCACGAGTTATCACACGTGGTCCGCCGTGACGTGCTGTGGCAGACGCTCGCCCAGCTTGCCTGTGCGATCTACTGGTTCCACCCGCTTTCGTGGATGGCCCAGTGGCGAATGCGAATCGAGCGAGAGATCGCGTGCGACGATTCGGTCGTCTCGGCAAGTCAGCCGGCGACGTCGTATGCACGTTCGCTTCTCGATCTTGCCACGTCCTTCGGCAAAGCGCCTGCTCCGCGGGGCATCACCACCGCGGGAGTCGCGATGGCCAACAGCGCCAACCTCGAGCACCGGGTGAAAGCGATCCTCGATGCCGACCGGCGTCGCTCGCCGGTCTCGCGCCGGGTAGGAATCGCAATCGCGGTCGTGGCGATCGCAACCCTGGCGTTATTCAGCACGCTCAGCCCCTTCGCCGCGCACCGCGCCAAGGCCGCCGAAGCACCCAAATCATATAAGCAGCCCACCACCGTGCCGGCAGACGTACCAGCGGGCAAATATCGCCTGTTCGGGAAAGTCACTGACGAGAGCGGCAAGCCAATGGCGGATATCGCGCTGACGATTCTTACAGGACCCCACCCTGCCGCGAAGCTGCGAAGCGGCGCCGACGGAAGCTTTGAGTTCAGTCGTGATTCATTGCCGTTCAATTACGACATCGTGCTGGCTTCTTCCGCGGATGGAAAGTTGCTCGCATTTGCGCCTGCTGCGCAGGCAGAGGATGAAAGGGGCAAACCAAGCCATGAGGTAAAGGTTGTGCTCAAGCCTGCCCGCGAATTTGGGGTAAGCGTGCACGATAAGACCGGGGCTGGCGTCGCCGGTGCGTGGGTGGGCGCGTGCAGCGCGTATAAAACCGTCGCACACGTCATCACTGACGCGGAGGGAAATGGAACGCTGCTCGTGCCCGCCGATGCTCCGCTGATGCACGTCATCGCGATGAAGGACGGCGTCGGTTTCGATTATCACCTCTTCTGGCGCAAGGATGAGCGCCGCACCGATCCCTATCGCCTGGAGCCAGATTTCAAGGGGCCGTTCAGCTTCACGCTCAATGGCGTCAAGCCAGTGACCGTCAGCATTGTGGATGACGATGGAAAACCGCTGCCGGGGGTGAAGATAGACCCGTGGCTTTACCTCAAGCCGGCCAAGGGAAGTGAGATTAATCTCAGCGGCCTCGAGGAACTTCAGAAAACCAGCGATGCCCGGGGCAAAGCCACCTTTGATGTGCCGGTGGATCTGGTGCGGGGAACCAACTTCTGGACGCGTCTCGACGGCTACTGCGCTCCGGAGCGCGCGATCTACGATCCCAAAAAGCCCGTTACGGACATTCGCGTCCAGATGCTGAAATTGATCGCCTTGCACGGCTACGTGCGCGACACCGATGGCAATCCCGTCGCCAGTGCAAAAGTTCACATCAATGGCGTCGGGTATCACATGGACGATTTCCGAACCGATGTCACGACCGATTCCGTCGGCGCGTTTGCCGCGGAGGTGAATCCCGAGTTGTACTACGGCTTCGGCGCCGACAAAGACGTGCGCGCCGCTCAAATGCGGTTTTCGATCGTTCACCGAAAAGCGCCTGAACCGATTGAATTGAAACTGGAAAAGACAATGGCGGTGCGTCTGACGGTGACGAGCGGGCCGGAGAACGCGCCGGCGGCAAACGCGAGCATCGCGTTCTACCAGCGTGAAGACGGCAGCTACTACAAGTTACCCAAAGAGCAGCAGTTCCCCGGTGAATCCGTCGGCCGGAGATGGATGTCGCCGATGATCGTGCAATCTCTCAAGACTGACGCCGACGGAATGGTGACGGTGCATGCGCCGGTTCCCGGGAACCTCAGCCTGTACGCGTACCTTAACGGCCAGCAGCCCGCCGTTCATTTCAAGATCAAGGATTGGCAGACTTATACGCTGGTCGAGCAAACCGGTCCCGGTCGACGGCAGGAAAAAAGGTTCGATATCGCCAGTCCGGAACGGGGCATCGCGCTCGAGCTGCATACCGACTCAGCGGCGGTAGCCAACCGGATGCTCAAAGGGCACGTCGTCATGCGCGACAATCCGACGATGTCGGTTCCGGACATCAAGGTGAGCTTTCGTTCTGTCGGCGATCTTTTCCCGCGCGACGACAGCGTTTCAAACAAGGCAGGAGACTTCATTATTCGGCAGGACAAGGCGCTGCAATACCTGTTCGGCACCAGCCTGGATGGGAAGCTCCGCGGCATCGCAATCGCAAAGCCAGAGAATACAAGCGTTACGCTGATGGTCGGGCCAACCGCCTCAATGCACGGAAGGCTCGTTGATCCCGACGGCCATCCGCTCGGCGGAAAGACGATCGAATGGGGCTTTGAAGTCAAGCATCTCTTTGGCACGTTTTCCACCAACTTCGGCAGCAACGCCGTGACCGATTCGAACGGCCTGTTTCACTTCGACGGTGTGGTGCCGGGCTACGAGTATAAGCTCAGCGTCGTGACCAAGTTCGGCGACCACGGTGAGCCGATGGGATGGAGGCCCGTCGCGACGAAAACCGCGCCTACGGCCGAAGACGTCGACCTCGGCGACGTGACCCTGCCAGCTGATCGGGAATACAAACCGAAGACGCCCGACGATTACGCCACCGAATCATTCGGCAAGCCCGGAACGATCACCGGGCGATTGAAGAACGCGCAAGAGATCGCCCGTTTGAGCTATCAGCAGGTTCTGGTCGTGCTCGGCAGCGCCGATCGGCAGGCGGCGAAGAGGTTCTTTGAGTTCCGCCATGACCGGGAAAACTCCGACGCGTGGGCGGCGCTGGCGGATTACGCATTGGTATCGGCCAACGTTGACGATCGGAAGAACGGCGCACAAGTCTGGGCGTCACAGTTCAACATCGACTGCAGATTTCCGCGCGTGGCGTTTGTAATCCTCCACATGGATGGGCACTACGTGACCCACGCGAGCGATCTTGAGCTTTCAAGCGGCGATCAGCTCAGCCGATCGAAATTGATTGCGTTTGCCAGGCAGCACACGCTGGCCAAGCCGGACGCGAGACAGATCCTTGCCGGCGGGCTGGCCCGCGCCAAAGCCAGAGACAAGCGCGTGCTGGTGGAAGAGAGCGGCCCGTATTGCTCGTGGTGCGTGAAGCTGGGGCAGTATTTTGAGGCCCATCGTGAGCAGCTCGTCAAGGACTACGTCATCGTCACGCTCGATTACCGCTTCGCCCACGGCGAGGAGGTGATCTCAAGACTCAAATCCACCGAAGGCGGCATCCCCTGGATGGCGATTCTCGACGAAAACGGAAAAACGTTGATTACTTCAGATGACCCCAAGATCGGGAACATCGGTTACCCCGGCGAACCCGGTGGCCGATTGCATTGGGAGCGCATGCTCCGCGCTACTTCGCGTCATATGACCGCAGGTGACATTCAGGCTCTTCTCGACTCGCTCAAATAGTCAAAACTGAGCGGTTTTCGTGAGGAGCGAGGCGGTTTTGTTTGTGGCGCCGGTTTCCAACCCGTGCGTCGGTGAAGTCGTTCAAGAGGCACCGGTTTTTCTGTGGGAAGACCAAGTTCCATCAGCGAGTTCAACGCGGCTTCAGCACAGAAGCACGCGGCAAGGCAAGGTGGTTTTCCCACACCAAGACCGGGGTCAGTTCACGACTCGGCCGTCCACGGGTTGGAAACCCGTGCCACGAAAAAAACACGGCTCGCGCCAGAGGAAACCGTTCGGTTGAGTAGTGGGTTCGAGGTCGTTGATGATCCACTGGGCCAAGGGTGGATCAGGAAAGAATCTGGCGCACTTCGCGGGCGATCTGGAGTTCTTCGTCGGTGGGGACGACCCAGATTTGCACGCCGGAGAAATCGGCGTTGATGCGGGTGGGGCGGTCGGAGGGGGCGGAGGCGTTTGTGGCGGGGTCGAGGTGAATGCCCAGGGAGCGCAGGCCGTCGCAGACGTGGCGGCGGGTGTCGGCGGAATGCTCGCCGATGCCGCCCGCGAAGGCGATCGCATGCGCGCCCGCCAGCACCGCGGCGTAGGCGCCGACGTACTTGCGGATGCGATAAGCGAAGATCTCCAGCGCCGTTTCCGATCGCTTGTCGCCGGCCTGGGCGGCCTGCTCGATGTCGCGCATGTCGCTGCCGCGGCCTGAAAGGCCCAGCAGCCCGCTCTTGTGGTTGAGCAGATCGTCGAGCTGGCCGGCGTCGAAGTTCGCTTCCCGCATCAGGTGCAGCAGCAGGCCGGGATCGACATCGCCGGACCGCGTGCCCATGACCAGACCTTCCATCGGCGTGAGGCCCATGCTGGTGTCGATGCTCTTACCGTCACGAATGGCGCAGACGCTGGCGCCGTTGCCCAGGTGGCAGGTGATCAGCTTCGATCCGGTCGCGGGGCGGTTGGTCAGGCGGAGCACCTCGCCGCAGATGTAGCGGTGGGAGATTCCGTGGAAGCCGTACCGGCGCAGCGCGTACTGCTGCGAAAGCTCGAGGGGCAATGCATAAAGCGCAGCCACTTCGGGAATCGTCTGATGAAACGCGGTGTCGAAAACGGCGACGGCGGGCGTCTCGGGAAGCACGCGTAGACCTGCTTCGATCCCGGCCAGCGCCAGCCCGTTGTGTAGCGGCGCCAGGTGTGTGACCTGGCGGATCGCGGCGATGACCTCCGGCGTGATCCGCGCCGGCTCGCGAAACTGCGGGCCGCCATGCACGACGCGATGGCCCATCGCGTCGATGCCAAGCGGCTGGCAGGCGCGGATGGCGTGTTCCGCCGCCTGATCGGGGGTCTCGGCCGCGACCGAACGGTGCTCCGTCTCCCTCCCGGCGACCTCCAGACGAAGCGAAGCTTCCGGCGTGCCCCATTTTTCGACCAGCCCCCTGGCCAGTAGCCGCTCATCTTTTCCATCGAGGCCAAGCAGCCTGAACTTGAGCGAGGAGCTTCCGGCGTTGAGCACGAGGACGTTCACGGTAACTCCGCAACCGCACGAGCATCGCGGCGATCAGGTGCCTTTCGATCGAACACGGCGCAAGACGCCATCGGCGGTTATCCCACCCCGCCTCGTTGGTGTACACGCGGTCCTGCCGGGGTCGCTTAGGTTAGGGCGCGGCGTATCCGAAACGCAAGCCGCGCTTATCGTTCTTTCAACGCTGTGTTTGCATTGCGTTATTTTGCTTGCCTACCGCGATCACATCCATATATTAAATCGCGCACTTGCAATTCAGTTGTGCTGACGGGCTCGCGGGGGTTGAGCTTCGCCAGACCGCAGTCTCATCCCTGAGCCCGCTGTTAGCGGTTTTGTGTCCTGATCGTCGGCCTGTTTTCGCAAATGGATTTGTGCGGCGACGTTCGCGGCCCCCGGGGATGCAGGAGTCGCAGCCGACGGCGCCCCACCTCATTGCAGGGAAGGAGGTGATGACCAAGCCAACCGCCCGCGGTTCTGACGAGCCGCGTTTACGCACCGCCGCGCCCTCAACACTTCCGAACGATCGAAGGAGGTGATGCCCGACCCCAATCTCCCTTCGTCAACTCGTCCATTTCGTGCCACGCCGCACGTTGCGGCATTTCTCGTTTCGTAACCCATCTTTTGTTCACAGGAGCAAGTCATGAAATCACTGGTTATTTCTTCAATCGCATTGATCGTTGTGCTCTGGGTCCGTCCCGTCTCGGGGCAGACGTTCACATTTGACGAAACCGGCAGGGGGACGGAGATCACGACGAGCGGCGGCACGCTGCCGATCCCGTTCTCGACCACGCCCGCGCCGCTCACCTATCACCTCGGGTACGCGTCGGCGCCGGGCGACATTCTGATTCTCGAGCCGACGGGTACGAACCAGGCCCTGAGCGACATTCTGCGCTTCGACGCCAACGGGAACGTGACGGTCTTCTCGGACATGGAGCCCGGCGAGGCGCCGGACGGCCTGGCCGACGTGCCGGTGCTTCCTGCGCCCCTGCCGGTCTCGATCACGGTGCTGGAGAACGGCCCGGGCGGAAGCCCCGGATCGGAAAGCGGCATCAACGGCCTGTTCGGCTACACCCCGGCCCCCGGCACGCCCGGCGCTTCGCCGGCGGGCGTGGCCCCGGTCACGTTCAACTTCGTCAGCGACGTGCCCGAGCCCTCGAGCTGGGGACTGCTTGTTCTCGGTCTGGGCGTTGCGCTTCTAGCGCGGCGTCGCAGGCCAATCGCCTGAGTGCCTCGATCGTGTAATCCGTCAAACACTTTTCCAATGGAGAATCCCATGAGAATGACTACTATTTCTTCGATCGCTTTGTTTGTTGCTCTACTGGCCGGCCGATCGGCGGCCCAGACCTTCAACTTCGATGAAAACGGCAAGGGGACCGAGATCAGCACGGCCGGCGTCGTCACGCCGATCCCGTTCAGCAACCCGCCCCTTACCTATCACCTGGGGTATCCCTCGACGCCCGGCGACATTCTGCTCTTCGAGCCGACGAGCCTTGCGAATGTCCTGAGCGACATCCTCCGCTTCGATGCCCAGGGCAACGTGACAGTTTTCTCGGATGCGTCGCCCAGCGACCCGGCCGACAGCCTGGCCGACGTTACGCAGTTTCCTGCGCCGGGGCCGATTGCGGTGCCGCTCACGGAGACGGGACCGGAAATCGGGCCGAACGGGCTGTTCGGCTATACACCCGCTTTCGGGACCCCGGGCGCGCCGTCCGTCGCGACGGCCCCACCGGTCACGTTCAATTTCACCAGCGACGTGCCGGAGCCGTCGACGCTTCTGCTGTTCGCCGGCGCGGCCCTCGCCCTGCTGGTGCGACGGCGGCGGCCGATCGCGGGAAGCTCACGCGCCGCTTGACGCGAATGCCCGTGCATCGGCGCCGCCCGTGCGGCGCCGAATTCCCATCGACATTGTTCATTTGCATTGGAGAAATCCATGAAATCGATTCTTAGCACTTCGATCGCACTATTCGTGATTCTGTCGGTCTGTCCTGCGTTCGGTCAGACATTCGTGTTCGACGAAAACGGGCACGCGGCAGAGCTCACCACGAGCGGCGGCACCTTGCCTATCCCGTTCTCGACGGTGCCGGCGCCGCTGACCTACCACCTGGGATATCCGTCGGTGGCCGGCGACATCCTCATATTCGAGCCGGGCGGTGCTACCAACGTCCTGAGCGATATCCTGCGTTTTGACACCCAGGGGAACGTGACGGTCTTCTCGGATGCGTCGTCTAGCGACCCGCCGGACAGCCTGGCGGACGTGCTGCAGTTTCCTGCGCCCCTACCGGGCGCGATCTCCGTGTTGGAGAACGGCCCGGGCGGCGCTCCCGGCCTGGAGGGGAGTGCGAACGGCTTGTTCGGCTACCAGCCGGCCCCGGGAACGCCGGGCGCGTCCCCCGCGGGGGCGGCGCCCTTCACTTTCAACTTCATCAGTGATGTTCCCGAGCCGTCGTCCTGGGCGTTGATGCTTTTGGTGGCAGGCCTCGGTCTGCTCATCCGGCGGAGCCGGCCGATCGCCTGAGTTTGTCGGTAATGGGCGTTCCTGAAACGGGTCGCCACCAATAATAATGGGTCCAAAACAGCGCGAACGCTCGCGGCATGGAGTCCCTGCGCCTTGATTCTGCCATCAGGGCTGGAACGAAATGTGACGAGTTTGGCTTGTTTGGCGCACCGCGCGACAATCAAGCCGTGCCGGCGGGGGATTTGATGCCGACAGTCTCCTGCGTCAGGGCGCGGTTGTGCAGGGACTGGGCGAGGTTTTTACGGAAATCGGTGGGGCCGGAGGCGGCGGCTTTCTGGAGGGCCTGGAGCGATTCGTCGCCGGGGATGCGCTCCAGGGCCATGCGGGCGTCCTCGCGGATGATGCGATCATTGAGGAGCCTGGCCAGGCCGGGCACCTGCTGGGGGCCGCCCACCATGCCGACCCAGTAGAGCAGATCGGAGCGGACGCTCCGCGGATAGCTCGTGATCGAGGCGAACTTCAGCAGCTCGATGGCGACGGCCTTCTTCTGCTCTTCGTTGCCGGGAGTGGCGGCGGTGTGAACCACCGCCTGGAGCGAGAGCTTGGCAGCCCGGCCCTTGGTGCGGTCGTCCAGCTTCATGAGATCGGCCAGCGGCTTGACCGCCTCGGGCCCGAGCGGGCCGGCCTCCTGCGTCGCCTTGTACCAGTCGCCGGCGTCCTGCGATTGGATCTCTTTCAGGACCTGCTTCAAGTTAGCCATGGAAACCGTCCTTTCGGATCTGCAATTTCAAATTTCAAATCTCGAATTCGCATTACACATGCCAGGGATAGCGATACGGATCTGCCAGCATGCGGTTGGCTTCCTCGTCGCCGACGAACGTTCGGGTTGTTGGATCGAACTGGAGCTTGCGGCCCAGGAGGAAAGAGATATTGGCGATGATCGGGAGCACGATGACGGCGGCGCCGGAGCGGATGGGCATGATCGGCTCCTCCCGCGTCTTGATGCAGTCGAGCCAGTTCTGCATGTGCCCGGGGCTGCGGAACAGGTGAACGCCGTTGGCGGGCGGTGTGTATTGTTTGGCCTTGAGCTCGACGTCGGCGCTGTCGCCGTGCCAGAGGATGACCGAGCCGCGGTCGCCCTGGAATTCGGCGCCCCAGTCGCAGATTTTGGGTCCCGGGCCCTCGAAGACGCCCGGCAGCGGACGGGTCCGGCCGGGCTGCTGCCAGGTGACGGTCCAGTCAGGGTTCTTGAATTCCCATTTGACTTCCATGGTGACCGGCGTGTCCCAGATGCCGCGCTCGGCCCGGCGGCCGGTGGCTTCGACGCTGACCGGGCCGGTCTTGTCGGCGTCCATGGCCCAGAAGACGCAGGAGAGCACGTGATTGCCGCGGTCGCGGATGAACCCACCGCCGATGTCCATCAGCCAGCGGAAATTGAATGGATGGATTCCCTTGTTGTAAGGTCGCCACCGCGCCGGGCCGAGCCATTGTTCCCAATCGAGGCTCGCGGGCGGGGGAGAATCCTGCTGCATGTTCTGGTTCACGATGTTGAAATTCACCGGGTGCCAGACGTCGACGTAATTGACTTTCCCGACCTGCCCGTTGCGGACATACTCGGCGCACTGGCGGGCGGCGCCTTCGGAGCGTCCCTGCGAACCGACCTGTACGACGCGCTTGTAATACTCGGCGGCGTTGATCATCCCCTGGCATTCCTGGAGGGTGCGGCAGGTGGGCTTCTCGGTGTAGACGTCTTTTCCGGCCTGGCAGGCGTCGATCATCATGATCGCGTGCCAGTGGTCGGGCGTGGAGATCACGACGGCGTCGATGTCTCTGCGCTCCAGGAGCTGGCGGTAGTCCTTGGTGAGGAACGGATTTCGCCCGACGTGGCGGGCGGCATTGAGGGCGTGATTGGAGTCGACGTCGCAGATGGCGGCGATGGGCAGGCCGCGGGCATGAATGTCCTGCACGTGTCCCCCGCCGCGTCCGCCCACACCGATCATTCCGACGACGATGCGATCGTTGGCGCCGGGCCGGCCCTGCTGGGCCAGGACATTGCTGGGGATGATCGTTGGAAACGAAATTCCCGCCGCCGCGCCTGCGACCGCGGAGCTTTGAAGGAATCGTCGCCGGGTGAGCTTGCGATTCTGCGACATCTCACTTCCTTTCCGCCAAAAAGATCGTGTGGTGAGTAACCGACAGGATCGTAATCGTAGCGACAATGGAAAAATTGTCGAAGGTATTTTGGTGGCACATGAGCGCGCAAGAGGGAGGGCGAAGCTCCTGCCGAGCCGCGCGTTTCCGGCCGCGCAACATCTCGGCTCGGCGGGAGCCTCGCCCGCCTCGCCCTCCCGGGTCGTCGATCGCACTGAGTATCCAGCATTGGATTCAATTGTCCGCCTCGTACAACGGCAGGTAGCGGTAGGGGACGCAGAGGGCCAGGACGGCGAGGCTGGTGCGATAGGCAGGGCCGGCCTGATCTTCGGTGGGATCTGCTGTGGAAGCGAACGCGCCGGCGGGCTCCTGAAGCGTGAGAAGATCGTCGACGAGCTTCGGATAACCGGTCTGCCAATATCTGCCGGCGAGCTGCTTGAGGGCCTGCGAGTCGTAATACGCGGCGTAGTAATAGAACGGCGCGGAATGGCTCGGCGGATTGGCCAGCAGGTAATCGGCGGCCTTGCGGACTTCCGCCGAGCTGCGGTCTGTCCCGATCAGGATGAGCGAGAGGATGCCGCTGCCGGTGCGGGCGAGGTTGGGTTCGCCGCCATCGGCTTGATAAGCGAATCCGCCTTTGGACGAGGCGCATCGCCTGACATATTCCGCGCCCTGGCGGAGGGTCTGCGCGGGGACGGCGGCGCCGCAGTTGCCCGCGCCGCGCAGGGCCATGAGCTGCCAGCCGGTGACGGAGATGTCGGCGTCGGGGCTGTCCAGGGCGTAGCGCCAGCCGCCCGTGTCGCGGGGATTGATCTTCTCGGCCCGCTGCGAGTCGATGATGAGCTGAGTGGCCAGTGCCAGGGCGCGATCGATTTTGGCCCGTCGAATGCCGTCGACCATTCCATAGACCTCGGCGAGCATGACGGTGGCGATGCCGTGCTCGTACATCATCGCGTTGCTCTCGTCGCGGGCGATGAGGCCTTTCTTGGGGCCGTCGAGTCTTTGGCCGGCCAGGACATAATCGATCGCCGAATTGATTGCATCCCCATATGGTCCCTGGCCGGGCACATTTCCACGGGCGAGGAACGCCAGGACGGCGAGGCTGGTGATCGCGGTTTGGCCCGCGGCGCCGCCGGACCGGAAGCTTCCGTCGGGCTGCTGGTTCTGCTTCAGCCAGACCAGGGCGCGGTCGACGGCGGAGGAAGCCTTGGGAGTGACGGCGTCGGGATTCTGCGCCAAACAGGGGGTTGCAAGGAAGAAACATAAGAGTGCTGCGATCTTTGAAGGTGTTCTGGCAATCATCGTTGATCGTCCTGTTGGCCGTGCATGCGCGCCAGCTTCACGAAGTAATCCCTCACCATCTCCCGATACTCCGGCGGCGGGGTTTGCTGAGCGGTGTTGAGCAGGTCGCGCTGCGCGAGCGCCGGCAGACGGGCCCAGTCGTCGGCGCTCAGGCCCAAATCGCGGACGGCGGCGGGGACGGGGCCGGACAGGCTCGTCCCACGAGCCGCGATCGGCTTCGGTGTATGGGCGACTTGCGCTGATGCTTGCGGTTTCGGGCTCTTCATCGACGCAACTGACAATGACCGCGCCAGGGAAGACGCGGCAAGCTGAAGCTCGCCCGCCGCTTGCTCGAAAGCGCCGTTGTCCTGCGACTGCTCCGCGGCTTGGGCCGCTTGCGCCGCTTGGCGCAACGCGTCAGAAGGGTTCTGTTCACGAAGCGACGGGGCCTGGTCGAAGGCCTGCTCCAGGCGCTTTCGGGCCAGTTCCTTTCGGCCCGTGTGCTCCAATTTTGCCGCGGAAGCCAGGTCGCGTGCGGCCTCGGACATCCCGCGCAGGCGCTCGATACCCTGGCCTTCCAGCAGCTTCTGGAGCGAGGGGCGCGACGATGCGATCGCGGCCAGGGAACCGGCGAGCGCGTCGTCGCGCTGTTTCCAATCGTCGCTTTCGGCGTCGGCGCGGGAAGCTTCCTCGGCGGCTTGCCGCAGCGGCCCGTCCGCCGACTGCTTGATGTCCGCTGCGATGCGCGCGAAGACCGAATCGGCGGCTTGATCCGCCGCTCGCGCGAGGCCTTTGTCCATGGCGGTCAGGTCGGTGGCGGCCTGATGAAGCTCCTTGCCCTGCCATTCACCCAGGGGCTCGGTGCCATCGCGCGTCCTGGCCCGGCTCACCCGCGCGGCGGCGCGGTCGAGCTCGTGAACCACGTTCTGGAGGATCTCTTGCAAGCCGGCGGCCAGTTGCTGTTCCTGCTGGCCGACAAAACTGCGGGGCGAATTCTCGTCGATCCGTAAAATCTGCGGCGCGGAGGTGCTGAGCTGCGGGTCAGGGTCGCGATTATCGGCGACGCGAAACCGGTACGTGATCTGTGTGGCGCTGGCGAGCTTTTCGCGAGTGAGGATGTCGTCGACCGCAAGCGCGAAGGCCGGCCCGGCGACGTGCCTGGGATCGGCCTTGTCAAACGGCACCGGCATGACTCGCGGCTCGTGATTGTCCACGCGAAGGAGCATGTCGATCCGCGCGACACCGAAATCATCTGCGGCAAGAAATTGAATGGGAACAATGTCATCCGGGCGAACGCTCGCCTGAGGCTCCGGCGACTGGAGGACGATCGAGGGGACCTGGTCCGGGCGGGCGTGAATGGGCCGCGGAGGCTCCTGCCTTGAGGCAGGGGTGAGAGCGTCGGTCAATTGGATGGCATATGACGAGTCGTTGTGCACTGTGAAATGCGCTGCATAGGCGTTCTGACCTTCGGCCGATCGCACGAGCGGGATTGGCGGTAAACCTGCAATCAACAACGCGCTTTTGGCGGCGCTTAGCGCACGCGAGGTCCGCACGTTGATGGTGACGCGCGTTCCGACGACGGCATCCACAACCCCGTCGGAAGAGCGAACCGTGTGCGATGCCAGCGCGGTGTAGGGCGGATAATCGTAATGGATTGGGAGGTTGGTAAGCTCAGGTGCGTTTGCCGCCGGGGGCTCAGTTTGCACCTGTCCGCGGGGCGATTGCCGCATCGGTGCAACCAACCTGGATAATCCTATGGCGGCCGTGCGATGAGTCGCGGGGAACTGGTAGATCACTCCCCAGGTCATCAACGTCATCAGGGCCCAAGCGGTCCAGAGAAATGCAGGTTTGAGGGACACCAATTGCCGAGGCGCCAGCCCCGCTGCGCAGGATTCGGCCTGGCCGACGAGTCGTGCCAGCAGCGCTGCCGAGCCGGTGAACGATGCGTCCTGACATAATTGGACGGCGCTGCTGATGCGTTCTTCGATGTCGGAGCGCTGCCGCTCGATTTGGCGGGCCACGGTTACAAGGGGCAGACGAGCAGACGAATCGCGAATTGCGGCTGCGATGAACCGGCCGGCGATGACCCAGACGCCAGCGGCGATTGCCGCATACAGTGGCGATGACAGTCCATTCGCCGTCCCGAGCAGCATGGCTCCGGCCAAGAACACCAGCAGCAGAACCACGCCGGTTCGCATGGACGTGATCGCGAAATTGACCTTCCAGTGCCGGCGTTCGATCTTGCCAAGCCGGGTCACGATCTCGTGCGTTCTCACCTGGTTCATACCAGCCCTCCGCGCTTGCGCAGCACCCATTCGGACGTGATCATCGCGAGAAAGGCCGCAAGGGCGCCCCAATGGCTGAGTTGGGATTGCCAGTTAGTGGGCTCGGCGAACAGCCCGACGCGGAGCGCGATCGATTGCACGCGATTTGATCGAGGGAGTTTGGAATCGAGCGCCAGAACATCGGGGCCGCTCAGGGCGATCCCATTTCCAGCTTTGGCGATCGCTGCCAGCAACCGCGGATCGGCGCTGAGATTGCGATTCTCAGCGGATTCGGATTGCGTTGTATCTTCGCGCTCGGTCCCGCCATCGAGCCAGCGGATCGCCTGACCCCAGAAACGCCGGTGAAGGTCCACAACCTGTGCATCCGATCGCTGAGCGTACCGCAGCCGCCAGGTCTCGGGGCTTGCCAGATAGAGGACGCGGCCAGCGCCGTAGCGCATCGCCGCCAGCAGGGCGCGATTTCGCGACGGGGCTGCTGCGCCGGCGGATCGAAAGGCCGGAGGATCGTCGATGCTCCACGCGACAGTCGCGCCGGGGCGCGCGGTCGTTTGTGCCTCGTGCCAGAACCACGGCGGCATCGCGGCCCACAATTCACGGTTGGCGTCGTCATCGGCGGCAAAGCGCGCGAGCGGCGAGTCCGCCGCGGGCTGCGCGACAAACCCGCGGCGAAGCTGGGCCGCCAATTGCTCGGCGTCCCATTCATGTCCGCTCAACTCCACGGGAACCATTTCCGCTAGCGGGGCGGCCGCAAAGCGATCCGGCATGTTCTGCGGGCCCGCGATGAGCACCAGCCCTTTGATCTTTCCGTCCCGCAGCGCCGACGCCAAAAGCGCCTGTTGCACCGGCGGCAATCGCTCGGGCGGCACATCCCCCAGGATCACGACATCCCAGTGCGACCAGCCTTCGGGCGTCGTCGGCAATCTGGGGCCGGCCGGCGAGCGAATGTTTTCGACCCGGGCCGGCTGGAGCAGCACTGGCACAAGCTCGAATCGATGATCTCGAATCAGGTCGTTGCGCAGGAACTGGTATTCCCACCGCGGCTGGTCATCGACCAGCAGGACCTTGAGCTTGTCGCGGGTCACCGTGATGCGGGCGATCCGTTGGTTGTTTTCCGTCGTCGCCTCGCGGGGGATGGGCGCAACGGCAATCTCATATTCACACGTGCCCGGCCCGTCCGGCTTGTCGGTGAATTCGACAGACAATCGTGAATGCGTCGTGCCGAGAATCTTCTGTTGGAGAACGCGACCATCGCGGCGGAGCGCGATCGTTGCCTTCTCATCTGGCCCGATGCCATCCAGTCGAATTGAGGCGGTGAGGACCACTTCGTCGCCGGCGAAAACTGAATCGGGCGCGCCGATGGAATCGACGGCGGCGTCGCGGACCGGCTCAGGGGAGCCGGCCGCGAGCGTGAACACGTGGATGCCCCGTTCTGCCAGACGACGGGCCTCTTCCAGGGGATCGGCGCCGCGGTTCTGCCGGCCGTCAGAAATGATCAAGACGGTCGCGTTGTCTTTCGTCTCGGAGCACACCAGCCGCAGTGCATCGCCGATGGCAGTGCTGCCGCCGGCAGGGTCGCGGAGCATCGCAACGGCGTCCGCGACAGCGTGGTTTCTGAGTGGCACGATCACGCGCGGCTTGCTGATCGGAATGATCTTGACATCGTACTGTTCAATCACAGCACTCGGTGCGAATCGGCCCGGTGATGCTGTGGCAGTCAGCGCCGCGGCGGCGAGTTGGCCACGATTCAGCCCGGCGATTTTCTCGACCGAGCTGCCGAGCGCCCCGGCCCACTCGCGCAGTTCTCCAGCAGGAGCCCGGCGGTCGACCTGCCGCATCGATGCGCTGTCGTCGATGAGCAGCCACAGCGTTCCCCGCGAATGCGTGTCGTACCTAAGAGCCCGCGATGGGGCCAGCAGAACCAGCGCGAGAAGCAGAATTAGACCGACGCGAAGTGCAGTGAGCACTCGGAGCAGCCGGGCACACGCCGCGTGTTTCTGAGCTTTGTAGAAATAGAATACCAGGGCAATCGCGATCATCGTCCCGGCGAAGACGATCCACGGTGACCACGCTGGGCTGAGTCTCCAACCTCCAAACGAGATTGCCCCAGCGGTCACGCGATCCTCCTGGCCATTTGTGGAGTTTGTGCCGGCGAAAGAACCGAGCTGCCGGTTTCCGCAACGACCGCTCGCGCCGTCATCCGGCGGCCCAACCACGTTTCCAGGGCGAGCAGACCCGCCACCAGCGCGCCGAGCACTTCCCACAGACCTATCTCATTGGGCCGGTGGAGCGCAGAATCCAACTGGTTTGGCGAGATCGTCGGTTGCCGCACATCGAGCGCGCGGTGGGCGATCAGCCAGGCGATGTCGTCGCGGTCCAGTGCCGTCGCGTCGAGCGCACGCGGATCGATATTCACCGCATAGTTCACCGGAGCGATCGCGGCGTCCGGGAAACTCAGGCGATAAATGCCCGGACTGAAGGTATCGGGAAAAGTGAGCAGCCAGCGTCCATTGACCAGAGTTGGCTCGCGCTCCGCTGGCGTTCCATCCGGCAAGGTCACGCGGACCTTACCCGGCGGGAGGGAATCGAATCGCACCCACTGGATCGGCTCGCCCGCGATCAGGCCGTGGTTTTCCAGGCCGTGCAACTGCGGCGCGATCAGATGCAATACCGTCTCGGCCACGAGCGGCACGAAGATGGGCATGACGTGGAGGTTGTTCCAGGCGCCGTCGGGGGCGGTGGTCCAGAGGATAAAGGTGCCGCCCGCCGAGCCGACCGGATGCTCCAGGACCAACGGATCGCCGTCCGGCGTGGCCAGCAGGACCCGGGCGTCACCGTCGGCGGGATGCAACGACCACCATTGGTGAACTTGTGCTCCCGCAAGGGCGTTGCGTTCGTTGCCGGCAACGGCGGCGATGATCGGGTGGTTGGGAGCGCTGATCACCGGCGGGACGTTTGCGGACCGCGTTGTGGCGCCGGTGGCATTCAAGAGTCCCGTCGTGGCAAGATCGTTTTCGATGAGGGATTTCCGCGTGCGCTGTCCGAGAATACACCAGACGCCGCGCCCGCTTTGCGTATATTCGACGAGTCGGTCGCGAAGCACCGGCGGAATCGTCGGGCAGTCGTTCAGCACCACGCAGGCGTAGCGGTTGAGGTCCTCCGATGCCGCGGCGCGCAACGAAATGACTTTGGGCTCCAGCATCGCCAGCGCATCCGGCTGCATCGCCGCTTGCAGAAACCGGCTGCCTGCCAGCCCACCCGCATCGCTGAACTGCCCGTCAATGATCAGCACTGGCAGCGCAGGCAGAACATTGATCGCAGTCGACACCTGGTTGTCCGCTGGTAGGGCGCCGGGGGAATCGAGCGATACCGTGGCCACGTGCGATCCAAGAGCGCCGGCGCCATTTTGTAATTGGAAATCTACCGTCGTCGTCGATCCGAGCGCGATGGTCTCAACGGGCTTGATAGCGACATCCCGCCCGTCGATCGAAACGCGAGCAGATCGCGCGGCCGGGGGTTTTGTTCCACTGTTGCGGATTCTGGCGCCAATGCGGATGGGTCGACCGGGGCCGACGAGTTTCGGCTCGACTGAGATCTGTTCGACGAATTCGCTGGCGAACTGGGCGTCGGGAAGAATGGGGAGCGAAACAATCTCCGCATGGCCCGCCAAAGCGACGGCGGCTTCCCACGCCGACTCGTCGCCGACCTGCCACTTGAGCCGCTGATGATCGGACAGGACGAGGATCACTTTACGGGCGTTGGCGCCGGTCTGAAGCAATTCGCCCGCGGCGGCGACGGCATCCGGGATCGAGCAGTCGGTCAATCCGGGCTTCCGCCGCTGCAACTGATTTTGCAACTGCTCGATTGCGCGGTCATCAGAGGCTTGGAGCGGTCGTCTCAACGCCCGCGGCGCGTGTCCGGCCAGGACGACACCAACTGTGTCGTCCGATCGAAGCTCCCGTAGGACCTGACTGGCGGCTTCGATCTGGCGGTCGAAAACTGTTCGCCCGCCGCTCGACCGGCCGGACGACGGCGAATCGTCCATGATCATCACCAGGTCAATCGGCGGTCCTGACCCGAAGGCAGGAAGCAATCGACCGGCGCGCACCCGAGGTCCGGCCAACATCAGGGCGAATGCCACGACGACCAGCATCCGCACTGCCAGGAGTAGCCATTGCTCGACGTTCTTGCGCCTCGGGACGCTTCGCGAGGGCGTTTCCAGAAATTGCATGGCACCCCATCCAAAGCGACGCGCGCGGCGGCGGTGAAGCCAGTGGATCAGGAGCGGGACGATGGCCCCGGCGGTCCCGATCAGCAGGATGGGAAGCAAAAAGTGCACGCAAATTCAGTCCGTCAGCGCCGCGTGGCAAGGTACGCGCTCAGCGCCTCGGCAAACGGCCGGCTGGTGTCGAGCAGCACGTAGCTCATCCTCAGCCCCGCAGCCGCCGAGCGGATTGCCCGCAAATGCTCGTTCAGCTTGTGCAGATACATTTCGCGGACGACCGCCGGGTCGAGCCGCGAATGCCGTCGCGGAGATTCCAGGTCCTCAAAGAGCACCCACTGCCTGAATGGGAAACGCAGCTCGTCCGCGGCCATCACGTGCAGCAGGATCACTTCATGCCGCTTGCGCCGAAGATGGTGCAGCGAATCTACCAATGCCGACGTGTCATCGAACAGGTCACTGATCACCACCACCAGGCTGCGCTGCGCGAAGCGCCCGGCGGCGGCACCGAGCATTGCCGAAAGACCCGATTCGCCCTGCGGCTGCGATTTCTCGAGAACGCGCACGAGCCGCGTCAACTGTGACGGGGCGGAACTGGGCGGCAGGACCTCGCGCACCGTATGGTCGAACGTGATCAATCCCGCCGAGTCCTGCTGCCGCAGGACCAGGTACGCCAGCGACGCGGCGACGCACTGGGCGTAGCGAAACTTGCTCATCGCATCCGATTCACCCTGATAGGCCATGGATCCACTGCCATCGAGCAGCAACTGCGCCCGCAGGTTGGTCGAAACCTGCTGCTGCTTGACGTAATAGCGTTCGTTGCGGGCGAAGGCCCGCCAGTCGATCCGGCGGATGTCGTCCCCGGCGACGTACGGGCGGTGCTGGGCGAAGTCGAGCGCGAAATCGAGGTGCGGCGAAGGGTGCCGGCCCTGCATGTACCCGCTCACCGCTCTCCGGGCGATCAGCTCGAGATTGCCGAGCTGGGCTAAGGCCTTGGGGTCGAGGAGAGAATCCTCTTTATGTGGGGTGGTTTTACCCCCTGTGCCTCCGGGAGAGGGCTGGGGTGAGGGTCGTGGGAAAGGCGGCTCCCACTTTCCTTCACCCCAACCCTCTCCCGGAAGGACAGGGGGCAAAACGGGGCGTTCTCCCGGAGGGAGAGGGGGGAATGCGCGGGCATCATTCACGCGGCACCTCATCCAGCAATCGATCGATGATCGTGTCGCTATTGATCCCCGCCGACTCGGCGCGGAAGGTGGTAAGAATGCGGTGGCGTAAAACGGGATGGCTCACCTTGCGAATGTCTTCGGTTGTCACATGTACCCGCCCGTGCAGGATGGCCCGTGCCTTGCCCGCCAGGATGAGATAGATGCTCGCCCGCGGCCCCGCGCCCCATTCGACCCATTCCTTCACATAATCGGGTGCGCCTTTCTCGGTCGGTCGCGTCGCCCGCGTGAGGTCGCGGGCGTACAGGTACACGTGCTCGGCCGCCGGCACGTCGCGGACGATCTTCTGGAGCCGGACGATCCTCCCGGCATCCAGCAGCCGGCCCAGATTCGGTTCGTGGCTCCCGGTGGCCTGCTTCATGATCTGAAGCTCGTCGGACGGCGAGGGGTAATTGACCAGCGTCATGAACATGAAGCGATCGAGC
>DATHPP010000107.1:0-8923 GCA_035483795.1 Tepidisphaeraceae bacterium | reverse complement strand
TCCCGACCGCTTCTTGAACACCGAGATGGCCCGGCGGACGTGGCCGCGAGCCTCGAAGTAGCGGAACAACACGACGTTGTCAGCCAGGTAGGTCGTGTCGATTGGCGTCTGCATCGAACCGACCATGCCCGACTGCGTCACCGTCACCAGGGTGCTGACGCCCCGGTGGTTGAGGTACGTGAACAACTCGTGCAGTTGAGCGTTGAGGAACTTTTCCTGGGGCATGGAATGGAGATAGCCGTTGAGGCTGTCGATCATCACGACTTTGGCCGGGCGTCCGTTCTCATCTTTGCCGTCGACGGTCTGGCGCAGGATTGAGACGAACTCGCCGGGAGAAAGCTCTGCCGGGTCTACCTGCTGCACGGTCACCAGGTTCGCGTCAAGATACCGGTCCAGCGGCATGTTGAGTTTTCTGGCGCGGGCCCGCAGGGTCTTGACGGTTTCGTCAAAGATGAACAGCGCCACCCGCTCCCCCCGTCCGGCAGCGGCCAGTGCGATCTGAAGCGCCACGCTCGATTTGCCAATTCCCGCCGGGCCAATCAGCAGCGTGCTGCTGCCGGTGGGCAGCCCGCCGCCCAGCAAACGGTCCAGCGACGCATTGCCGGTCGGCAGGTCCTCGGCGGGAAGCTCGACGTGGTGCTCCGCCGCGACCAGCCGGGGGAACACATCGAGGCCGCCGCGGCGGATCACAAAGTCGTGCATCCCCCCGCGATACCCCACGCCGCGCATTTTCCGCACCGTCAGCCGCCTTCGTTCGGCGCCGAACTCGGTCACCGTCTGTTCCAGATGGATGACCCCGTGGGCGATGCTCTGCAACTGCATGTCCTCGACGGGGCCCGTCCGGTCGTCCAGCAGGAGCACGGTGGACTGCTTGCCGGCGAAGAACTGCTTGAAGCCGAGAATCTGCCGGCGGTACCGCAGCGGATTGTGCGCCAGCAGACGCATTTCGGAGAGCGAATCGAAAACCACCCGGCGGGGGTTGGTGTTCTCGACTTTCGTGAGCACGGCCTTGGTGGTTTCGCTCAACTCAAGTTCCGACGGGTGAAACATGGTCAACTGGGCCTCGGGCGCCAGGCTCTCCTGGGCCGCCGCCATCTCGTGAAGGTCGATCCCGTCCAGCGACCACCCGTGGCTGCGTGCAACCGCGACCAGTTCCTGTTTGGTTTCCGAGAGCGTGACGTAAAGCGTGCGCTGCCTGAGCCGGACGCCTTCAAGGAGAAATTGCAGCGCGAGCGTCGTCTTCCCGCTGCCGGGATTGCCTTCGATCAGATAAAGGCGCTCTGCGGTGAGGCCTCCGCGCAGGATGTCGTCGAGCCCCGCGACGCCCGTCGTCACCGGCGCACCGTCGAATTTTGCGACCTGCTCCATCTTCGGCCTTCGTAGGATACTTGCTGGGCTCGCTCGAAGTGCCGCGCACGATCTAGGGAATCCATCGGGCGGCTCGCCAGGCGCTGTCAGAAGTGTAGCCTGCATCGGATTCGCAGGCATCCCGCAAATTGCGGTCCGGGCACGCGATTGTCGGGTTGTGTTATGCCAATGACAGCGGACGTGGCGGCAGATTGGGAAGCCACTTTTCGTACTGCCGGCTCTTGGGACGCAGCACCGCAAGGGCGGTCAGCAGGATGATCTTCACATCCAGCCAGAAACTCTGGTTACGCTGATACCACAGCTCCAGCTCGCCTTTGTAGGGGGCGATGTCCTCGGCGTAGACTCGCTCGGGAGGCTTCTGGGCGCGGGCCGTGATGGCTTCTTCGTCGCGGAAGACGATCGAGCCGACGCCAGTCAGCCCCGGCTTGCCGCGGATGATCTGCTGCTGAACGTGTGGCGGGTAATAAGCAAAGCTCTTGGGCATGAGCGGCCGCCAGCCGACCACGCTCATGTCGCCGATGAAGATGTTGATCACCTGCGGCAGCTCGTTGATTTTGCCCCTGCGCAGAAATCGCCCGACGGGCAGAACGCGCGAATCATTGCGGAGCGTGATGTCTTTGGAGCCGGTCCATTCGCTGTCCTTGCGCATGGTGGCGAACTTGTAGACTTTGAAACGGCGGCCGCCCTGACCAACGCGCTCCTGGAGAAACCAGACTTCGCCTTCGCCGGTCAGGCGCAGGATCAGCATCACGATCAGCAGCGGGATCGCGAGCACCAGCAGGGCCACGCCCGAGACGGCGATATCGAACATCCGCTTGGCTACATGCGATCGTCCAGGTATTTGAAGGTCTCCTTGTGGGAGAACCGGCTGAGCGTCTGGTTGAACAGATCGACCAGTTCTCGCTTGGTCCATTGTCCTGTCTCCAGCATGCGGCGGACTTGCGCGTCGAAGCGATCGAGCGTCTGGGCGTCCCAGCCCACCTCGCTCTTCACCACCCCAATATCGGCAAACCGCTCCCAGTCGACGCGCTCCTGGTCGGTATAGAACTCCTCGGTGTCCTTTTCGCCGGTCGTGTCGCTCTGGAAGAAATAGCAGGGCCATTTGCCATTGGCCGACAGCTCATCGACTTTGGCGCGGGCTTCTTCTTCGGATGAACATTCGTAAGGCTCGTAACCGAGGACGCGCAGATACCGGCGGGCAATTTCCGAGAACTTTTCCAGGTGCAGCTTGGCGTTGAGCTTGGGAAAGAAGATGTCGCGGTTGTCGCCAAAAAAGGTAGACATCAGGCAGAGGATGGCGCCTTCGGTGTCGGTGACGAAATACCGGCGGACGTCATCCGGCGCCGCCAGCGGCTGACGCTTGGAAATCCGAACCGTCCACGAGTGCGGCAGAGAGCCGTCGGAAAAGGCGACGTTGGCAAAACGCGCCGTCGAGACCGGAATCGAATCCGATCGTCGCATCAGAAACATCTCCATGATCCGCTTGGACGCGCCCATCATGTTGACGGGGTTGGACGCCTTGTCGGTCGAGACGCAGAAGTGTTTGCGGGCGCGCATCTCGATGGCTTTGGCGACGATCTTGTCAGTGTTGAGCACGTTCACGCGAATCATCCGCATGAGCGTGAAGGGGTCTTTTTCGCTGCGGACGTGCTTGAGGGCGGAGAAGTTGAGCACGTAATCGTACGGCCCGTGCGCCGCGAGCATGGCGTCGAATTCCGCCGAGCCGCAGTCGAGAGCGAACGCGCGAAAATCCCCCTCGATGTATCCCATCGAGCTGCGGATGTCGCGCACCAGCTCGGCGAGGTTGTTCTCGGAAATATCGACGACGTGCAGCACGCGCGGCTGCCGGCGGAACAGCTCGCGGACGACCGCGCTGCCGATCGAGCCGGCGCCGCCGACGACCAGGAACCGCCCGCCGCGAACGGCGTCGTCCATCGCCTTGCCGTGCCGAGCCAGGTCTTCCCCGAACAGCGGCTGCGACCGGCCGATCAGGCTGAGGATGTCCGTGCTGCGGGGATGGGTCATACGACTATCCAACGTAGCAGGCACGCTCCGCGTGCCGTCAACCACCGCACGCGGAGCGTGCCTGTTGCACGCTTCTCCCTCGCCGATGTCGGGGCACGCGGGGCGGGCACTGCCCGCCCTACGTCAATATCGAGCAAAAACCGCCCTGACTCGCGGTTATAGTACCCGGATCGCGGAGGCATTTCATGCGGGGCCGGCGGCCGTTGCGAGTGCGCGGACGGAATAGCCGCGAGAATGTTTGCCGCGGTGCTGAACGTGGCGGAACTGGATGACCAGCGTCTGATGGACGCCATTTTGCCAATGCTTCCATGCCAAGGTCATGGCTAAGGGCTGAATCGCGGCTGGACTGAACGTTTTGAACAAAACTGAACGTTTTCAGCGACATTCGGGACATAGCCGGGGGAAGGCGAAGGGCGGAAGGGTGTTGGGAACGGGCGGAATTTGATCGGTTTGCGGCGGCGACTTAGCATCCAATTGTGCAGCGGACACGAGTGAAGATTTGCGGGGTCGGTCGCGTGGATGACGCGCTGGCGGCGGCGCGGGCGGGGGCCGACGCGGTGGGAATGGTATTTTGCCCGGAAGCGAAGCGCAACGTGCCGCCGCTGCGGGCGCGGGAGATTCTGGCGGCGCTGCCGCCCTTCGTGACGGCGGTGGGTTTGTTCGTGGACCTCCCGATCGCTCGGGTCATGGACGCGGCGCGGGCCATGCACCTGCGGCACATCCAGTTGCACGGCAGCGAGACGCCCCAGCAGGTGGCGCAACTGGCAGAGTTCACCGTGCTCAAGGCGATTCGCGTGGAACCCAATACGTTTGCCGCGGAGCTGGAGAGCTGGCGCGAGGCGATTTCCCGCCTGCAACTGGTCCACCTTCAGGGATTCGTGCTGGAAACCGCGGGCGCCGCGGGCGGGACCGGCGTGGCCAACAACTGGGACCTGATCGCCCATCACCGGCAGCGCGGCGATTTCGTCGGCCTCCCGCACCTGATCGCCGCCGGGGGCCTCACGCCAGAGACGGTCGGCGATGTCGTCCAACGCATTCGCCCCTGGGCGGTCGACGTCAGCAGCGGCGTCGAAGATTCGCCCGGACACAAATCCGAGGAAAAAATGCACGCCTTCGTCCGCGCCGTCCGTGAGGCGGAAGAATGCGATCGCTGAACTGCCCGTGCCGTCGCAAGGGACAGCGGGGTAGCAAGCCTGTCACTATATCGCCTTGCGTAATCACGCGCCGAATTGCTCGAACGTGACACGGGTTTTTAACCCGTGCTGACGATGCGAAACGGGAACAACCGCGTTGCTGGCGCATATCTTCTGGGCACGCCGCCAGCACGGCTTAAAAAGCCGTGTCACGGGGAAGCACCGAATCGTGCACGGTCATCTAGCGCGGGACAATCAATAGTCGCGCCGACAAAAAATCCAACCCGCCCACAGGACGATCACGAATTCAAACGCGAGCGACGTGCCGATCACCCAGGCGGGCGAGCGCGACCAGATCTCGTGGAACGTCTGCTTGGCCCCGGCGAACGTGGCGTCCGGGTCGGTGCCGAAAGGAGTCGGGCCTTGGCGCCCGCGCGACTCGGCGCGGTTGCGCTGCTCCTCGAGATTCGCCGTCAGGTCCGCTTCGCTGAAAATCACGCGGTCCAGCAGCTCGATCGTGTCACTGGTCTTGGGCGTGATGGTCTTGATGACGTACGCGGTGCGGTGCATTACCCGGAACAACCAGACGTTGCGCTCGGTCGATTCGTGCTCCTTCTGCAACTGGGGATCGTCGCTCGGCGAAAGCGGCCGACTCGCCTCGTTTTCAAGTGTGTTTCGCATGAGCAGCAGCGGACGCTCGGCGATGTCGAGCCCGGCAAACACCGCCCAGAACAGGAGCGTTAGCAACAACGCGGCAATCGTCGACCGCGTCGAAACCCCAAAAAAGACGCAGATTCCGAACAGGTAGCTGAAGAAACAGATGACGATCGGGATCGCCCAGAAGATGCTCGGCAGCCACTGGTGACCCCGAAGCCCCATCACCAGAAACCCGCCGACGGTCACGACCAGCACCTGCAACGCGACGAACAGCAGACCCGAAAAGTATTTGACCACGAACAGCCGCGCCCGCGAAAGCGGCTTGGAGAGATACAGATCGATCGACCCTCCGGTGATGAAATCGGGAAAGATGCCGGCGGTGGAGATGAGCGCGAGAATCGTCGCGACCCAGGTAAGCCAGAAGCCGATCACGCCGGTGCGGAAGATCGATTTGAACGCCACCTCCGCGTCGTGCCGCGGCATGTCGAAATGCCAGCGGAGGATGCTGAAGCCGGTCGAGTCTGCGCCGAAGCACGCGAACACGCCCACGAAAAAGCCGGACAGAATCAGCGTGATCCAGAACAGCTTGCGCGCGTTCAGGTCGCGGTAGGCGTCCAGCAGCAACGCGAGCGTCTGGCGGATCATGCGCGGCCCCCCGCGCGTTGCGGCATGGCGGCGCCGGGGGTCGACATGCGGCCGGTCGTGGGGTCGGTGATCGTGTCGAGGAACAAATCTTCCAGCGACGGCCGCATCATCTGCACCCGCCGGATATTCAAGCCTCGTCCCCGGAGGGAATCGATCACCGGCTGGATCGTCGCCGGATCGGTCGTGTCCAGGCGAAGCGTTGCGCCATCCAGCTCGATCGCGAGCGAGCCGTTGACTGAGCCGCGATCGATGAAGCGAACAGGCGCGTGCATACTTGCGGGCACTTGCACCGGCGGCTGCCACTGAGCCGGTACTGCCAGCAGGATATGCTCCCGCTGGTTGATCGGATCGTCCTGAGCCAGCTCGATCTCGTATCGCTGGCGGGCGATGGTCAGCTCGTCGATCGTGCCCTGGCGGGCAACCTGGCCCTTCACCAGGATCGCCACGCGATCGCAGATCGTCTCCAGCTCGCTGAGCGCGTGGCTGTTGATGAAGACCGTTTTGCCTCTGCCGCGGAGGGAGTCCAGTACGTTGAGGATGTCGCGACGGCCGACGGGATCGACGCCGTCCGTCGGCTCGTCCAGCAAAATCAGATCGGGATCGTGCACCAACGCCTGCGCCAGGCCGATCCGCTGAAGCATGCCCTTGGAATAGGTCGCGATCTTCGCGTTCGCCCATTCGGCCATCCCGACGACATCCAGCAGCTCCGCGGACCTGCGGGTACGGGTGGCGCGATCGACTTTGGCGAGGGCGGCGAAAAACTCGAGCACCTGCCAGCCGGTCAGATAGCGCGGAAAGCGGTGGTTCTCCGGCAGGTAGCCGACTCGGGCGAGCGTCGGCTTGTGGCCAATCGGACGACCCAGCACCGTGCCTTCGGCACGGGTGGGACGCACGACGGTCATGATGATTTTGACCAGCGTGCTCTTGCCGGCGCCGTTGGGTCCGAGCAGGCCGAACACTTCCCCGCGGCCCACGCGCATGTTCACGCCCTGAAGCGCATGGACGTGCTTGGGGTAGATCTTCACAACCTGCCGAAGATCGATCGCCTGCTCGGCGTTCGTTGTCGCCACGGGTCAACTTATCCTAAGGGGCGGGCGCGGGGGATGCCAGATGATGCGGGCCGGCGGGCGACCCCGGCTGACAAATGACGGATCAATCGCGCAAGCGTAAAGTGGCGGCGATGGCGTTACGCGTTGCAATTCTGCCTCACGCAGACCTCCCGCACATCCTGCCTTGCTTTCGCATAGGCCGGGAGCTGCTCAAATGGGGACACGACGTGCGGATTCTCGGGTCCGACGTCCATACCCTGGGCCGAAAGCACAGCGACGCATGGGCCGACCAGCTTGCGCGATTTGGTTTGCGCGGCCGCGAGATCGTCCATCGCAGCCCGGACATGACGTTTTTTGATTGGTTCATCCAGCAATTGCGGGAACTCAGGCTGGATGTGCTGATCCTCGACGCGGTTTGGCAGGGGCTGGCCTTCACGTGTCACAACTCGAGCCTGGTAAAGACCATCATCGTGCATTCCGCGGGATTGCCCGAATTCAGATACACCGACATGCCGACCTGGCGCTTTGCCCATCCGGGTCATGGCAGGGAGCATTGGGCGGAGACCCGGCGATCGATCGCGGAGCTGGATCAGACGGCCGGTGAATTTCGCGGCATGATCTCCTCCATCCGGGCGCAATCAGGCGCGGGCGGCGCGGGACCGGAAGCTTTTGCTTTCGGCTGCATCGATTTCGCGACGTTGCCGGCCATTCGTGCAATGAGCCTTTGTCCCGCCGCGGAGTTTCCCGACGAGCGCGGCCGCGTCGATTACTTTGGAACGCTCCTACCTGGCCCCGCAGACCCCGACTGGAAGCCGCCTCCTTCCGAGCTTGCCGACGATTCACGAGCATTGATCGCTTGCGTATTCGGAACGACGGCCCTCGTGAGAAAAGAGCAGTACGAATGGCTGTCCTCCACGGCCAAAAGCCTGGCTCATTCCTTTCCCGAATGCCAGGTGGTCGTTGTCGTTCCCGACCCGCTGAAACCCCAGGACCTGACCGATCGTCCAAAGGACCTTTTATGTTATCCGTGGATACCGCTGTGGGAGGTTCTTTCGACGCGGACCAGCGCCAAGGTACTCTTATCGCCGCCCGGCGTCGGCGCGTTTCGCGAGGCCGTTGCCTCAGGAACGCCGGTCGTCGCCATCCCGCGAAGGCTCGATCAGTTCGGAGCGGCGGCCCGAGTGGAATATTTCAAGGTCGGCTCGGTCGTGATATCGCGCGCGCTCCCCGCGCCGCACCTGGTCGCGCAGGTAGTCGGGCACGTTCTGCAAAGCGAGGAGATTCAGGTCCAATCCCGCCGCCTCCGCCAGGAAGTCCTCGCATTTGATGCGACACTGCCGCTGAAGCGGTTCATGGAGAATCCCTCGCCGGGCGCCAGTCACCTGACGTGAGCCACAGCCGGCCCGAGCACCCGCCGTGGCCCATCGGAGATGGGACAAACAAACCGCGCCAACCGCGCCAAACCCCGAGGGCCAATGTCCCATGTCCCATGTCCCCTCGCTGGAGGGGACATTAGGGGACATTATGGGACATTGGCGATTGCCGATTCGCGGGGACGAAAGCACATCCCCGGCGGGGCGCAAATGTCGCACTTGTCCCACCCCCAAAAGTGCGACATTCCGCGACATTCGCGACATCTGCGTCACCCCATTTGCAACCCGCCGCCAAAATCGCGAAAACCGTTCAGTTCCGCTCCAAACGTTCGCGCTTCAACTGCTCGACTGATCTCCCGCTCGACTCCGGCCCCGCGAGCGTGGCACTTTTCGGCGAATTTGGCACAAAAATAGGGAGTGCCAAAAGTGCCATTCGTCACATGCCTCAAAAAGTGTAACACTTTGTAACATTTTGTAACATCGCCATGCTTGTTGCCTCGGCAGCTGCCCCGCCGTGGCAAAAATGGCACCATTAGGCAGGAAATGGCAAGCCGTTTAACAACTTTTGCCTTTTTGCCATTTAGCATGTTCTTGCTCAACCTCGGGGGGGGGGGTGCCGACCGCTTCGCCGCTCTTTCCCATCCCGCCGGGCTTGCTGTGCGATCTTGTCGAC
>DATHPP010000106.1:0-7539 GCA_035483795.1 Tepidisphaeraceae bacterium | reverse complement strand
AACGGGGGGAGTTTTACCGCCGTGTCCGTTGGGACGGCAAGGGAAATCGTTTTGCGCTGAAACCTCTTTCATCGTGAAGCTGTTGCGGGTCGTCTGGACCAGCGCCGGAAGCTGGGGCGCGTCGCCAGCGTCTTTTTCCTGAATCTCAATCGCGGTGATGACGTTGGTGTTGACGCCGCACATTATATGGGCCTTCACGGTCGTAAAGCGCTTTCAGGTTCCGGCCGCGCGTCCTGAACTGATTGGCGAGCATCAGCACCTTCGATGGAGGGTGGCTTTAACCATCATCTGACCAAACCGGTGAACCTTCAGAAGCTCGAACTCGCGATCCGACAGGTTGCGTCGGGATCGGAGCGGACATGAAGGACTTAGTGCCGCTCCCGTTCACCCCTGCCACTTAGTCGCCGACATTTATTTGCTACGTCGTCCGGACGTTTCGCCTGTGAACCATCCGCCACCTTCGCAAGAGACAAAGCGTCCAAGCGGGCCAAACGGCCTCTCCTGAGTCGGCAACCAACGTCTCGCGGCTTCGCTTCCGGTGGACGACCGCGCCCACCGTTTTCCCATGCCGGCGGGAGGCCTGTTAGCCACCGCTTCCGACGTCGCCCGCTTCTGCCAGATGCTGCTCAACGGCGGTCAACTCGCGGGCAGGCGATATCTCTGCCCTTCTGCCGTGCAGCAGATGACCTGCACGCGGGATGGAGACTTGCAGAGCAATGGCACAAACCAGAGCGGCTATGGCTACGGTTTGCAGACTTCCCGCAAAGTTCACGGAGCAGCTCGAGCGGGCAGCGGCGGCCCCTTCGGTCACGGAGGCGCCTACAACACGAACATGCAGATCGACCGGGAGCGCAGCCTGATCTTCGTCTACATGGTCCAGCAGGCCAGCTATGGCAACGCTGACGGCATAGATCTATCCGATGTTTCAGAAAACCGCGGTAGCGCTGTTCCCCGGACCCTGACTCCGGCCGTGTTTACCTGCCGCCAAACGAGCTCCGAGCTGAGGAGCCCGAGGGTTCACGCGTCAAAGAGGTCCGTCCGCTTGGCCCGTATGGTTTGGCGAAGCGCCGGCGCTCGTCCGTACGTTGCCCATCTTGTACCGAGCCGCGGCTTTTGATTTCCCTGACACGCGGACCAGCAGATCGTCAATCTTGCAATGAAGCACGGCCGCGACGGTCGCCAGCGTGGAAACCCGTACGTCGCAGTTGTGAATCTCCAGTTTGTGCCAGCTTTGCCCGCGCTGCCAGCCCGCCAGCTTCGCCGCCTGTGTTTGCTGGAGCCCAAGCCGTAGGCGGTATTGCTTCACTTTCGCGGCGCTAAGAAGTGTTCTGGCCATCGGTGCGGTAGCATAGTCGAACGATGCCCCGATCCTTCTACCTTGGCCTGTTCCTGCTGGCGCTGACATTCATGTTCCTTGGTGTCGATGCGCTGCTTTGGTGGAAAGTCTCGCCGTCCAATCCCATCGACCTGGGCTCGATCGGAACGCTGGGATTTGTCGCCGTGCCAAACGGCATCACGGTCAGCGACAACAATCTCAACCTCGTCACCATCCATCCCGCGCTGCTCGGAACGGCACCGGGCGTGGTGGCCGCGTTCATCTTCAGGAAAAATGAGCTAGATCGCCGCCGCAAGAAACAAGGATTTCCGATCGAGTAGCTTCGGGATGGATGACGGGACTTTGGCCAACAAATCCCACCGGAAGATTTCCCGGATAGAATCCACCCGAACCCAGATGGCTATCGGCTATTCATGTAGCGGAGTTGCACGTCCAGGTCGTCGCAGAGTTTCTGGACTTGCTCAGGTTGCAGGCGCGACAAATCCATGCCGCGATCGTGGCGAGTCTCGGCGCTGATGGAAACCGCCAAGCTGGCGGATTTGTTTGGTCGACAACAATCCGCCACGTTCAATCTGTCGAATTTCTCTGTTGAAGTGGGCAGAGGCGACTAACCCCAGACGCAATTATTATTTCGATCTGCGGGTTAGCGCGGTGAAGTGGTGCTGCCTCCGTGGTATTCCATACGGGAGTATCGAGCCGCCCGCTGGTCAGGCCTTCGAACTCGGGCGCGAGGCGCCGGTTGGATCTTGCGAGGCCCGCTTCGCCAAAAGCCGCTCCCGGTTCTCTCGCCAGTAGACCGGCAGCCGATGCCAGGGAACGGTGGGCGCGTAGTGGTGTACCAGGTGCAGGTGCTGATGGCCCAGCAGAAGTTGAAGCACGCGAGAAACCTCCAAGTTCTTGGCGTTGCCCATGCGGCTGGTGTCTGTCCCCGGATGGTGCGGCCAGGCGGTCAGCACAAACCCGAGGAAGCCGATCGCCAAAAAATCGGGGACAAACCAGCCCGCCAGGAGCACATCCGTCCTTCCCGCCGCGCGAAACAAAAGCCAAAGGAACACCACCAGTGCCGGCGTGAAACACAGGTGGAGTGGCAGCGATCGGCTCCTGGAAAAGCGACGGATGCAATACGTGTAGTACCAGCCGGCGATCAAAAACGATTTGGCCCAGCGAATCGCCAGGCGTGGACTCGCCGTGAAACGGTCAGGGTCCGATTCTTCGTTCGTGTGGGCGTGATGGGTGAGGTGCAACCGCCGGTACAGGTAAGGATCGAACAGGAAAAGCAGGGCGCAGGTGATCAACATCAACTCGTTCAGCGTCCTGTTCCTGCTGGCGGTTCGGTGGGCGGCGTCGTGAAGTACGATGTAGAGCACGAACAGGGTCAGGCCCTGAAACACCGCCAGCGGCAAGAGGACGAAAACACCCGGTCGGGGCAGCAACAAAACGCCTGCCAAAGCGGAGAGGAACAGAGCGCCCATCACGCAGAAGAGCACCACGGTGGGATTCTTTCTCATACGCCTGCTCCTGAGCGAGCGCCGGCGCCGGATCGGGCGCACGGGTTGGGCCACCCCCGGGGCCTGCCCTAACGGGGCACGTCCCCGCCAAGCCGGCAACCGCGTGCCAGCGCTGGCGCGATCGTGAAGCTGGCCGTGGGGACGGCGACCGATTTCAAACCCTCTGCCAAGGTGAGAGAGCCGTTCATTCGTCGCTGTTTGGTCAGCTCAAGAAAAACAATGCTCTCGTGCCCGTCCCAAAAGAGCCGCTGCGACGACCAGCGGGAACTGTCGATGTCAGCACAGAGGGCTGCCAACTGAATGGGGTCGCGATAGATCAGCTTCCATGCCATGAAGGATTCGATATATCCGATGTCGTTGAGGCGAGGCGCGAAGTTGGCGATCAAAAGCTGCCCGCCAGCGGCGAGCATGTCGAACAGACACGTGGTGAGTCGGGCGGCCACGCGGTCAGCGAGGTAGTCATACAGTCCCGCGGCGTAAATCAGGTCGAAGGTTCCCAGTGAAAGCTTTTGCGCCAGGATCGAGCGCACCGAACCATGAACCGTCTTCACGCCTCTTTCGCCGAAGAGGCTTTGCACCTGCCGCAGCGACGCCAAGTCCTGGTCAAGCGCGATGAATTCACCAATGCCGCCGGCAGCCAGTGCACTGGAGTCGGTCGCCTCGCGAAGGTGCCCGCAGGCGATCGACAGGATTTTCGGCGAACGGACCCGCGCCGCGGATTGATCGATCATCTGCGTCAGGATCCGGCGGCGCCAGCGCACGCTGCGCGGGGCCTGCCGGTCGCGGTTGAAGCGAAAAATCGCTGCTCCCAGATCCGAGGTCCGCGGCGGCAGCGGCGCATCGCCGTAGATGTAATCGAGCAACACCGCGTCTCCCGGATACCCCCGCGGCTTGCGGAACGAGTGCTCGGTAAACGGATCCTGCCAGATCAGCCGGCTCACCGGATGGCACAGGGCGTGGGTCTGCACAAGCTCGTCCCATTGTTCAGGTCCACAACGCTTGCGCAGCGCCGAGAGTCCTCCCATCAGCGCTTCCATACCTCCCTCGACCTGCCCGGATGAAAGCGCTTCATGGGCACTATCCAGCAGGCGGGAAACGGTGACGCTTGCCGCCGATGAGAGACCTTCGCTGCCGCCGGCAGGGATTACCTCTTTTACGGTGTCAGATGAAAAAGAATGCATACAACTCCCTGACCTTCTGGTCGCCGAAGCTCCGGTTTCCACGCAGCAGTCGCCCCCTTGCGCAGATAACTTGGGGCACCCCACCCTCAGGGGACAAAAAAATCTTGTTTTCGCGCTGCAACGCAAACTTCTAGCAAAAATGGCCCTAACGGAGGTCCCGGTTATTGAACGTGGCATTAGCCTTCCGCTGGCTGAAAACCGATCCCAGGCTGAGGCGGTTGGCGGGCGAAAAAGATTTTTTCGTCCTCTCCGGGCTCTGCGCGACCAGTTCATTGCCAGTGGGACAACACGGACGTCACAAATTGACCCCTCGCCAACTTCAGGTTCTCGATTACCTCCTGGAAGGAGATGGCGAGAAGCAGGTGGCTTACCGTTTGAGCATCAGCGTCCACACCGTGCACACCCACGTCCGCCATATCTACCGGGCGTACCAGGTTCAATCGCGGACGGAGCTTTTGGCCCGATTCGTCCAGCGGACGGATCGCCGAGCATCGCTCGGCGGTAATGCGCCGCTGCTGTTCATCCTGCAGGAGGCGATTCCGCGGCAGGGTTACGAAGCCGGCGGTGAAGAACAAAGAGTGGGCGCGGCGAGCCTCCGTGGTTGAACGCATGAGGCTGCCCGGTATGATCGTTCGACACTGCCGCATTTCTTTCAAGTAGTCGGGGCAGCGCGATGGGTCGGGCCGTGAATCAACGAAGGCTGATGGCGACCGGGATTGTACTCGGCTTGGGGACGCTTTTGGCTTTGGGCGGGTGGCTTCTGTGGAGCATGGGAGGCGGCGGCAACGCGACATTGCCCGGTTCCCGGGCCGAAGTTGTCAGTGGCTCGGAATTGAGCGGTATTCCCGGGATTCAGGCCGCGGAAGTGGCGCCGGCACTGCTCGCGGATTTTTACGAGCACGACAATGAGCACGTCCCTCCGCGCCAGCCCGGTGGCGTGATGCAGCGTCGCGAGCGGTTTTACACGCCGCCGCACGACCCGTTTTTCCTCCTGACTTCGAAGCTGGGCCAGTCACCGGCCGATGCGGCGCTGCAGAAGCAACTGACGACGCTCCAGGGTCTGTGGGAGAAAAGCGCCCAGATTCCGGGGGACGCACGGGCGGAACTGGAGGCTTTGCTGGGGCAGTCTTCGCTGAAGGCCGAGCCGCTCATCGAGGCCGGACGGTCTTTCGCGTTCCTGTCGGGGGACGAGCTGGCCGCCCTCTTCTATCGGGCGGGGCTGGAACGGGCCCAGCAGCAGTACCATAGTGCCCGCGCGGGTGATCCGGCCACGCTGCCTTTGCTGCGACAACTCGATCAGACCAAAGCGCTACAGCGCTTGCGGGACTATCGTGCGCTGGAGAAACGCTTTGCACTGGAAATGGCGCTCTATCCGCCGCTCTCGGTCGAGGCCCGCCGCGCCGGCTGTCTTTACGCCGAGGCATTGATGAAACAGTCCCGGGCGGTGGAGGCGGCCGAGGCGATCGTGGGCGTCTTTGAGCAGGATAAGGCGGCGGGAGACCTCGGCCTGAAGGATCCGAGCGACCTAGGTGAGATGGATTGGCGCGCGGGGACCTATCTTGCCCGATGCGGCCGCTGCCAGGACGCGATTCCCTATCTTCAGGACCTGCTGAAAACCAACGACAACCGAAAGCAGAAGGGTGTCCAGCTCTGGATCGCCTGCCTCCACCGCCTGGGGCGAGACAGCGAGGCCGAGACGCTCCGCGAGCGCTATAAGCTTGGCTCGCCCGGCTCCGCCGCACCCACGACCCGCCCCACCGCCAGCCTTTCAATGCACGGCGGGGTGTGTGTCCTCAAACCGGCTGCCGCCGCGGTCGCCGCGGTCGATCGACCATTCATGGAGGAATGATGTCACGCTTGCGCGCTCTTTTTATCGGGGTGGTCATTGTTGCTTCCATTGCCCATGCGGGCACTGCCGCCGATTCGCAGATCGATCTGCGCCAAGTCCGGCTGGACCTGCAAAGCAACCCCGGCGACACGGTAGACCGTCTCAAAGGCGCGGTTCTGGCAACGCTGCTCGATCACCAGCAATACGGGGCGGTGGAAGAATTGGCCGTGGCCGGAACGCTGGCGCTCCCCGCTGACACGTGGCGAATCGAAGAGCTTCAACGGTATCGCATCCGCGCCCTACTGGCGGAGCACCGATCCGTCGATGCCCTTCACGCGGCCAAGGCGCTGTTCAACGTTTGCAGCATGGGCTTCGTCAAGGACGCGCTCCCGCTGCTGTCGCAGGCGCTGTCCGCTGCCCATCCGAACGATCCGGAGATCGTGCCGCGCTTCAAGCTTCAGGTGATGGCCGGCGCCTCGGAAGACCCGGCCGAACGGCAGCGCCTGCTGGAGAAGTACGGCGGCAACACCATCATGACATCCATTGCGGCCGAACCGGATCCTTACCGGGTTGCGCTGGAGCAACGCAAGAACCTCACAGGCTGGCGCGAGCAGTACGGGAACGGGAACCTGCTCTTGTTGTCGGGCCGGATTGCCGAAGCGCGGGTCGTGTTCACCAAAGTCTATACGGAACGACCACCGGAAGAATTGCGCTATGCTTCCGAGGCCGTCGCCAAACTGATCAAGGCCGAAGACGGCCAGCTCGGCCGGGCCAACCAGTTTGTGCGATCGATCCGGCCCCAGCCCTAGAAATGGCCGCCACCGGCGCCGGTGACAGACTTCGACGATAGCCCATGGACCTTCACTCCCTCAAAACCTGGCACTGGGTCGCGCTGGGTGCGCTGGCTGGCGCGCTGCTGGGCTTTGCCCGGCTGGCCGCCTGGTCGGACGAGCCGATCGGAGGCCCCGGGTTTATCAGCCAGGGGGAGTTTGAGAGCGAGCTGAATCTTCCGGCGGTCATGGGCAGGCCCCATCTGCGACGGATCGTCGTTCACCGACGTCTGCGCGTCGACCTGGTAAGCCTGCAGCGCCTGGACGTGGTGACGTTGAACTATCAACCGCTGCTGCTGGCGGCGCCGCGGCCCTACCGGCCCCTGAGCGCGGCTTGGTCCCACGGCGCCGTAGACAGCGTGCGGGCGTATCTGACCGCAATCACGGCCGAAAACGCGGACCTCACTTTTCAAACCGCCTGGTGGGAGGCGCCCCCACTGCTGCTGTTGCTGTGGGCGGGCTCGGGTGTGCTGTTCGTCGGGGGAATCTGGCCGGTGCTGCTGCGACTCATGGCCGGGGATGCTGGCCGGCAGAAAGAAGAGGAGTATGATCTGGATCGCTTCGAGCCTGAGGCGGCAGCGGCGCCAGAACGGTCCGAGGCGCCGGACGGCCAACTAGAACAACTCGAAGCGGAACTGGTCGCAGCGCTGGAGCAGACGCCATCGGCACCCGACAGCGCAGTCCCGGCGGCATCCCCGCCGGCGCCGGCCGTTCGGGAACTGGCGGCTCCGGTATTGACGAGCCTTGCGGCGGACGCAATCGACGACAAGGAATATGCCGGTGAGTTCTACCCGGTCGAGAAGCGAGGCGGGCAGGGTTTTTCGCTTGCCGAGCTGCTGGTCGTTTTGGCCATCAT
>DATHPP010000105.1:0-20162 GCA_035483795.1 Tepidisphaeraceae bacterium | reverse complement strand
CCGAGGACCAGGCCAACAGCGATTACCAGCGGATGAAAGGCCGCTTCGAGCACGCCGCCACCCGGGCCGGCGAGGCCGCCAGCTTCATCCGCCCGCAGATCATGGCCGTCCCGCCGGAGGTCATGGAGCAGTATCTTCGCGCCCCGGAATTGGCCGACTGGAAGACGGCGTTGGAGCGGATCCTGCGCTACCGACCGCATACGCTTTCATCAGAGGAGGAAAACCTGCTGGCGATGCAGGGCCAGATGAGCGAGGCGTCGAACCAGGTCTTCCGCCAGCTCAACGACGCCGATCTCAAATGGGGCGCGCTCAAGAATGAGAAGGGAAAGCTCGTCGAGCTGAGTCATTCCTCGTTCTCCGCCTTCCTCTACTCCCCGTCGCGAAAGGTCCGCAAGGAAGCGTTCCACAAGTACTACACGCAATACGAGGCCCACAAGAACGCGATCGCGGCGACGCTTAACGCCTCGGTGCAGCGCGACGTTTACTACGCCCGCGCCCGCAAGCACAAAAGCGCGCTGGAGGCGGCCCTGTTCGGCGATCGCGTTCCGACGTCCGTTTACGACAACCTGATCGACTCGGTGCATCGCAACCTGCCGACGGTGTACAGCTATTTCGAGCTTCGCCGCCGCAAGCTCAAGCTTCCGGAGATCCATCATTACGACACCTACGTTCCGATCCTGGCCGATCTTCAGAAGCGGACCACCTGGGACCAGGCGGTCAAAGCCGTGATCGAGTCGCTGGCGCCGCTGGGGGAGGATTACTGCCGCGAGCTTCACCGTGGCCTGACCACGGACCGCTGGTGCGACCGCTATCCCAACCAGGGCAAGCAGAGCGGCGCGTTCAGCAACGGCAGTTATGATGGTCTGCCATACATCATGATGAACTACCAGGCCGAAGTGATGCACAGCGTTTTTACCCTGGCCCACGAGGCCGGACACTCGATGCACAGCTTCTATTCCGCCAAAACGCAGCCGTACCAGTATTACAGCTACACGATTTTCGTCGCCGAGGTGGCCAGCACGTTCAACGAGCAACTTCTGGCCCGCCACCTGATCGAACAAGCCAGAGACGACCGTGAGCGGGCTTATTTGATCAACCGCGAGATCGACGACATCCGCGGGACGATCGTCCGCCAGACCATGTTCGCGGAGTTTGAACAGATCACCCACCACCTGGTCGAGTCGGGCGAGCCGCTCACGGTCGAGCGGCTGCGCAGCGAATACCGAGAGCTGCTGGAGCTTTACTTCGGCCCCGATTTCACGATCGATAGCGAGTTGGAGCTGGAGTGCCTGCGCATCCCCCACTTCTACCGCGCGTTCTACGTTTACAAATACGCCACCGGCCTGAGCGCCGCGATCGCCCTGAGCGATCGGGTGGTCCACGGCGGCGCGGCGGAACTGAACGCGTACCTCAATTTCCTCAAGGGCGGATGCTCGAAATACCCGCTCGAGCTGCTCCGCGACGCCGGTGTCGACATGGAAAAACCGGACGCCGTCGACACCGCCATGAAGCGATTCGGCGCGCTGGTCGAGGAGCTGGAAGAGCTTCTATGACGGGTGGCGGCCCAGTCGGGGAATTCAAGTGAACCACGAAGGCACGAAGAGCACGAAAAGCAGGAAGAAATGCAAAGGGAGAGAAGGTGCACTCGTGACACGGGTTTTCAACCCGTGCTGGCGGCGCAAATCCGAGAGAACCGTGCTTGGTCAAGTCGCTTCAGGTCGCACATCGTCAGCACGGGTTACAAACCGGTTACAAACCCGTGTCACAAGCATCCGGACTTGCGACTCGTGCACCAGTTTCGCCACATCTGTCGATACGCCTGCTCCACGTCACGGGCAAAGCGAGTGCCGTCCATCAGGGGCGAGGCAAGCATGCGATTGCGCAGGGACGAGCGGATCGCCATAAGCCTCGACGTATCGCGGGCCAGGCCCGCGGCGATTCGCACGTACTGCCCCGTGTCCTGCGCCACCAGCTCCGGCATCTCCAGATTGGAAAGAATGCTCAGCCCGCCGCGCGAGACGGCGGTTTCGCCCGCCAGGCTCACCAGCGGCACGCCCATGTAAAGCGCATCGCAACTGGTGGCGCCGCCGGTCCACGGGAACGGATCGAGCGCGATATCGATCTGGTTGTATTGCGCCAGATACACATCGAAGTTGCGCCGGCCAACAAACTCGATGCGCGCCGGATCGATTCCCGACCGCGCCGCCTGCTCGACCGCACGGCGGCGGTGCTCGCCCTCCTTGGCGTGGAGCGTCAGCCGCGAGCCGGGCAGCTCGCGCAGCAGATCGCACCAGGTCGAGAGACATCGCGCTGTCACTTTCGAGAACTCGTTCAGGCACCCGAAGGTGATGTATCCGTTTGCCAGCGCCGGGAGCGGCCCGACCGCCGGCGCCTCCGCCGGTGGCGGATAACACCAGTAGCAATTCGGCAAACGGTATGATTTTTCCGCGTAACACGAATCATTCTGGCCCACAGGGTCGAAATACGGGTCGGTCAGCCGGTAATCGATTGCTTCCAGACCGGTCGTGCTACAGTAGGCAAGGTACGTAACCTGCACCGGCGCCGGTTTACGCGCGAACAGGAGCATCCGGTTGTTGTTGCTGTGCATGGACAAATCGACCAGCACGTCGATGCGGTCGCCGCGGATCAGCTGCGCAACCTGCTCGTGTGACATGCCGCCGAGTGTGCGCCACACGCCGTGCGAGCGCAGCCTCTTCCCGACTTCGTCGGGTCGCGGGTAATCGCAATAGCAGAACAGCTCGAAGTTCCCGGGATCGTGATTCTCCAGGAGCGGCAACAGAAACCGCCCCAGCGGATTTCCGCCCAGATCGTATGCGACGTACCCGAGCCGAAGCCGTCGCTCCGGCGATGGATCATTCTCGTGCGGCCGCTCCTGCGATCGCAGCGGCCGGCCATAGATCTCGTTGAAACGCGCGTGCTCCTCATACAGCCGGCGGCGGTCGTACCCGTCGTGAAAGTGCAGCAGGAAAAGCAAGTCGCTGTGAACTTGCGATGCATTGGGAAGCGATAGCGCCCGGCGATAGCAGTCGATCGCATCATCGAGCCTGCCCGACTCGCGATAAGCCCAGCCCAGGACGCGATAGAACATCAACGCATCCGGCCAAAGTTGAAGCGCCTGCCGGCAATATGCGATCGGCTCTTCCAGGTTGCCGCAATCGACCAGCGCGCTGCTGAGGTTCCCCACCGCCTGGGCGAACCGCGGCTGGATCTGGAGCGCCCGTCGGTAAGCCGCGATGGCTTTGCCATGCTCCGAGCGGGCGAGGTAAACGTTGCCCAGCCCGTTGTGGGCCTCGGCAAGGTTCGGATTGAGCGACACGGCCCGCTCGAACGCGACCGCCGCCTCGTCATACCGGGCGGCGGTGGCCAGGGCCATTCCCACGGCATGCTGGTAAATCGCCTCCTCGGGTTGCAGCGCCGCGACGCGACCGAGCGCATCCAGCGCCTCGGCGACCCGCCCCGCCTGAAGCAGCACGCCCCCCAATCCGTGCAGGCAGTTGGGCTGATCCGGCGCTTGCGCCAGCACCTGGCGATAAAGTGCCTCCGCCTCACCCAGCCTGAGAGCCTGGTGATGCCGCACGGCAAGCTCGAAGGTCTGCTGAAGCGTTGACGCGGGCATTCAGCCGATCATACCCGATGGGTGAGATTCATCGCGCCCCTGCCGCACAGCTCGCAGGTCCCGATTGGTGTGTTCGGCATGCCGGGTTCGTCCAGGGTCCGCAGGTTCGCTGGTTCAGTCTTGGCGTCGTCTCCACTATACTCGCCGCGGTCTTGAAATCAGGAGAAGCGAATGAACGTGCTGGTGGCCGGCGGGGCCGGTTATATCGGATCGCATACGACAAAGCGGCTCAAGGAGGCCGGGCATTCCCCGGTCATCTATGACAACCTTTCCCGCGGCCACCGCAGCGTCGTCGATGTCGTCAAAGTGCCCATGGTGGCCGCCGACCTCAACGACCGCGACACCCTCCTGCGAACGCTTCGCGAATTCCAGATCGACACCGTGATGCACTTTGCCGCCTACGCCTACGTCGGCGAAAGCGTCGAAAAGCCGCTCATGTATTATCACAACAACGTCGCCACCACCGTCAACGTGCTGGAGACGATGCGGCAGGCCGGGGTCGAACGCTTCGTCTTTTCCAGCAGTTGTGCCGTCTACGGCGACCCGGACAAGGTCCCCATCACCGAAGACGAAAAGAAAGCGCCGGTTTCGCCCTACGGCCGCACCAAGCTGATGGTCGAGCAGGTCCTGTCCGACACTGCCGTCGCGTGGAAGCAGTTCAAATTCGCCGCGCTGCGCTACTTCAACGCCAGCGGCTGCGCCATGGACGGCTCGCTGGGCGAAGACCACCACCCAGAAACCCATCTGATCCCGGTCGTCCTCCAGGCGATCCTGGGCGTCCGCCCGGGCATCACCGTATTCGGCACCGATTACCCAACGAAAGACGGCACCAACGTCCGCGACTACATCCACGTCGACGACCTGGCCGACGCCCACATCGCCGCCATGGAAAAGCTCCAGGATGGCCGGTCGATCTTTTGCAACCTCGGCACCGGCCAGGGCTTCTCGGTCAGGGAAATCATCAAAGCCGCCGAGAAGGTGGCCGGCAAGCCCGCCCCCGTCACCTACGGCCCCCGCCGGGCGGGCGACGCCATTGCCCTCTACGCCGACCCCTCCCTCGGCAAAAAACTGCTCGGCTGGGAGGCCAGATACAAGGACCCCGAAACCATCATCCGCTCCGCCTGGAACTGGCTCTCCAGGCACCCCAAAGGCTACGCGTCGCCCGGTTAGCGCTCCGCTCGCGCCGCAAGCGGATCGCATTTCGGGCAGCTTTTGGCAGCGATGGGGGGTAACCGCCCGTGTCCCGTTTTGGCTCATTTTGGCTCATGTTTTCGCGGTTTTAGATGCGCCAATGTCTCACATGTCCCATTTTGTACATTTTGTCCCACTTTTTGAGCCAAATGGGACATTTATCAAATTATTGCGTGAGACATGGCCGAGCATGGAATGTCTGCCTCGCCAGATGCACCTCTACGCCCGGCCAACTTAGCGATTGTCCACCAGGCCATTCCGTGGTACGATCCCGCCCAGCGATCCCATAAGCGGCGGGGGGGCGCGTGGGAAGGAGTTGTGATATGTTGAAAATCGCTAAGCCTGAGCGAAGCAAAACCCTCGAACCGACGAAGAAGATTTATGTCACGCCGCGCTTGGTCACGCACGGCGACGTGGCGCGATTGACGAATCACGATCACAAGCCCCATCATCACGGCGATGGGCCGGAGAGCGAACTAAGCTAAGCTTTCGCTCGCCCCTCTCCACATTCCTCGCTTGCAAAACGAACTGCGGCGCATTGCGCGTTCCGCCCGTGGGTTTTGTTCGCACGGCGATTGCGCGTATCTTTGAATTGAGACCCGCGCCAACGCCGCATATGCACCACTACACCGCCTACGGTCTGTGCATCGCGTCCGACACCACGCTGCCTGAACTGCTGATGGCGACTGGCCATGCGGACGGCAACGTATGCATCCGTGCCGGCAGGGTTGATCTTCCGCCCGATTTGAAGCCGTCCAGCGGCGCGTTGCGCTGGGCCCGGCCGACCGATGCGTGCCTCAGTTACGACGGAGCCGGACATTACCAGATCAGCAACGGCCGCGAGATCGTGATCGATCGCGCGCCCGATGCCGATGAGCAACTGGTGCGGCTCTATCTGCTCGGGCCGGCGCTGGCGATTCTGCTGCACCAGCGCCAGCTTCTGGTTCTCCACGCCAGCGCCGTGTCGGTGAATGGACAGGTGTCGGTATTCGCCGCGACCAAGGGCGAAGGCAAATCGACGTTTGCCGCGGCGATGCACTCGCGCGGCCATCCGCTGGTCGCCGATGATCTGCTTCCGATCGACCTGCGCGACCCGCAGCGCCTGCTGGTTCAGCCGGGATTCCCCCAGCTCAAGCTGATGCCGGAAGCGGCGGCGCAATTGTCGGCGCGGCCGGACGAGCTTCCGCGGCTCCATCCGGACTTCGAGAAGCGCGCCCAGGCGGCCGGGCGCGATTTTCCACGCGACCCGCTGCCCCTGTCCCGGATCTTCATTCTGGAATCGGGCCAGAGCGATTCGATCGAGACGATTCCGCCGCAACAACGGTTTGTCGAATTGGTCAGGCATTCGTACCTGGCCCCGTTGCTGGGGATGACGGGCGAGGCGGCGGTTCACTTCAAGCAGGTCGTGGCGCTGGCCCGGCGCGTCCCGGTATTGCGTCTGCGGCGCCGGCGCCAGCTTTCAACTCTCTCTGATGCAGCGCGCCTGGTTGAGGCGGAAATCGCCCATGCCTAGCGAGCCATCCATTTCGATCGCCACCACGGACACGCCGCACCTGCCGGAATTGGAGATCCTCCTGCGGCTCTGCGCCCGATCGCTGACCGATTTGCCACCCGGCGCTCAGATTAACTGGAACCGGCTTTTGCAGGTGGCTGAGCGGCATCGGGTCATGCCGCTGCTCTACGCGAATCTGAAGCGCGTCGACATGGGCGACGTCCCGCCCGAGGTGATGAGTGCGCTCCGCAGTGACGTGCAATCCAACGCCGGCCGGACGCTTCAACTGGCCGGCGAGCTTCGGCGGCTGCTCATCGAGTTCGAGCGGGCGCAAATCCCCGTCATCGCGTTCAAAGGCATCGCGCTGGCGGCGATGGTGTACGGCGACCTGTCCCTGCGCGACGCAGGAGACCTGGACCTGCTGGTCCACCGCGACGACGTCGTCCGTGCGGCCGACCTTCTGGTCCGCCTCGGCCACCGCACCGGCTATCCGACCGCCAGCCCGCGGGAGGCCGAATATCTCACTTCGCTGACTGGCGAACGTCGCGAGGAATACCTTTTCGCGCACTCCGAGCATCACCTGGTCTATCCGCCGACGCAGCTCAACGTCGATCTGCACTGGGCCCTGTCGTTGCGGGAGTTCGCGGTGGAGCTGGATCTTGCGGGCATGTGGCGCCGGGCCAGGCCGGTGCAGGTCGCCGGGCGGGAGGTGCTGACGTTTTCGCCCGAAGACCTGCTGATCGTGCTTTGCCTCAACGGCGCCAAGGACGCATGGGGACGGATCGATCGGATCTGCGACGTCGCGCAGGTATTGCGCCGATTTGAGATGCTGGACTGGCCGCGCGTGTTCGAGCAAGTGCGAAGCTGCGGAACGGCGAGGATGCTGCACGTGGGACTACTGCTGGCGTCGGATCTCCTCTCGGCGCCGATGGCCCCACTCGCCCGGGAACGCGCAGCCGCCGATGTGCGTGCGGTCCGGCTGGCATCGGACATTCGCCGGCGTCTGTTGGATTCGGGCACCGGGGCGAGCCTGTCCGCAGCGGGCCGGGTGGCCTTTGATCTGCTCATGCGCGAGCGCTGGCGCGAGCGGGCGGGATATTGCCTCGGCCATCTCCGGCCCGGCGTGGGCGACTGGGCCGCCGTCCCCCTCCCGCAGCGCCTCTCGTTCCTTCACTACCTGATCCGCCCATTTCGGCTCGCGGGAAGATATGGATTGCAAACGTTTCGCTCCGTATAGGTGAAAGCCATTGTCGCCGCGGACAACATAAGGTATGAGTAACGGCCCTTGCGAGGGCCGGTTTGTGGATGGACGTGAGGGTCTAACGATGGATGTGCCTGCTTCAGTGGAGCAGCTCGCTCAATTGGATAGGGGTGGTGCGTCGTCGCCGCAGGCCCCGGCGGCTGTCCCCGCCAAACCCGAATACCCGCCCGGCGGCGAGCCGCAGACGCTGTTCGATCGCATCGAGGCCTTCATCAGCCGCCTCAGCGTCCGCGACAACTTCTGGCATTCGATCTGCTCGCTGATCTGGCTGCCGCTGGCATTCTTCAGCGGCATCCGCATGAAGGAGCTGGACGCCAATACGTTCGCGGCGATCCTTCCTTTCCGGCGGTTCAACCGCAACTGGTACCGCGCCATGGCCGGCGGGGCGCTGCTCGCCAACTCCGAGATCGCCGGCGGCGCCTATGTCTTCGGAATCTGCGGCGGCGAATACACCGTCGTCTGCAAGCACCTCGAATACAGCTTCTTCCGCCCCTGCCTCGGCCCCGCGGTTTACAAGATGAAGTCGCGGGAAAACATCCGCGAGATGATGGCCACCGGCAAGGAATTCAACGTCACCCTCGACCTGGACGTGCAGCAGCAGGGCTTCCGCGGCGAGCGCGACCGCCGCGTCGGCCATTGCGTCGCCACCTTTCATGTTACCCCCAAGACCCACCACAAGGCCCGCCGAGCGCGACGAAGATAGCCCTGCGGGAATGACGAAACTCGAATGACGAATGACGAATCAAATTCGAAATACCAATGAGCGAAGCCCGAAACCTCCGGGGAGCGACGTGCTTTTGTTTCGTCATTTGTATTTCAGTCATTCGGATTTGATTCGTCATTCGTCATTCGAGTTTCGAGTTTCGCTCTCGCCCCGTGGAACCCAAAACCTCAAATCCGAAATTTGACGCGGCGGGCCAGGCGACGCGTGCCTCCGCGCCGGCGTGGGCCGTCTTCCTCGGTTGCTCCTGGACCTGGTGCGTCGGCATGCTTCTGCCCGTGCTGCTGGTGCGCGAGCTGGGCGTGATCGGCTGGATCGTCTTCGCCATCCCCAACGTCATCGGCGCCGCGGCGATGGGCTGGGTCCTGCGCGACCCGGATTCGAGCCGGCGAATCGTCGAGGCGCACGGGCCGGCGTGCCGGGCTTTCTCCGCCGTCACCATCGCGTTTCACGTGTTCTTCGTCCTCTGGTTCGTCCCCCGCCTGGTCGGTCTGCCCGTCGCGGCGTGTGCGTTCGCCGTCGTCGGCGTCTATCTTCTGCTTACGCTCTGGGCGCCAAGAACCGATTTGTCTGTCGGTGCAATCGTCCTGCTCGCATCGCTCCTGCTGTTCGCACTTTTCCTCAAACGAACCCCCGTCACGATTCCCACGACCGGATCGCACCCGACTCTGGAGGCGGCCTTCCTCGCCCCCGCCTGCCTGCTGGGCTTTGCCCTGTGCCCGTACCTCGACCTCACCTTCCACCGCGCCCGCCAGGCGTTTGCCGAACCCACCAGGTCGCGCGTCGCCTTCGGCCTCGGCTTTGGCGTCGTCTTTCTCTCGATGATCGTCTTCTCGCTCTGCTACGCGGCCGCGCTGTCGCCGCTGGTCGGCGCCGACTGGCAGCGGCACCTGCGGCCGGCGTTCGGCTGGATCATCGGCACGCACATGATCGTGCAGTCCGCCTTCACCCTGGCCGTCCATGCCCGATCGCTGGCAGCATCCCGCATCCGCCCCGGCGGGATCTTCGCACTGCTGCTCCTCACCCAGGCCGCGATCCTCGCCGCCCTGGCCGCGCCGCTGCTGCCGCGCTGGCTCCAGCTCGACCCCGGCGAGCTGATCTACCGCCTGTTCATGTCCTTCTACGGCCTCCTGTTCCCCGCCTACGTATGGATTTGCATGCTCCCCGGCCGCCGCGGCCTCACCCCCGCGTCCGTCCGCGCCCTGATCCTCGCCGTCCTCCTTGCCGCCCCGTTTTACTCGTTAGGATTCATCGCCGACCGAATGATCTGGCTCCTCCCCGGCGTCCTGGCGGTTCTCGTCGCTCGATTCCTCGTCCCCGCGCAGCAAGCGGCATCCGCCGCCGAAGCCGCGCCGGCGCGGGTCGTTTGAGACCTTGGCGAAGGCCCTCAATTCGATTCGCCGCGGAAATCGAAGAGGGTGCTGCCGGGGCAGTCGTCTTTGTGGTGACCGTGGCCGTGGTCGTGCCCGTGCTTGGTCAGCTTGGCCACGTCGCCGTGCGTCTTGAGTTTCGGGGCGGCGTAGGGCTTCTTCGGCTGTTTCGGCTTGTCTTGCTTCTTCATCGCAATACCCTCCTGTGCTTGTGACTACATAACTCTTTCTCTCGGGGCCGCTTCCGGGAATGCCGCGTAATCACTCAAACTCGGCACATCCCCGATCATCACCCGGCCGTCGCATTCGACCCAGGCGTGTGCCCCAAAGGCGCCATCCGGACCTCGGGTCACGCCGATTCGAAGGACCGGCCTATATCCATATCGCTTTAAAATCGCCTGCGCGACAAGTGCCTGGGTCAGGCAACTCGCCCCAGGCACATATTCCGCCCCGACGCTGACCAGCGACGTCAGTTCCTGAGGCGAAAGCCTCGCGGATCTGGGCGAGATTCGCCGATCGCCAAGACGGGCGGCAAAGACCTGCATTTTTCGGAACGGCATCGTCCACAGCCCGATGCGGACGATCACCAGCAGACCCACAATCCGGACCGTCAGCCACCGCTCGGGCCCGTTCAACCGGCGGAACTTACCCAGACGCCTGCGAACGGACCTCCACCAGTCCATGATTCCTCAATTCCTCGATCAATCGCAGCAAATCCTGCTCGCACTGATGCGAATCGACGTCGTATTCCTCCAGCAACGTATCCCGCACCTGCCGGACCGAAACCGGCGAGGCCAGTAATTCCCAGATTCGCGACCCCACCGCCTCCAATCCGTGGTACACGCCCGATTTGAGGTCCAGCAAGACGACCTCATCCGCCAGATTGCTGTGAATCACATCCCTGGCGGGCGAAATCACGGAATCAATCGAGACTGCTCCGTCGTCCATTTTGGCCTCCGCGTCCGCGCGGCTGATGGAAACGTAATAGCGCCTGCACTCTGCGGCAAACCCGGGATTCGAGCATCGCACACGACAGGCATGCCGTCCCCGATAAATTGGTCAGAGGCGGCGGGAACAACCGCCCGATCCATTGGTAACGATTTTAACGCCTGTCCTCATGGATGCGCTAATCTGTGTGCGGCGTGCCCAGCGTGCTATCCTTCCATTGACATGCTCGAAGCGATCAGCCAGCGGCGTTATCTGATTCCATTCAAGGCGGCGCGGCTTCCGCAGCAGTTCACTGACGTGCTGGTGATCGGCGGGGGCGTGGCCGGCCTTCGCGCCGCGATTGCCGCCGCCGACCAGGGGGCAGATGTGCTGGTGCTTACCAAGGACACCGTCGATCAATCCAACACCTGGTATGCCCAGGGCGGAATCGCGGCGGTGCTTCAGCCGGCCGACAGTTATCAATCCCACGTCGACGACACGGAAAAAGGCGGCGCCGGCCTGTGCGATCACGCCGCCGTCGACGTCGTCATCAAGGAAGGTCCGCAGCGCGTTCTCGAGCTGCTCGAATGGGGGGCCAACTTCGACAAGCAGGCCGGCAACGCCCTCGGCCTTGCCTTCACCCGCGAGGGCGGCCATTCCTTCGCCCGCATCCTCCATGCCTATGGCGACGCCACCGGAATGGAGCTGGCGCAGACCCTGATCCGCACCGTTCGCGGCCGCGAATCGATCCGCATCTCGGAGAACAGCTTCGCGATCGACCTGGTGACCGAGGACGGCCGGTGCCTCGGCGTGCTGGCGCTGGTTCACGGGCAGGTCCATCTGATCTGGGCCAAACGCACGATCCTGGCCAGCGGCGGCGCCGGACAGCTCTATCGCGAGACCACCAACCCCAGGATCGCCACCGCCGACGGCCACGCCATGGCCTACCGCGCCGGCGCGACTTTGCAGGACATGGAGATGGTGCAGTTTCATCCGACGACGCTGTACGTCGCCGGCTCCAGCCGCGCGCTGATCACCGAGGCCGTTCGCGGCGAGGGCGCTTATCTGCTGGACCGCAACGAGCACCGCTTCATGCCCGATTACCACGAGATGGCCGAGCTCGCTCCGCGCGACGTCGTCAGCCGGGCCATCGTCGAGCAGATTCGCAAAACCCATTTCACGCACGTTTTCCTCGACGTTCGGCACCTGCCGGCCAAGGAATTCCGCGAGCGGTTCCCGCAGCTTGCGAAGCTCACCGAGGAATTTGAGATCGATACCAGCCGCGACCTGATCCCGGTTCATCCAGCAGCGCATTACATGATCGGGGGCGTCGACGCCGACCTGGAAGGCCGTGCCAGCCTCAAAGGCTTGTATGCTGTGGGCGAGGCGGGCTGCTCCGGGCTTCACGGCGCCAACCGACTGGGCAGCAATTCGCTGCTGGAGGGTCTCACCTTCGGCGCCCGCGCCGGCACGGATGCCGGCCGCGACGTCCGCGAAGACGCCGTCAACTTCCCCCTCTCGCTGGAATTTTCGCTTGCCGAATCCTCCCGCACGGAGCTGGACATCCCCGACGTCAAGAGCAGCCTGCGGAGCGTCATGTGGCGCAACGTCGGCGTCGAACGGACCGGTGAGCGGCTGGAAGAAACCCGCGAGATCGTCGCCTTCTGGAGCCGCTACGTCATGGACAAGAGCTTCGACCCGTCCGCCCTTGGCCCCGCCTCGGCAATCGCCGGCTGGGAATTGCAGAACATGCTGACCGTGTGCGCTCTGATCACGACTGCGGCGTACACCCGCAGCGAATCGCGCGGGGCGCACTATCGCCTGGATTATCCCACCCGCGACGACACCCACTGGCGGCTGCACCTGCTGTGGCGCCGCCCGATGGAAACGCCGATCCCCGAGCCGATTGAGGCGTAGCAGGCACGCTCCGCGTGCCGTGGCCTTTGCCATGGATCGAGGTTATCCGTTCAATAGAGGCGACGGCACGCCGAGCGTGCCTGCTACTGACCCGCGATCAATCCATTCGCCTCCCGGCAAACCACCTGGCAGATCAGCCAGTCCTGAATCGTCGCATCCGGTTCGATGATCGGCGCCGTCGGGCTGGAAATCTTCTTCATCATCTCGTGTGCCCGATCCAGCTCGGCGCGGGCTTCGTCGACGTGGTGCATTCGATACTTCGCCATGGCGGCAAAGAGCACCGCCGTCGCACGGGGCTCGATGCCCAGCCGCGATTCGGTCTTGTCGCCCAGATCATCCAGAGCCGCCTGATAGTTGCCGATGCGATATTCCGCCATGCCGGCACACAGGGCGAAGAGGCCCGTCAGCGCGCCCGCGGCGGGAACGTTCTTGAGCGCACCGGGCTTGTTATTGTCCCGCGCCATCTCGACCACCGGCGTCAAGTCGTTCATCGAATCCGGCCCCGCCAGGCAGGTTTTGGCGATGCGGTCGTGGACAAGAACGTCGGCCGAATTGCCGAATCGACGGAGCATGCGCCGGCACAAATCGCGATAGCCGTTTTCATCGCCGATGTACAGGTGTGCGCAGGCGCTTTGCATGTAGAGCAGATGGTCTCCGGGCGTGAGGCTGATAATCTTGTCCAGGTCCCCGGCCATCATGTCGAACTTGCCGACGGAGGAGGCATAGTTCGTCCGGGCGCGCAGAAACTGCGTGTCGTTGGGGCTGGCGGCCAGCCCCATCCCGATCTTGGCCATCTGGATCAAGCCATATTGCCGGATGAAAGGCTTGGCCCCGACCTTGTCGCCGCGAGCATCGTGGATGTGCCATAGGGCCTCCGCGATGCCGGCGATATCGTAGCCCATAAATGATTCGTAGCCGGGCACCTTCTGCCAAGTCTCCATCGACTCCCGCAGAAGCGGTTCGGCGGCGTCGGAGTCGCCCTTCCGCTGGAGCAGCATTCCCAAATCGCCCACGGCGCTGGCCATCCCCTGCGAATCGGTCGATTTGGTCGCGCGGTAAATCTCGATCGATCGGCGGAGCAGCGGCTCGGCGGCATCCGGCTGCCCGTCGGCCATCAGGCACGCCCCCAGCCTCTCATCGGCATAGGCCACGTTCGGGTCGTCGTCGCCGAACAGACGCTTGTACATCTCCAGCGACTCGCGGAAGGTTTGCTCGGCCCCCTTGCGATCCCCTTTGGCCTGAAGCAGCCCGGCAAGTTCCGCCAGCGCCCCCGCCACATCCGCGTGCTCCGGCCCGCGCAGCTCGCGGTAAATCGCCACTGCCCTCCGCCGCAGCGATTCGGCGCCGGCAAAGTCGCCCTTCACCTGGAGCATCCGGGCAAGGTTGTGATCCGCCAGCGCCTCGTTCTCCATGGCCGCCATGCGCTGCTCGTTGAGTTCATGCTCGGCGTCGACTGCACGGTTACGGTCCTCGCGAGCCGCTTCCATCGCGGCGCGGGCCGCTCGCATTGCAGCGCGGGCGCGCAGCATGCCGACCGTCGTCCCGACCATCCCCAGCATCAGCGCGGCCAGCACCGCGGCCGCCGCCACGAATCCCACTTTGTGCTTGCGAACGATTTTCCCAAACCGGTAGATCGTGCTCGGCGGCCGGGCCAGGATCGGCTCGTCGTCCAGATACCGCCGGATGTCCATCGCCAGCCCGGTGGCCGTTTCGTATCGGCGGGTGCGGTCTTTCTCCATCGCCTTGAGGGTGATCCAGTCCAGATCGCCGCGAAGCTCGCGCGCCAGCGACCGCGCGTCCGAGCGCCGCTTCCGCGCCGCGTCTTCGAACCCGTGACTCGATGGACTCTTATCGGTCTGAACGACGCTCAGCCGCGTGCTGGGCTTGTCCGGCTCGTTTTCGCGGATAATCCGAGCCATCCCCTCCATCCCCGCCGAACGCAGCGTTTTTGCATCGAACGGCAATTGCCCGGTGAGCAGCTCGTAAAGAATCACGCCCAGCGAGTAAATGTCGGTCCGCGTATCGACATCCAGCCCGCTGGTCTGCGCCTGCTCGGGCGACATGTATTCCGGCGTCCCGATCAGCGTGCCGGTCTGCGTGTACAGCGTGTGCTGCGTCAGCGCCTGGTTGGCCGCCTTGGCGATGCCGAAGTCGATCACCTTCGGCACCGGCTTGCCGTCGAACATGCTCACCAGGATATTCCCGGGCTTGAGATCGCGATGAATGATCCCCTTCTGGTGCGCGTGCTGGACGGCCTGGCAGACCGGGATGAACAATTCCAGTCGCTCACGCGTTGTCAGCTTGTTCTGGTCGCAGTAGTCGGTCAGCGGAACGCCGGCGACGAACTCCATGGCAAAGTACGGCCGGCCCTGCTCGGTCATGCCGGCTTCGAAGACCTTGGCGACGTTCGGATGGGACATCAACGCCAGCGCCTGCCGCTCGGCCTCGAAACGGGCCACGACCTGCTTGGTGTCCATCCCCAGCTTGATGACTTTGAGGGCCACGATCCGCCGGACCGGCTCGCGCTGCTCGGCCTTGTACACGACGCCCATCCCCCCTTCGCCCATCTTTTCCAGAATCCGATAGGGGCCGATGTTTTCCGGCTCGTCGTGCGCAGGCCGCGTCGACCGCGGCTCCGCGGTCGACGTGCTGGCGGCGCCCGGCGCCACGGTCTTCTCCGGTTCGATCGGCTGCTGCATGATTCGAGGTGCAAACGCGACGCGACCCATTATCGCTCGACCCACCCGTTTTGAAAGCGCCATCCCAAACCCCGTTTAGCGGCCCCGCTTGTGGGGCGCGGCAAGCCCGCGCCCGAAAACCCGAAACTTTTGCGCGCGCCTGGCGTCCCAATGACGTTCTCTTTCATGAATGGGAGCCCCGGCGTGAATGAAACCGACGACGCGCTGGTCCGCAAAAGCCAAACCGGCGACCGCCAGGCGTTCGAGGAGCTGGTCCGGCGGACCGCACGGCTGGTCTTCTCCAGGCTCTACCTGGAAGTCGGCGACGTCCATCGCGCCGAGGACCTGGTGCAGGAAACGTTCCTCATCGCCTGGCGGAGCGTCCGCCAGCTGCGCGACGGAAGTGGCCTGCGGCCCTGGCTCTTTTCCATCGCCCACAGCGTCGTCGTCGACGCAACGCGCCGACGGCTTCGCAAGAAACGAATGGCCGACTACGAGCCGCACGAGGCGATGGAGTCTGTGCCCGACCGCGCCGAGCCGCCTGAGGAATCGGCCCAGCGCGAAGAAGAGCGGCAGCGGGTACTGACCGTGCTGCGGTCGCTACCGGAGGAGTACCGCTTGCCGCTCACGCTGCGATACATCGCCGGCGCCGACTACGAAACCATCGGCCAGCAGCTCGGCCTCACCAACGGCTCGCTGCGAGGACTATTGAGCCGCGGCATGGCCCGATTGCGCGAGGCGCTCAAAGACGAATAGATACGAACCACAGAGGCCACAGAGGACACAGAGAGAAACACACAGAGAGAGAGGAAGAAGACATATGGATCCACAGATTTCGCAGGTTACGCAGATTAAGAGAAACCCAATCTGCGTGATCTGCGAAATCTGTGGATCACCTCCGGCCTTTCTCTGTGCCCTCTGTGGCCTCTGTGGTTAGTCAGACTTCGGAGTTGTCATGGGATCCGAACAGCCGACGCATGTTGTTGAGTTGATTGAGGCGTATCTCGCCGGCGGACTGACGCCCGATGAGAGGGCAGCCTTCGACGCACACGTCCAGAGTTGCGCCGCCTGTGACGGGGAACTGGCCAAAGCACGCCAGGCGGATGCGGACCTGCGGCAACTGTTCCGCGCCGCCCGGCCGACATCCGGCTTCGAAGATCGCATCATCCAGACGTTCCGAACGACCCGTCCGTCGAGGCGCATCTTTCTTCACCCGGCGGTCCGCAGAACCGCCATCGGCGCGGCGGCGGTGCTGATGCTCGGTGCCGCGGGCGTCGTCGTTCAAAGCAGTATCGATGGCAATCCAATTTCATTTTTTAATGGCGTGGCAAGGACGAAAGTGGCGTCAAACCTGAAGCAGATTGGCCAGGCGATGGAGATGTACGGGCGTGATTCTGACGGCGACGGTATCGCGGACGCCGGGCTGGTGCGGCTCCAGCCAGCGAGCCAGCCACCTGGGATAAGTTCCTACGCCGGCGTACGCATACAGGATAACTCCGAAAAACCTGCGGAGAAGCAGGTTCGCGAACTTGAGGAACGATCGAAATCGGTGCTTGCCGACGGGTTGCCCCAAGTTCAGCTCGACATGGGGCGTCATGCCGTCGACCGGGAATCCATCTCGAATACACGTGAAGATCGTCGGCCGAACGACTGGAGCTTTCGCCCGCAGGATGAGCTGAAATGGCAGGAGGGGAAGGACGCCGGCAAGAAGGAGATGGACAATCGGCTCGGCGAGCCGTCGCTCGCCACGACGCCACCTCCCGCGGCGGAGCCACGCGGAGAGGCAACGCCAGCGGACGACAAGTCCAAATTTTACGCGATTTGGAAAACTCAGGACCTGACGGCGGCAGTGGCGCAAGCGCCATCCTCCGCGCCTGATCCGTTTGCCGCTGGATTGCAGCAGAACGCGTCGGCCCGCAAAGTCATCCGCAACGGCTCCATGAAATTCGAGGTCGATCGCTTCGACGACGCCCTCATGCGGATCACCAAGCTCGTCGTCGAGCAAGGCGGCTTCGTCGCCACCACCGATTCCGACAAGCTCCCCAACGGCAAGATGAAGGGGACGATCACGCTGCGCGTTCCGCCGGAGCATATGGATACGCTGGTCCTCACGCTCCGCGGCATCGGCGATCTCAAGAGCCAGAAGATCGGCGCCGAAGACGTCACCAAGCACTACACCGACCTGGAAAGCGAGCTGCGCGCCGCCCGCGCGATGGAGGAGCGGCTGCTCGACATCATCAAAACCGGCAAGGGGCAGATCAAAGACCTGCTCGAAGCCGAGAAACAGCTCGGGGTGTGGCGCGAGAAGATCGAGCAGATCGAGGGGGAAAAGCGATACCTGGACAACCAGATCGCCCTCTCGACGCTCGTCCTCGAGCTGTACGAGCGCGACATCCAGACGCCGCCTTTTGCCAGCGAGACCGAGCTGGTGAACATGTCGCTGGAGACGGAGAAGGTGGACGACGCGTATGAGAAGGCCCGGTCGGCGATCGAATCGGCCAAGGGGCGGATCGTCGCCGCGGAGATGAAGCAGTACGACGCCGGGCAGTTTGGCGCGACGGTCCAGGCGGCGGTCCCGCCGGACGCCGCCGAGCAGGTCATCGCCCGCCTCCGCCAGCTCGATGGCCGGATCGCCCATTTCGCCCGCGAGAGCAAGCGGACCACGCAGAACGGCGCGGCGCCGCAAACTGGCATCACCACGGTTCACCGCGAGGACGTGCTCGTCTCGATCCAGATCTACAATCTCGCCAACGTCGCCCCCCGCCGCTCGACGAGTGTGACGCTGGCGACACCGGGCGTGGACAAAACCTATCAGCAGGTGCTCGACCAGATTCGCTCGGCGGGCGGCCGCGTCGTCACAAGCTCGCTCACCCGCCCCGACGCCACCCAGCAGGAGGCCGACCTGGAATTTCAGGTGCCGGCCGACAAATCCGACACGCTTGAAGACACCCTCCGCGGCCTGGGCGAGATCATGCGCCACGACGTCACCGAAAATCCCGACACCAGCAACGTCACCGAGGCCAAACGCGGCTTCCATCTCCGCATTGTCTCGATCGCATCGGTCCCCGCGCGGGAAACGCAGGACCTCCAGCTCGTCGCGTCCGATGTTCCCGCGGCGTACAACGACATCCTGAATGCCGTGAACGCGGCGAGCGGACGCGTCCTCCAATCCGATCTCAAGGAGCAGGACCCCCACGACAAGAACGCCGTCGTCGCGTTCGAGATTCCGCGATCGAGTGCGAACGCGGTCAACGGCGCGATCGGCAAGGCCGCGCAGCTTCTGAGCCGAACGATCAATCATTCCACCGATGCGGAAAATACGCTCGACAGCAAGCTCAAGATCACGCTGGCGGTGGGCAGTGCGGAGAAACTTTCGCCACGGGAGACGGTGACGCTGCGCGAGGAAGTTTCCGACGTGGAGCGATCGGCCGACGATCTGGTGAACTCGGCGGTCAGCGCCGGCGGCCGCCGTATTGGCGATGGCGACGTCTCGCAGGACCGCTCCGGCCACGTCACCGCCCGCGTTATCGTCGACGTTTCCCTGGACAAGGCCCCGGCCATCCTCGATCAGCTCGACCGCGCCGGCCACCGCCGATCCAAGCAAGTCAGCTTCGACAACTCCGTCCCCGAGGGCCCGCTGACCCGCGCCCGGATCGACGTAACTTTCTCCAACTCCGCCGCCAGCCTGGGCGGCGAAGAAAGCACCTGGGACGCCATCCGACACGGCCTGGAAACCAGCGCCCTCGGTCTCCGCTGGAGCCTCCAGATGCTGGTCATCGGTTTGTGCTTCGTCGCGCCGTGGGCAATCCTGATCTGGGGAATCTGGAAACTCGCACGCCGCAAGCCGCGAACTTCACCCGCGACGCCACCTGCTTAGTCTTTGCGTCCGTCCGGTCCCCGCGTTTGGGATTTAGCACAGAGGCCACAGAGAACACAAAGAACACAGAGGGAAAGCACCGGGAAGAAATTCAAATCCCGATTGCGCGCTTTGCGTTTTTCTCTGTGCTCTCTGTGTGCTCTGTGGCCTCTGTGGTGAATTCCCCAAGCGCCTGGCGCGTGCCTTTTTCGATGACGGGGCGGGCCTGATTGCCTACCATTGCGGGTTATGCCGCATCTTCAATACAACAATCTCGAAATCATCCTGCTGAGCGCGGCGGGCGTCGTGCTGCTGTACCTCGGCTTCCGCATCGGCCGGCTGATCGCATCTCTCAACGCTTCCAGGCAGATTGCCGACAAGGAGCAGGAGCTGTTCACCGCCCAGAAGGGCTTCAAGAACCTCTACGAGCAGGAGCTTGCCGCCGCCCGCGCCCGGGCGGACGAGCTCAAGGCCCAGGTCGAATCGCTCACGCAGCGCGTCGACGAGTACCGCAAGAAGGCCGCGGGCTACGGTGGCCTGTTCAGCTCCGGCGGCAAACGCGCCGACGCCATGTACGCCCTACTGCTCGAGAACGAAGCCCTTGAAGAAGCGCTCTATTCGCAAAACGAAAAGCTCCGCCAGGAACGCACCGATTCGCTCAAGGAGCAGCTCCGCGCCACCAGCTATCGCCGGGTGCTCATGAGCCAACTGCTCAACGACGAGCGGATCAAAAGCTACGTCGCCGAGATTCTCGCCGATGAAAAACGTCTCCCCCACCCCGAAGACAACCACCACGAGCGCCCCGCCCTACCCGCTGAGACGAAGTAGCAGGCACGCTTGCACGTGACACGGGTTTGCAACGTTTGCAACCCGTGCCGGTGGCGCTAAAGCAGAACAACTGCGACTTGGGCGGCAATTCTCCAAGCACACCGTCAGCACGGCTTGAAAAGCCGTGTCACGGGCACGCAACGGAGTGTGCCCGCTACACGTGACACGGGTTTGCAACCCGTGCTGGCAGCGTTAAAAGCAGAACAACTGCGACTTGGGCGGTAATTCTCCGAGCACACCGTCAGCACGGCTTGAAAAGCCGTGTCACGGGCACGCAACGGAGT
>DATHPP010000104.1:0-4331 GCA_035483795.1 Tepidisphaeraceae bacterium | reverse complement strand
GTCGGACCCACCGCTGACCATTTCGTTGCCGTTTGACCCAACTGTTCCGATACGCCCCCGGCGATAGACCCGCCGGGGGCTTTTTTCATGGCGTGCGGAACCTGAACCCGAGAGGTTCCGCAAAGGGAGAGAGGCAATGGTTCGGAACGACGTCAGACCGCTTGGCCGCCCGACGCGAGGCCATAGACGCATCCATGATTCCGTTGCGCGGCACGCGCCTGCAGCCTGCACGGGATTTCACTGACAGGGACTCGACTCTGGGAACGCCTCGACACCGACAGCTTCGTCCCCACTCCCGCCGCGTACAAGGCCGACGGCAAGCTCTACGCCGCCCGCGAGGACGGCATCGTGTTCGTCGCGCGAATCAACGGCGGCTTTCAGGTGCGCAGAAAGAACGACATGGGCGAGCGCATCATCGCATCGCCGGTCCCGCTCGACAACCGGCTGCTGATCCGCCTGTTGCCGGAAGTCCCATCGCCTGATGGAACTGCTGGCCGGTTGAGGCGCGGGTGTGGACCATGAGGCAGGGATCGTCACGCTCTGGCGAGGAAGCCTTGAAGCGACGGTTGTTCCGTTCTCGGCGTTCCCTGCCACGGCCAATGGCATCCGACCTAACTGGAATGCGTTCACGGTTGCCGATTACGACCACACGTTGCGATTTGGCGATTACGAAGCGGCGACCGACTCCATTCTTTACGATTTCGACCGGGAATTTCGTCGTCGTCAGAACAAGCTTCGCACGGCATCCGAACAGACCCTAGGGGCATCGATTCGTCGATTGCGCAAACAGCGGCAACTGACAAGGAATGATTCTCCCAGCCTCGATCCAAGGACGTTGGCTCGCGAACCACGAAGAATGCCTGTCCACTCCAATGAAGGCTTGTTCGGGCACGCGGACGGCGCTGTTTGGCCGCCAACTGTTCCTGGCCGAAGACGTGCCGGAGCGAGGCGCACAGAGAACCAGACTCGCTCGGCTTGGCATCTCCAAGATCGCACGCATCCTTCCTGCTACCCAGCGACCGGCCGAAGGCCGCTCGAAGCTGGTGTTAGTCCTCGTCCAGATCGGCCGGGGGTGCTGGCGGGGCCGGCGACCGGAATCGCGCCGCGGCGGCGTGGATTAATTCATTCAAGGCCGACGGGTGTTCGGAGTCACTGATCGGTGTCGTCTCAGCCGGCGGCTCCGGGGGCGGGGGGACGGAATCAGTGATGGGCGTCGTGGCAAACGGCGGCTCCGGGGGCGCGGGGACGCAAACCGGCGGCTTCGGGGGCCGGGCGGAGCTCCGAACGACCGGGGCCTGCGACCCGCGCGGACGAGGTGGTTGGGACCTCGATATAGGCGCGGTCGGTCCGGCGCGGCCGGCTTTCTTGCCGGGACTCTTGGGGCTGGCGTCCAGCGTTCCGGGGAGGCCGTCCAATACATACGGCATCGCCGTCAGCGCGGCGGCAACGCGGTTTGCCTGGCCCTTCATGCCCCAAATCGCGCGAGTACTGACGGCGAGGAACTGGTCGATCGTGAGCGGCGTCTCCAAGGCGGCGATCGCCTCCAGCAGTATCAGTCGCTGGTTTTCCGGCAGCGGAAGGGAGCAGAACTTCTCTGTTAGCAGCCCCACGCAGTCAGGGGTCCGGCGCATCGCTGCGAAGACAGATATCTTCTCCTCGTCAGTGGCGGCGCTCAGGAGCCGCCAGACCAACGTGGTTTCGTCTTCGGGTCCCTCGGCAGCGAGGGTCGCGCCCGTTCGCTCCCGGCGTGCGGGAACCTCCAACCACACTTTCTGGCCGTTCTCGTCGACGACGAAATGCGGCAGTTGGTACAGCGCGTTGACGATACTCGCCCCCATCTCCCGAAACTGGTGGAGCCCCTCGTACGCCAACATCACCCACGCCGCCAAACTGAGCGGGCGGTTGATGTAGGTCAATGCCTCAACAAGGTAGGTCCGGCTCTGCCGTGAGAGTTCCCAGCTGATAAAGTGCTTGCAGATCTCGTCAAGCTTCTTCTCGAATATACCGAGGTAAATTCGCCATGCGGCCGCCCGCTTGCCGCCGTCAACCGATGTCATCCAACCGAGCAGCATTCGTTGGCATCGCTCCTCATCGTCCCTGGGGATCTGCTTGGCCAAGACCGGTAGCGACCAAATACACCGATGTTCCGGCGATTTACTTTGATCCCAAATGGCCGCGCCGATTTGCGCGATTGAATACCCCTCGAAACCGGAGTCACGCACAACACCATCACTGGGTTTCAGATTGCTCGCCCACTCGCGAATCTTCGGCTCAAGGCCCGGCGGGATGGGGAGCCCGCCGATTTGGCTGGCCTGGCACTCCGTCACCTGGAACTGGAGCACCAGCTCGATCAGTTGCGTCTGCCACGACGAGCTCTCGGCGCGGATGAGTTCGAGCAGCGGATTGAGTCCATCGTCGCCAGCCGCTTTGAGGAGGCGAATGGCAATGAATCGTCGTGCCGGATCAGACGGGTTGGTTGCATACTTGAAGAGCAATTCGTTCGCCTCCGTCATCGATAGCGAGGCGTCGAGCAATTCCATCGTTATCGCCACCTGGTCCTCGGGCGAAATGGTCCGTCGGGCCGAGGGCCCCTGCTGCCCGGGCTGGGTCAGCTCACCCGGGACCCCTGTGGGATCTGTGGGAAGCGATGAGGGTTCTGGTTCCGAGTCGGGCACAATGACCTCCACGTCCCGGCAATGAGGCCGTGTTGACGGCTGCGCGTCCTTTGGCGGCACCAAGGCCGCCCCGTGTTGCTCGCCACCCTATATTGTACCGACCCACCGCGGCGCCAGGAGAATTAATTTCTATTTGTTCGCATTTGCAATATTCGAGCGGCTTTTTAGCCGGATCGAGTAATCGATCGGCAAACGTCCAGCGGCGGTTCGCCGGAAAGGTCGCTAACAATACGAAGAGGATCGAAATGGCGCCCCCAGTGATCCAACCGACTTCCCGACCCTTGGCGAAGCTGGTTAGGACGATTCCTCCTAACTGAGTTGTAATCCGCCGGCTTCAGTCCGATGCCCGTCCATCACTCGCCTACCCTTGGGTTGCCAATTCTACACTTTATCGAAATCGCGGTTGTGCTCGCGGGAGGTTCGGCGGTATCATTATTTGTAGCCTGCGAGACACATGGAGGTGTCGATCATGAACAGTTCGATTCCGTTTTTTGGGGCAGGGGCTCGCCTGATTGATCTTCCCTGCATTGACGCGAGCGTCCACGCGCTTGAAGCGCTACAGAACGGCAATGCTTTGGCGCATAGTGCCAAAAGCTCAACGTCTGTGGAAGACGTACCAAGCGCAACCGTGACAGGTGACCTGTTCGCTGCTCGAATCAGTCCGCCGGAAGATCCTCGGGGTGAGCACGAGCTGTTTTCAAATTTCCGCGAGGCACTGATCCAACGATACGGCGCGACCCCGTCATGGAAACTCACGGTCGTCGACGGCATCGCCTCGGATCAGGTCCACGTGACGCGCTGGCGGCGGATTCTGGAAAGCCGCTGGCGGCCGGCAATCGCATTCGTCTCACCGGACACCGAGAAAGCGATGCGGGATGTGAAGATGCTGTCGCGACTGATCCGGGCGTGTGAGCAAGGTCGACTGAACTGCACGGTCGAGGAGGCCGATCTGGTAGCCTCGTGGCTCGACAGGGAAGTGTGTTATGCCCTTGATGCCGCTGAGGACGCGAAAGACAATGCGGAGTTCGATGTCGGCCTAATTCGTAGCTGTCTTCCCAGCAACAACCAGCAATATGCCGAAGCCCATGAGGAACTGCGGTTGCTCGATCCCATCAGGGACCTGCTGCATGACCCGGTGCAGGCCAGGGCCGCCCTCCGCGGCGAACGGCCGCTGTCGCCGGCGCAGCTCGGGCTGATCAAAAAGCTACTTGAAGGCAGGCTGGGAGGGGCGCGGCAGCGACAAAAGGAGGCGGATGAGGCGCTCGTGAGATTCCAGCAGGCAGCCATCATGGCCGAAACGGCATGTGCCACCGACCCAGAAAAGTTAAGGAGGATTCATCGGCTCATCGCGGAACTGGAGCGCGAGATCGACCGGCGCACGCAGTTGTTAGAGCGGGATCGCGCGCCGATCCCGGAATTGCCATCGGCACGGGCCGTTGGAATTTTGGCCAGGGTGAGAAAAGTAGATTGCCTAGTTCCGAATCGAGAGTAAAGATTGCTTGGTTCTGCTTGGGATGCGGGCCGCGCCGTGTGGCAAAGCCTGTTGGACACGATGAACGTGTTCGATGCCATTGCTGGCGAAGGGTGCCAAACGTCCAGAAGTTTTACAGGCGAAGAGGCCGCGGCCCCTACGGTTCCAGCCCGCGGGCGTGTGGT
>DATHPP010000103.1:0-10776 GCA_035483795.1 Tepidisphaeraceae bacterium | reverse complement strand
TACATCGCCAATCAAGGACAAGTGGAAGAGGCCGGCGACGACATTGTTGCCGGCCGGGGACATACCCAGCAACGCCTTGTGCTCGACGATCACGCACGAGACGCTGGCGGCGATTACGAAAACGCACAGGAAGATCTTGGCGTTGAACGCGGCATTGGAGCGATCTCACCCGGGGCCGCAAGTGTTGAGCAGATTTTGAACGCCGAATGCAACCGTTGAACACTCGGTCGGGTCAGCACAGGGGTTCTCGACCACGCGAGTGACTGACTCAGGCGACCGGCAGGCGGCGTGACCGCCGACACCACTTTGGCGCAACGTACTACCGGTTTTTGCAAGCCAGTGAAATGGGTTGTAATGAAGGCCGTCTTTGCATATATTCCGCCAGTCGCGCAACTTACTGATCTATCGTCGCTTGGACGCTTCATGGGTGAGGACCTCCGGGAACCATCACACCCGTGAGGTCGGGGGTTCGAGCCCCTCATCGCCCATCAAGATAACTGATAAATGCAAGATAACCGCCGCCGAGGGGTTCCATCCGCATCGGTTGGCTCGAAGCGATTGCACATGCCGAAGATCGCCCAGACCCTCGGAGATGTGAACTTCCGCAGCCATACTTTCCGGTTCGTATATCCGGCGGAGACAGACAGCCTGAAAGTGCCGAATGCTTGCCATACAGAGAAGACGACCGCACGGGCCACGGAAGCGTTGAAGACGTGGAAAGATCGGTCGCCGTGGCGGTCCGCTCGCTGAGAATTGTACCCGCACGACCGGCACAACGAGATAAATCACTGTCGGCTTGAAGTTCCTCACCACCTAACCGAGTTCTATTGCACTAAAGTCCAATAGACGCGCCCCAACCTCAAACACAGAATGCCGCTCCAAGCGGCAAGCATAGTTTCCATGACAGGAACGCAATCACAAGTTACGGAAGTCCCGGGGTCAGCTTGCTTTAGATGTACGAGCGATGTGCGCTCTCTGCGAGAAAAGCATCAGGCCGATCATCGCTCGAAGTGAATGAGTCTCTATGAGCGCCGCAAAGTTCTCAAAACCAACAACCTCGGGCCTGGAGGCCGCCGGAGCGACGGACGTCGAGGCGCGCCAGCCGATTGATCCGATGGCAACGGCTCGGCTCGCCCCGTTGACCGGTCGCGATACCGAGGTCAGCCTGCTGAAGGACCGCTGGGAACAGGCGACCGAAGGCATGGGCCAGGTTGTTCTGCTCATCGGCGAGGCCGGCCTGGGCAAATCGCGTCTGGTGTCCATCATCAAGGAGCTTGTTGAGGGAGAGGCCGACGAACCCGCGCAAGACTCGCCGATTATCGAGTGGCGCTGCTCGCGACGCTTTCAGAACACGAGCCTGTACCCCGCCTGCGATTTCTTCGATCGCTTGCTGGACTTCGGGCGCGATCAGGCACCGGGGGTCCGGTTCGACCGGCTGGCTCGCCACCTCGAGGCATACGATCTGGCGCGTCCGGAATCGGTGGCGCTATTTGCATCGCTATTGTTGCTCTCACCGGACGACCGAATAGCACCGCTAAGCCTGTCCCCAATTCGCGAGAGGGAAGAGACCTTCCGCGCCCTTCGGGAGTGGCTGCGTGCCCGCGCGCGGCGGCGGCCGGTCCTTTTCGTCGTTGAAGACCTTCATTGGGTCGATGCTTCAACGCTGGAGTTTCTTGGGCAGTTCCTTGCCGAGGGATTTCACGACCGAATCCTGACCGTGCTCACGTTCCGCCCCGAGTTCAAGACGCCCTGGCCTGCGGTCGCCCACCAGACAAGCTTGGCCCTGAACCGCCTGTCGCGGCGCCAAGTCGCTGAGTTGGTGCGGAAGGATACAGGCGCCGCACTGCCGGAGCCGTTGCTCGAGCAAATCTACCAACGGACGGCGGGGGTGCCCCTGTTCACCGAAGAGCTCACCAGGATGTTGCGAGACCCGGGCATGCCCGGCCGGAGCCCCAAGGGCGGGACGCTCGGGGGCGAAATGCCCGCCACGCTCCATGACCTGGTCATCGCTCGACTGGACCGCATGACCAGCGACCGCGAGATTGCCCAACTCGCCGCCACGCTGGGTCGCGAGTTCACGCACGAGTTGCTTGCCGCGGTCGCCACCGTGGATGAGCCGACGCTCCAGGCTGAGCTGGCCAAGCTCATACGCGCCGAGATTCTGTACCAGAGAGGCAGCCCGCCACGCTGCACCTATGTGTTCAAGCACGCGCTTCTTGAAGACGCGTTACGCGACGCGTTGGTCGGAGCTAAACGGCAGGGGTTTCACCGGCAAATTGCCGACGTGCTGGTAGCGCAGTTTCCCCAGACCGTCGAGGGGATGCCGGAGCTGCTCGCGCATCACTACACCGAGGCCGACCTTGCCGACAAGGCGGTCCGTTTCTGGCTCATCGCCGGCCTGCGTTCGCGGGATCGCTTCGCGAACTTCGAAGCGATCGGCCACCTGTCCAGGGGTCTTGAGTTGCTCCGCACGCTTGACGAGTCGCCCGAGCGCGACGCTCGGGAGCTCGAGTTCCTGAATCCGCTGGGCACCGTGTTCATCGCCGCCCGCGGCTACGGTGCGCCCGAGGTCGGCCCGATCTTCAGGCGCGCCCGCGAACTGGGCACGCGGGTTGGAACGCCGCCTCAGTTGTTCGCCATCATGTGGGGAGCCTGGGCCTGGCATGCGGTCCGCGCCGACCTGCGTCTGTGCATGGAATTGGCCGATGAGGCGCTCGCCCTGGCCGAGCGGGTCAACGAGCCCGGCATGCTGATGGAGGCCCTCTTTCCTGGGGCGGTGACGCTCGTGTTCCGGGGAGATTTCGCCGCCGCGTACGCTCACTGCACTCGCGCTCTGGCCGAGTATGACGACCGCGAGCGCACTCGTTTCTGGGCCGGTGTGACCGGAGAGGACTCCGGCGTCGCCCATCGGTGTTATCTGGCGGTCGCACTCTGGCACCTGGGAAAGGTGGACGAGGCGCTGCGTCTCAATCACGAAGCGGTCGAGCTGGCTCGAGCGATTCGCCAACCGTTTACGCTTGCCTTCGCGCTCGAACATCGGGCGTGGCTGTGCAACCAAGCCCGGCTCACCTCCGAGGCGCGAACCGCGGCGCAAGAGGAGCTTGCGATCGCGACCGAACAGGGGTTCGCCTACTGGCGCGCGTCGGCCGCACTCTTCAAAGCAGACTCCATGGTCTTGCAGGGGCAGTGGCAGGAAATGCTGCCGTTGATCCTAGATGGTCTGGAGGACCTTCGCGGAACGGGCGCCGGGCTGGATGTCACGTTTCACCTCGGTTTCCTCGGCGATGCATACACACAGGCCGGCCGATTCGCAGACGCGGCGAAGGCGCTCGACGAGGCCCTGACGTGCGCAGACAACACCGACGAGCGGTTCTACGAGGCAGAGCTGCACCGCCTCCGGGGTGTTCTGCTGTTGGCGGAGTCGCACGCTCACGCCGATGCCGAGGCGGCCTTTTGCAAAGCAATCGAGATCGCACGGCGCCAACAGAGCAAAGCGTGGGAGCTGCGCGCCACGACGAGTCTGGCCCGGCTCTGGCACCGACAGGGCAGAGGCAACAAGGCTCGCGCGGCACTGGCGGCCGTCTACTGCAGGTACACGGAAGGTTTTTCGACGCCCGACCTCGTGGACGCCAAAGCCCTGCTCGACACGCTCGGCGACGAGCGCATGCGGGAGGAGTTTGCCGCAGGCGCCAAGTATGTCCTGAGCTGTATCCCGGCGCCGATCGATGGACCCGTCTCGATCGACTGGCGGTACATCCCCTCGTCGAGCCTCGGTGGCGACACGATCGGCTACCACTGGATCGACGATAACCACCTGGCGCTCTATCTCGTCGACGTGACGGGTCACGGCCTGGACTCGGCGCTCCTCTCGGTCAGCATCACAGACGTCTTGCGATCCGGCTCGTTGACAGGCACCGACATGAGGCGCCCCGACCAGGTGCTCGCCACGCTAAACGACGCGTTTCCCGGCGACCAGCACGGCGACAAGTTCTTCACGATCTGGTACGGCGTCTACGAGCGATCTTCCGCGACGTTGACGTGGTCCGGGGGCGGCCACCACCCATCGATCTTGCTCGCACCCGGTGCGCGCGATCCGATCCTCCTGTCGTCCGGGGGCATGATGATGGGGGTCGCTCGCGGGCTGGAATACCCGGCCGCGTCGTGCCAGGTCCCGCCCGAGGCGCGCTTGCTGATCTTCAGCGACGGCATCTTCGAGATTGTGCACGACGGGAATGTCGTCTGGACTCTCGGCGAATGCATCGAGTACCTGGCGACACAGAACTCGCACGGCGGGGCCGGCATGGATGAACTTCTCGCTCACGTCCGAGCGCTCCGCGGATCGCACGAACTCCAGGACGATTTTTCCATTCTCGTTGCTTGTTTCCGACAGAACGTGAAGACCTGAACTGATGACCCGATGTACGAGGGCCGCGGCCAACCAGTCGGCTGAGCGCCAAATTGCCCCGCCGCTCCTCTAGTGGCAGCCGGTTTCCCGCACAGGTTCGCAACAAATGCGCTGAGCAGACCCCGGAAAGCAGCGAAATTTCGCAGTCTTCTGTAGCGGGAGGGCATGGGCGAGTCGGATCACACCCGTGAGGTCGGGTTCGCGCCCCTCATCTCCCGTCAAGATAACCGCCGCCGGGGGTTCGATCCGCATCGATTGGCTCGAAACGATTGCCCTCAACCTCGCCACACCACCACCACATAGGGATGACGATCGCCCGCGACGGTTCCGAATGCGGTCACCTCGGGAGCGAGGGCGGCGGAAACGTTCGCATCCGCCAATGCCTGGGCCGCGCGGGCGGCCAGCGACTGGGCGGTGGATTGGGGCGGGGCAATGCCGCGTGCCATCACCATCATTTGGACGGCATCCGAGGGAACCTTCAGATGCGGCGGGATTTCGCTTTGCAGGACGAAGGACGGCGCATCCAGGTCCGGCGTCAGGTTGGTACCGCGGTGAAGCCACCACCTTGCCGTCACCAGACTGACCTCCGGCAGGGTCGAGAGGGCCCGTGCGGCGCGGACGATCCAATCGCCGCGTTCATCCGGCGCTGTTTCGATTGGGACTTGCTCTGGCATTCTGATCTAAACGGATTCGGGCGCGGGTTCCTCAATTTCATGGGTTGAAACGGACGCGGGTTCCTCAATTTCGTGGGAAGAGCAGCAGGTCGCGGCGGTGTCGCCGGTCGTGGTGGGCATGACCGGCAGCGCCACCGGCGCAGGCGTGGGCGGCGCGGCGGGCCGGTAATGCACCTTGGGGAATTTACGCGAGTGCGGCTTCAGTTCCGCTTTCGATCGTTCGTACACCAGCATGGCATGGTCGCGGAAGTTGGCCAGCGTTCGCGCGTAGGGGTTAAAGGCGCGGAAAAACGGCAACGCGGCGACGAAGACCTCCCAGGCGCGACTGGCAGACATGCCCGTGGCAGTTTCATACCCCCACCTGCCGCCGCACGGATCATCTTTCTTGAGCCACACGCGGGTGATGCCGTACCGCTCGGGAGAATCGAAGATGGGCGACTTGCGCTCGAGCGTGAATGTGCCGCGGTGGATCGCGTCGATGCAGTCGCGGTTCTCATCGAGAATGCGCAGCGTGTCCTGGAACTCTTCCTCGCTTTCAGTGGGGAAGCCACAGATGAGAAACACGTGGTTTCGGATTCCCGCGGCCGCCGAGCGGCGAAGGGTCAACGCGACATCGGCGACAACCGTTCCCTTATCCATCAGGTCGAGCACGCGCTGGTTTCCGCTCTCCAGGCCCCACAACATGTATTTGCACCCGGACTCGGCCATCAGAGATAGAATTTGGGGCGTGAAATAGCGGACCGGCTTGCTCAGCGCGTAATACGCGATGTCGAGATTGGCTTCCTTGATCGCCTTGGCGAGCCACTCGAAATGCTTGGGTGCGATCATTTCGTCGATAAACGCGAAATTCCGGATGCCCTTGGCCGCAAAATCCTTGAGCATCTCGATGACAAACTGCTTGCTGTGCATCCGGTAGCTCAGGCCCGCCGAGCGGTAATGCACGCAGAACGTACAGCGCCGCCAGTAGCAGCCGCGCGACAGCAGTACCGGAATCACCGGCTCGGGCGAGTAGTAATCGCGCAGGTTCAGGTCGGAGAAGTCGGGCCGTCCGAAGAAATCGAGGTTATCCCGGAACGACCCGGGGATTTTCTGCACGGCCCCGTCGCGCAGGAAGACGGCGCCGGGAACGCGTTCGGGTGAATCCAGACTGCACAGCAGTTCCTTGAGGGCGTCTTCGCCCTCGCCGGCCACGATCACGTCCGATGACTCAGGATACCATCGCAGAAAGTGCTCGGCGGTGTCGGCAAAGCAGCTTCCACCCATCAGGACCTTGACCCCATGTCGTTTGCGTAGAAGTTTTCCGAACAGCGCGCCCAGCGGCAACTGCTCAGTGAAGATCATGGAGAAGCCGACGCAATCCGCCTGCTCGGCCAGAATCCGGTCGAACATCTCCTGAAGCAGCGGAGGAAGGGGCTTTTGGTCATCGTGCGAATCGCAGTACCTGGCAAAGCCCTGGGCGAACATATCGGTCAGGCGAAGGAACAGGTCGCCATAGCGGTCGTAAACGTCGGGCCGGCGGTAGAACGCGTCAGCGCCGCCGCGGCCTCGAAACGCGCGGGCGGCCTCGAGCAGGTCGATCCGCGCCGCCTCGCCTTCGGGAAAGGTCTTTGCATCCAGCGGAAGCGCCCCTGCTTCAAGGAGCTGAAAGAGCCGGTCGAACATCCAGAGGTTCAAGTCGAGGATCTTCACCCGCCATTCCGGAAGCTCGCGCTCGACAAAGCCTTTGAGCATCGCCGAGCCCAGGGGCGGCGAGGTCGGCATGGTTAGCGGCGGAAAAACCAGCAGCAGCTTCTTTTGCGTCGGCATCAGCACCTCAAAATGCAATTCAGACTCACGGTCATTTTGGAAGACGAAACAGCCCAAAACAACAAGAGATTTCGTAATACAAGGGGCCGAAATGATGGCACGGCCTTCACATCTTGTAATCTTGCCCCACTCACGCTGCTCTATAATCCGCTGCATGAAATTCGGGCGGATCAAGCGGCAACATGGGCGGGTCGGCGGGTTGGATGAAATTCTCGATCGGATCGTCCGACAGTGCCCACACGTTTCGCGGATCGTGCCGGGACGGATCAAGGTGCGTCGGGGCAGAACACCGCCATCGTTCAAAATCCAATACCCCACCGCGGCCGGCCTCAAGTGCCTTTACACCGGCACCGGAACCGTGCAGGAAGTATTCCTGATCTGCTCCGACGTCGAGCAGGCTAAAACATGGCTCATCGAGCAGGAGATTGCGGGGGCGAGCCAATGAATTCAGAGCCAGGCGACGCCAAGGCGCTGATCGCCCGCGCCGTCGAAATCCTACGGCGCGGCGGCCTGGTCGCGTTTCCGACGGAAACCGTCTATGGGTTGGGCGCCGACGCCTCCAATGCGGCTGCGGTGCGGCGAATCTTTGCCGCCAAGGGCCGCCCCAGCACCAATCCCCTCATCGTTCACGTGTCTAATGCCCAAACCGCCCGGCGGTACGCCCGCGACTGGCCGATGATCGCGCAAACGCTGGCGGATCGGTTTTGGCCGGGACCGCTGACACTGGTGGTTCCCAAATCCAATGCGATCGTAGCGGAGGCAACCGCGGAATTGACGTCGGTCGGCCTTCGTGCGCCCGATCATCCGCTGGCGCTGAGGCTGCTACGGGAGTTTGACGGTGCGATCGCCGCTCCCAGTGCCAATCGCTCCAACCGCGTGAGCCCGACGACCGCCGCTCACGTCCGCCGCGAACTGGGCGATGCCGTCGATCTGATCATCGACGGAGGCCCGTGTCAGGTCGGGATCGAATCGACCGTGCTCGATCTCACGAGTGAGCATCCGGTCATTTTGCGACCCGGCGGAATCTCTCGGGCACAGATCGAGGAAGTCATCGGTCCAATTGAGTGTGCAAACGTCACTGTTGGCCACCATCAGCCGGCCACGAGTCCTGGCCAACAACCCATCCATTATGCCCCCATTGCGCCGGCCTGGCGGTTCACACCGGATCAGCCGGAGAAGGTTGAGCGCTGGTGCCGGGAACATCCCGCCGCGCCGGCGGTCATTCTTGCAATTGAAGGAATCCCAATCAGGGAGGGCGAGGCTCCCGCCGAGCCGAACCATCCCGTGGAGGACACGCGGTGCAAGCTGAAAAGCCTGCACCACAAACCTTCCGGCTCGGCCGGAGCCTCGCCCTCCGCAATGGCATCCGGTTCACCACATCGTGTGGTTGTGATGCCCGGTGATTCCGCGGAATACTCCCGGCGGTTTTACGGGGAATTGCACGAGGCAGACCAAAGCGGCGCTGCGGTGATTTTCATCGAGATCCCGCCGGACCAGCCCGAGTGGTCGGCGGTTCGCGATCGAATTATGCGGGCAACGCGCGCGCTGTAGCAGGCTCAATCCCGGGTAGTTGCAACCGGCTGCGTAGAAGGCGCCAGCCCCGCGGCAGTTTCGGATTGGAGGGTACGGAGATAAGCGACGATGTCGCGTATCCCGGCATCGTCCAAAGAGGGATTGCCGCCCCTGGGGGGCATGGTGAGGTTGAGGACGGACTTGGGATCGCCGGGCACGCGGCCGGTCTTGATGAACGAGATCAGAGCGTCGTCACCGGTCTGGGCCACGAACCGGCTCTGCTGGAGATTGGCGCCGAGATTGGGGATGCCCTGTCCATGGACACCGTGACAGGCGATGCACGTGACGTTGAACAACTCGCGCCCGTTTTCCACCTGGGCGGACGCGCCCTGCTGCTGTCCAACAGCCAGGAGGGAATTGGGCCGAACTGTAGTGGGACGCATCAGCGTGATGCGCTTGGCGCCGTATTCACTCACGTACAGGTTCCCGTTGCGAAGGTCCTCGGTGACGTCGAGCGGCTGGTTGAGGTCTTCCGAGCCGCCGACGCTGCGGGCCCAGGAGAACTCTCCATTCTTATCCGGCAGAACGCAGACCAGATCAGAGCCCGCGTTGAAACGGCAGACAATCAGCGTGTGATTGAGCCTCCCGCCAAACGCGCCGCCAAGATATTCCAGGACGCCGTTGGCGGAGACGTGCGGGCCAAAGTCATAGACGGCGGGCGTCCAGTCGGAATCGGGTTCGGTGCCCGGCGGGTAGAGCGGGATCGTGGCAGGAGTGTGGGCTCCGCCGGGATTGCCGCCGTTGAGGACGAAGTGCCCGAGCTGCGGATTGGGATGGCCGTAGTAACGGCCCGGCGTGACGCGAAAGAGCCAGTCGTCCTCGACGAGCGGCAGATTGATCAGCGCCGGAATGCCCGGCCCGGCGGGCGTGTTGCCGCCGGCGTCCGAGCCGTTGGTCGGAACATAAAGCCGCCCATCGGTCGTCCATACCAGCGAATAGGCGTTGCGAATCCCGCAGGCGTAGATCGTCAGTGGCACGCCCGGGGCAAACGGATCGTACGATCCCCCGCCATCGCGCGTTCTGGCATCAAGCGGCTCGCCCAGGGTTACGGCTTTCACATCCAGGCGCAGCAGTGTGCCGCTGAGTACGCGCTCCGGCCGGTCGCCCCACCCGGGATCGGCGCCGCCGTACGCGCTATTGCAGCCTTGCGGAAAATAAAGCGCGCCGTCGGGGCCGAACTTCGGTTGGTTGGTGAGGTGATCGCGGATCGAACGCGGCAAGTTCACCACCACGTCCTGGACAATAGAGAAGTCGTCGCCGCTGATGCGGGTGATCTTGCCGGTCCAGTCGGGGACGCCGGCAAAGCCGAAGTAACCGTTGGAACACCAGAGGATGGGCTTGTCCGGCGTCGAGCCGGGATCAAACGCAAATCCGGTGAGCAGCCGCGGGCCGTTGTTGGCCGTCTGGAGCGACTTGAAAATCTCCGGCGTGGAAAGCGTCCCGTCGGGCAGAACGTTGAAACGGAAGATCCTCCCGTCTATCGCGCCGGCGTACAGTTTCCCATCCGGTCCAAAACGCACGCAGGTAAATGCGGCGCCGTTTGTGGTCGGAAGCGCGACGCGATCGAACTGCACCATCGGATCGCTGGTCAGCCTCACGCGCTCCGACAGGGATTGGTCGCGCGCTTTGGCTCCATGGCCGGGCGGAACGCGACCCAGCACGTGCCACGTCACCCAAGTCTTCAGTCCGCTGCCTTTCACGAGCCAGGCCGTCGCCGCCAGCAGGACAATCGTCGTGACGAAGAGAACGGTCCTGCGGTTTAGCGCAGAAAGGTTTGATCCGCGATGACGCATCTTTGAATGTCCGCCTGACGATGCGGCACTTCTACCACACCCATGCTGATTATCGGCAGGCGGCAAAGCTCACTGTATCCTTGCATAGCTTCCGGCGGACTCTGGCAGGTCCGATCATGATTGACCGCACCCACGCGGCAGCTTTGACTTATTTTAACACTGCCACATACCGCGAAAAACGCAAATACTTTCCCCCGCGCCAGGAATTCTTCAAAGCTATATTTTTTCAGGTCGAGCGTGGCGACAGCGAAAACCGTGCGCCGTGTTTTGGATCGTCCGAATTTCGCAACTCATTTCCCCGCCGCCAGATGAAGATCGCCGCAATGATCGCCACGGCCCCGATGGCAAGTGAAATATAATCCAGGTTTGACAGGGCCAGTGTCGTTGTCACCTGGCCGTGCAGCGATTCCTGATGAATCTCCCACGACGAGACCGCAAGCTGGCTGGCGTCATAAAGGAAGTGGGCGAGCATCGCAGGAAAAATCGAACCGCTGCGCCAGACGATCCACCCGAACGCAGCGCCCAG
>DATHPP010000102.1:0-35375 GCA_035483795.1 Tepidisphaeraceae bacterium | reverse complement strand
GTTCGGCTGGTGTGCTTGGCGGCGGTGTAGACCCCCCCGCCGTCCGGGTAAATCCGGCAAATCTGCGAATACCCCCACGCCACTGCCAGGATCAATCCGCTCATCATCAGGATGAGCCAGAAAGACGTTCTTCCGGCGAAGAATAGCGCGATGCCGAGCACATAGAGCCGGCTGGTGCCCCAGTCCCCGAACAGCAGGCCGGCCGCCTGCTTCCAGCTCACGTTGCGCGGACGCTCGCTTGCCAGCAGCGAGAGCGCCGCAGGCTTGTCGTGCCCTGAATCACCAGAATGCATGAAGTTTTCCGAACGCGAACGGGACGCCGCGGCGCCGGGGCTTCTGTCAGCCACAGCAAGACATCCCGTTTCTCAACGCACTGGCGTCTGCTCGGAAGTCCCCCGGCGGCGCGGCAGTGCCGGGATCAGAGGAGCCAAACGTCGTGCCCTTTCAACAGCCTACGGGGTTAGCTGACGGGCTGGGGCCTGAAAGTGCCCTGGGATTTTCGTCAATCCCTGCGCCCCTGGTTCGGCTGACCTACCAAACCCATGGGTTCCCCGCACCACGCCTGTTTCCGCACGTGGTCTCGGCGTTCACTTGGGGGGATAGAGTACGAAGCGGGTAAAGAAAATGTCAAGACGACAGTGTGGCACCCTTTGCCACATGGCGGAATCAACGTCGAGATAAAGGTTTGTATGACAGGAACTTAATCGCGTCAGGTCTCCGGCGCCACAAGCGGCGCGGGCGTTGTCGGGGGAGCGGCGCCGGTTAGCGCCGCCAGGATGCGGCCGACGTGGACGTGGCAGTTTTCGATGAACAGCCGGTATTTGTCCTGCGTGCCGGCGACCGCGGTGCCCGCTACGTAGATTCCCGGCACGTTCGTCTCCATCGTTCGCTCGTCGAAGACTGGCGATCGGCAGTCGCCGCCAAGCTCGATGCCGGCCTGCGCGAGAAGCGTCGTATCCTGTTGATAGCCAATCTGAAGCAGCACGAAATCGGCATCGACGTTCAACGTCTTCTCACCCTGTTTCAATTTCACCTGCTCCGGAGTGATTTCGAGGGGAACGCTCTCGAAGTAAGCGGCGATTCGGCCTTCATGAATCAGGCCGTTGATTTCTGGCAACAGCCAATACTTGATGCCTTTGGGGTCAAGCTGGCTTCTTCGATAGCTCAGGGAAACGTTGGCGCCGGCGTGATGGCAGCGGAGGGCGGTTTCGACGGCGGAGTTTTTCCCGCCCACGACCAGCAACTGCTTGCGGAAATATGTGTGCGGGTCTTTGAAGTAGTAGTTGACGCGCGGCAAGTCCTCGCCGGGGATATTGAGTCGGCGGGGATGATCGGTGCCGCCGGTGCAGAAGACGATGCGCCGCGCCCTGACGCGTCGTCGCCGGCCGGCGGGCTGGAGGCTGACGAGGAACTCTCCGTCGCCGCGGTGCACGCTGATCACCGGACAGTACGTGTGGACTTCCAGGTCGAACTGCTCGACCACGCCGCGAAGATAGGCCAGATATTCCTCGCGGGTAGCCTTGAACTGATCGGCGGTCTGGAGCGGCACGCCGGCGATCGCGATCCGCTCGCTCGAGCTGAAGAAACGCGTCTGCGGCGCAAACCAGGAGATCGTGTAGCCGATCTGTTTGGCGTCGAAGTGGAGGTAGTCGATGCCCGCGCGTTTGAGGGCGACCGCCAGCTCGATGCCGATCGGCCCGGCGCCCACGACGACGACATCGGTTCGGATCGTTTCCATTGCCGGTATGATAGTAGCAGGCACGCTCCGCGTGCCGCAGCGGATGGAACGCGGAGCGTGCCTGCTACTCAAATTGGTCAATCAACACGGCTCCAAGTAGAATGCCCCGTCAGTGCGGTGCAGGCGGACAACAGGAAACCCCTGACGTTTCTCAACCAAGCGGAGGATTCATGAAGCGGGCGCTGGTGGTGGTGGGTATTGCGGTTGCGCTGTTGGCGGGATGTAAGAAAGATGAAACCGGCGGTGGTGGCGGGGCCGCGACCACCGGTCCGTCGCAGACCGAGATCAAAGTGGCCGTCATTCCCAAGGGCACGACCCACGCGTTCTGGCGTGCCGTCGAGGCCGGCGCCGACCAGGCCGGCAAGGACACTGGCGCCACGGTTATCTGGAAAGGCCCGGTTAAAGAGGATGATCGTCAGGCGCAAATTCAAGTCGTCCAACAGTTCGTCGGCGATGGCATTTCTGGAATCGTGGTTGCGCCGTTGGACAGCAAGGCGCTGCTTTCACCGGTTCAGTTGGCCGGGAGCCAGAAAATTCCGGTCGTCATCATGGATTCCGCGTTGGACGGCGAAGTGGGCAAAGATTTTGTGAGCTTCGTTGCCACCGATAACCACAAGGGTGGCGAGCTGGCCGGGGAAGAACTCGCAAGACTGTTGAACAACAAGGGGAATGTGGTGCTTCTCAGATATGCGGAAGGCTCAGCGAGCACTGAAGCACGTGAGGCCGGCTTTCTCGAAGCAATCGCGAAGCACCCCGACATCAAGATCATCGACAAGGAGCATCATGGCGGAGCGACGTCGGATTCGGCCGCCAAAAACGCCTTGAACATGATCGACACGATCAAACAGGCCGACGGCATCTTCACTCCCAACGAGTCCACCACGAGCGGCATGCTTGTCGTGCTGCGTACCGCCGGACTTTCCGGTCAAAAGAAGTTCGTGGGCTTCGATGCGACGTCTGATTTGGTGAAAGCGCTTCAAAACGGCGACCTCCAAGCGCTGGTCGCCCAGAATCCCTACAAAATGGGATACGAATGTGTTAAGACGCTCGTCGATCACATCCACGGCCAAAAGGTGGAGCAACGCGTGGATACAGGCGTCTACCTGATCACCAAAGACAACCTCAACGATCCGCAGATTCAGGATCTGCTTAAGCGAAGTTAAGCCACTTTGTTGAGTCGCCCCGCTTGCGGGCGCGCGCTTCCTGTGACACGGGTTTCAACCCGTGCTGGCCGCTCGCGAACCAAAATGGCCGGCAATCAGCAGAATTCTGACGCCGAACATCGCCCGGCACGGGTTGAAAACCCGTGTCACGAGGCCACTCACGGGCCCTCCACTCCCCGCCTGTCGATGCTCGGCGTGCACAAGCGGTTCGGCGCGACGATGGCGCTGGGCGGCGTCGAACTCAGCGTCGAGCCGGGGCAGGTGCTGGCACTGGTGGGGGAAAACGGCGCGGGCAAAAGTACGCTGATGAAGGTGCTCTCCGGCGCGCATCAGCCGGACGCGGGTCAGATGTGGCTTGATGGCCAGCCCTATTCACCGCGCAACCCGCTGGAGGCGCGGCGGGCCGGCGTGGCGATGATCTACCAGGAGCTGTCGCTCGCCAGGCATCTCACCGTTGCCGAGAACATCCTGCTCGGCGTCGAGCCGGGCCGCGGGCCCATGATGGATTGGCGCGAGGCGCGACGGGTCGCAGCCGATGCACTCGGCCAACTGGGCCGGCCCGATATTCCGGTCGACGTAGCCGTCGGACGACTGTCCATCGCGTCGCAGCAGCTTGTGGAGATTGGCAGGGCGGTTGCCGTGGGGTGTCGGGTCCTCGTGCTCGATGAGCCCACCAGCAGTCTCACCAGCCGCGACATCACTTTGCTGTTCGACCTCGTGCGACGGCTCAAATCACAGGGAATCGCCGTTATCTACATCTCGCATTTTCTGGAAGAAGTGAAGGAGATTTCAGATGCCTTTAAGGTATTGCGCGACGGCCGCAGCGTGGGCGGAGGTGTGACCGCCGAGGCGCAGACCAGCCGAATCGTCTCGATGATGGTCGGCCGCGACGTAGAAGACCTGTATCCACGATCATCACGTATACCCGGCGAAGAGCTTCTTCGTGTCGAGGGCCTCGCGGGCCTAACGAAGCCGAGCGATGCCTCGCTGGTGCTGCGCCGGGGCGAAGTCGTCGGCATCGCGGGACTGGTCGGCGCCGGCCGCACTGAATTCCTTCGGGCGATCTTCGGAATCGATCGAGTGCGCAGCGGAAGGATCAAAGTCGGCGCGTTCAGCGGTACCGCAGCGCCTCGCCAGCGCTGGGCGCAAGGTATGGGCATGGTCAGCGAGGATCGCAAGACCGAAGGGCTGGCACTGGGGATGAGCATCGCGGACAACATAACTTTGTCGCTTTTGAATGGGCTCGGCCCCCTGGGACTGGTGTTGCCATCGCGGCAGGAGGCGGCCTCGCAGCGATGGATCGACAAACTTGCGGTAAAGTGCCGAGCCGCGTCGCAGACTGTCCAGAATCTATCCGGCGGAAACCAGCAGAAAGTGGCGATCGCGCGCCTGCTGCACCACGATGTCGATTTGCTTCTGCTCGACGAGCCGACGCGCGGGATCGACGTCGGCTCCAAGGCGCAGATCTACCGGCTGATCGACGAGTTGGCTGGCGGCGACTCCGCTTCCGGGCGCAAGCCGCGTGCGATTCTGATGGTCTCCAGCTATCTTCCCGAACTTTTGGGCACGTGTGACCGAATAGCGGTCATGTGCCGTGGAAGACTGGGCCCCGCACGTCCGGTGAGTGAAACGAACGAACACTTGATCATGCTCGAGGCAACCGGCTCAACCCTGCCACCTGGCGTCGATAGTTGTGCCGATACGACCGGAGTCAGTAGATGAGCACTCTCGACTATCAAGCCCCGACCGTTCCGGCCTCGGGCATGTTCGATTGGCGGGAATTGCTCAAACGCCTGGGGCCTCTGGTCGGGCTCCTGTTTGTTTTTACTGTTTTCTCGCTGCTGAGTCCCAAAACCTTTCTCACAACGTTCAACATGCGGATTCTGCTGGTGCAGACCACGATCGTCGGCATCGCAACCCTTGGCATGACGGTGATCATCATCTCCGGGGGGATCGATCTTTCTGTCGGCTCGAATGTCGCATTCTGCACGGTCATCGTCGCGCTTTTGCTCGTCGCTCATGTCCCGCCGATGCTGGCGGCATTGGGAGGAATCGGCGCGGGTTTTCTTGTGGGCGCGGTGATCGGCACGCTCATTACGGCCGCGAGGCTGTTGCCGTTCATCGTTACCCTCGCTCTGATGGGAAGCCTGCGCGGCATTGCGATAGGGGCGTCGGGAACGGGCGGCGTGGTTTATCCGCCAGAGGAATACCGTTCGACGTGGATCGCATCTCTTCTGGATTTGAGAAGTGAACACTGGTGGTCGGCAGTTCCCGCCGGCCCCTGGGTCTTACTGTTCCTGGCAATCCTGGTCGCAGCGATCCTCCGATACACAAAATTCGGCCGCCATGTCTTTGCGATTGGCTCCAACGAACAGACTGCGCGCCTTTGCGGCGTGAACGTTTGGCGAACGAAGCTCATGGTTTATTCGATGGCCGGCGCACTGGTGGGTGTTGCCGCACTGATGCAGTTTTCACAGATGTTCCAAGGCGACGCGACTGGAGCCGTAGGGCTCGAATTGTATGTGATCGCCGCGGCGGTGATCGGAGGCGCCAGCCTTTCCGGCGGCGAGGGAACGATTGTCGGCAGCCTCGCGGGGGCGTTCATGATGAGTGCCGTCGAGAATGGATGCCAGAAGATGGGATGGAAAGATTGGCATCAATTAATCATTACCGGCGGCATCATCCTCGTCGCCGCGTGGCTCGATCAACTGCGACACCGCCGGACCACCTAGGGAACCAATGAACATTCGTGACGCAAAATCCTGTCGGTTTGATCTGATGAGTTTGGGCGAGTGCATGATCCGGCTGAGCCCGCCGGGGCATGGACGGATCGAGTTCGCCAATACGCTGGAAGTCTGGGCCGGCGGCGGGGAATACAACGTCGCCTACGCGCTGGCGCGCCTCGGCATGCGGACCGGATTTCTTTCGCGGCTCGTCGACAACCCTGTGGGGAAAATCATCCTGAATCACGGCCGCAGCGTCGGCATGGACATGAGCCATGTCATCATGGCCAAGTATGACGGCGTCGGCCGGGCCGACCGCATCGGGCTGAACTTCACCGAAGTCGGCACCGGCGTCCGCGCCAGCGTCACCATGTACGACCGCGGCCACTCCGCCGCCAGCAACATGAAGCCGGGGATGATCGACTTCAGGAAAGTCTTCAAGGATGAAGGCGTCCGCTGGCTTCACACCGGCGGCATCTTCACCGCCCTTTCCGACGGCACCGCCGCGGTCTGCAAAGAGGCCCTTACCGCTGCCCGCGAGGCCGGCACCATCGTCAGCTACGACCTTAATTTCCGCTCCAAGCTTTGGAGCAGCCAGAAGGCGCAGGAGACGACCCGACAGCTCGTGCCCTACGTCGACTGCCTGATCGGGAACGAAGAAGATTTTCAGAAGGTGCTGGGGTTCGAGGTGGAGGGAGTCGATGAAAATCTCTCCGCGCTCGACACCTCGGCCTACAAGCGGATGGTCGAGAAAGTCGTGAAGACGTATCCGCACATCAAAGTGGTCGGCACGACGCTTCGCGAGGTGAAGAGCGGCCTGGTGAACAACTGGTCGGCGATCCTCTGGGCCGAGGGGAAATTCTACGAAAGCCGCCGGTACGACAACCTGGAGATCGAAGACCGCGTCGGCGGCGGCGACGGCTTCTCCAGTGGCTTCGCCTTCGGCTTCCTCAACGGCAAATCCCCGCAGGAATGCGTCGACCTGGGCGCCGCCCACGGCGCCCTGCTCCAAACCACCCGCGGCGACACCAGCCAGATCGACCTCGAGGAGTTAATGCACGTTGCGAAGGGGGGAAGTGCACGAATTAAGAGGTAAGACCGACGAGCTTCACGTGACACGGGTTTTTAACCCGTGCCGAGCCGCGATCGGATAATCTAACCGTGCGTTGCCGAAGTTCTTTCAGATGAGAGCCGCCGGCACGGGTCGAAAACCCGTGTCGCGATGCACCCAAATATGCCACTACAGATTCTTCTCACCACCACGAGTTTTCAGGACACGCCGGGTAAGCACCACGATGTGCTGGCTAACAGCGGCGTTGAGGTCGTTCGCGCTCGCGGGCCGCTTTCGGAGCAGCAGGTGCTGGACCTCATCGCGCAGGCCGACGGATTCGACGGGTTTCTCAACGGCGATGACAGGATCACCGCGCGGGTGATCGACGCGGCGTTTCCGCGGCTCAAGGTCATCGCCAAGTACGGCATCGGGCTCGATTCCATCGACGTCAAATATGCCACCAGCAGACGGATTCCGGTCCTGTTTACGCCGGGCGTCAACGAGACGACCGTCGCCGAGCACAGCATCGGGCTGATGATCGCGGTGGCGAAAAATTTCTGGTTCCACATGCAAGCCGTCAAACAGGGACAGTGGAGACGGCAGACCGGTTCGGAGCTGTACCAGAAGACGCTGGGCATTCTGGGCCTGGGCCGGATCGGCAAGGAGGTCGTCAAGCGATGCGGCGCCTTCGGCATGACCTGCATCGGGCACGGCAACCATTGGGATGACGCGTTCGCCAGGCAATACAACCTGGAGCGGGTTTCAACCCGTGAGGAGGTTCTGCGCAGCGCCGACGTAGTCAGCCTGCACATGAACCTCACGCCCGAAACCCGCGGCTTCATCAACCAACAAACCCTGGCCCTGATGAAACCCGGCGCGATCCTGATCAACACCGCCCGCGGCGGGCTGGTGGTCGAGCAGGATGTCGCCGAGGCGTGCAAATCAGGCAAACTTCTGGGATATGGCGCGGACGTGCTGGAGACTGAGCCGATGAAGACGCCGCACGTCTTTCAGGAAATCGACAAGATCATTATCACCCCGCACATCGGCAGCCGGACCAATGAGAGCGTGCAGCGGCAGGGACTGCGTGCGGCCAACAACATCGTCAACTTCCTCAACGGCAACCCCGATTATGTTCAGGCCAACCCGTTTTGAGCCGGTTCGGATGCGGATTACATGAATAACGGATTGTGAATTTGAAGATTCGCGTGTAGCGTCCCCATCTGCTCATGGCCGAACCCGCGGCATCGGACGAAATGACGGCTGAAACAGGAAGGCAACCGCGGCCGGCATTGCCGCGGGGGCCGATCCGCATCGATCTTGCGCCCGCGGAGCGCACCCCTGCCCCGCATGCACCGGCCCTTGCCTGCAAAATCTGCGGCAACGCAGAACTCGAGTCCATCGGCGCCAAGCTGGGCCGGCTCAGGCCCGACCGCTTCGAGTTTGTTCGCTGCGGCGATTGCGGCTTTGTATTTGTCGCCAACCCCTGGCGCGAATACGAACACATTTATAGCGAAGATTACTACCACGGCCGCGGCGCCGATCCCTTGGTCGATTACATCTATGAGCTGGATCGTCCGGACAAGACGGCCCGCGCCTACGAATGGCAGGGCATCGTGGAAGCCGTCCGTCAGTGCGTGCCGCTGAGCAGCCAGACGCGATGGCTGGATTTCGGCTGCGGCAACGGCGGTCTGGTTCGCCACGTGCGAGGAACTGTCGGCTGCGCGATCTGGGGCTACGAGCACGGTTGGATTCGCGAGCTCGCTTCGCAGCGTGGAATTCCGTTTCTCTCGGACGAAGCATTCGAGCAGGCGTCGGGAACGTTCGACGTCGTCACCGCGATCGAAGTGGTCGAGCATCTCTCCGATCCCGTCGCGGAGTTGAAGCGGATTCGCTCACTCCTGAGGCCGGGCGGGTTGCTGTTTTTGACCACCGGCAATGCCGAGCCGCAGCGCCGGCGGTTTCTCAAATGGCCGTACACCGTGCCGGAAATTCACGTCAGCTACTTCGAGCCGCGGACGCTGGCCAAGGCGCTCAAGCAAGCGGGGTTTCGATCCGAGTTCAGGCCGATGCCGCAGGCATTCGAAGGGATCATCCGCTTCAAAATCCTCAAGAACCTTGGCGTACGAAACGCCGCGGTTTGGGAAAAGATGCTGCCCTGGCGCCTGCTCACCCGATGGGCGGACAGGAAGTTTGGCGTCAGCGCTCACCCGATCGCTTGGGCCTGAGCGGGCCCGCGACTACACTCACGAACGTCATGGCGGAACAGAGTCAGGAACTTGCCGGCCGCGGTGCGATCATCACCGGCGCCAACCGCGGACTGGGCCGGGTGATCGCGGAGTATTTCGTGCGCGCGGGCGCCAGTGTTCTGCTCACCGCGCGGGATGGCGATCTGCTTTCGCAGGTGCATCGCGAAGTGGCGAGGCTGGCGCGGGGTGAGCAGAAGATCATAAGCCGGGCCGGCGATGTTTCAAAACGCGCGGATTGCGACGCGTGGGTCAGCCAGGCGTCCGGCGAGCTTCCCAACTTCTGCATCCTCGTGAACAACGCCGGCATTCACGGCGCCAAAGGCGCGCTGGACGAGGCCGACTGGGACCAATGGGTGCGGACGATCGAGGTCAACCTGTTCGGGCCGGTCTATCTTTGTCGTGCGGTCATCCCGCTTTTCAAGCAGAAGCGATACGGCAAGATCATCAACCTTTCCGGCGGCGGCGCCACGTCGCCCATGCCCCACGTCAGCGCCTACGCGGCGTCGAAAGCGGCGCTGGTGCGGACGACCGAGACGCTTGCGGTTGAGCTGAAGGATTGGAATATCGACATAAACGCGATTGCGCCAGGCGCGATGAACACACGGATGCTCGAGGAGGTGCTCGAGGCCGGCCCGGAAAAGGTTGGAAAAGACCTGTACGAGCGATCGTTGAAGCAGAAAGCCGAAGGCGGTGCGCCGCCGGAGAAAGCCGCGTCGCTGGCCGTGTTCCTGGCCTCGGCTAAGACGGACGGAATCAGCGGACGATTGATCAGCGCCGTCTGGGACGATTGGCGGAAGCTGCCCGAGCAACGCGAGCAGTTAGCCAAAAGCGACGTTTTCACCCTTCGAAGAATCGTCCCCAAGGATCGAGGAATCGAATGATCTAGTGTGAAACTCCCGTGACACGGGTTTTCAACCCTTGCTGGCGACATTTGGATTTCAGCGGCTCTTTTATTTGAAGGCATTCAGCACGGGTTGAAAACCCGTGTCACAGGGGCGGCATCACCGACATGCAACTTCGCACGGCAATCATCGGATGTGGGTTGATCGGGAACAAGCGAGCGAAGGCGCTGGGAGATTCTCCGCTGGTCGCGACGGCAGATACCGATCTCGCCCGCGCGAAACAGCTCGCGGCGCCGTTTCCCGGCTGCGAAGCCAGTAGCGATTGGCAGGCACTCGTCAAAAGCTCGGACATCGACCTTGTCATCGTTGCGACGACCAATGACGTGCTTGCCCCCGCGACGCTGGCGGCGGTGCGGGCGGGGAAGCACGTGCTGGTGGAGAAGCCCGCCGCCCGAAATGCCGCGGAACTGGAACCCGTCGCCCTTGCGGCGCAACAGGCGGGCGTCGTCGTCAAGGTGGGATTCAATCACCGCTTCCACCCGGCATTCCTTAAAGCCCGTGAGATCTTCGACTCCGGTGTGCTCGGCCCACTTATGTTCATCCGCGCCCGCTACGGACATGGCGGCCGCCTGGGAATGGAGAAAGAATGGCGCGGCAATCCGGAGATCTCCGGCGGCGGGGAAATGCTCGACCAGGGCATCCACCTGATCGACCTCGCGCGCTGGTTCCTGGGAGATTTCTCCGAGGTGGCGGGCCGCGTCGATCGGTTTTTCTGGAACTGGCCGGTCGAGGACAACGGGTTTGCGATGCTGCGAAATGCTACGGGTCAGGTCGCCTGGCTGCACGCAAGCTGCACGGAATGGAAGAATCTTTTCTCGTTTGAGATTTACGGCCGGGATGGAAAGCTGCACGTCGAAGGTTTGGGTGGCAGCTACGGCGTCGAACGATTGAGCTTTTACCGCATGCTCCCGCAAATGGGACCGCCGGAAACGACCATCTGGGAATACCCCGGTGAGGACACCAGTTGGAAAGCGGAGCTTGAACATGTGAAGCAGTGCATCGCCGGGAAACAAGAGCCGTGGGGGGATCTGAATGATGCGCTGGCGGCGCTGCGCGTGGTCGAGAAGCTTTACGCACAATCGGGCGTCCGATAACCGCAGCGCTCGAATTGTCCCCCCTTTTGATCGATGATATCGTAGCACGGGCTTCCAGCCCGTGGCATGCGCGGCATGTGCAACATTTTCTGGAAGGCCTGGGCGTATGATCATCACCCGCAGTCCGTTGCGCATCTCGCTGGGTGGCGGCGGCACGGACTTGCCTTCGTACTACAAAAAGCACAGCGGCTTCCTCATTGCCGCGGCCATCGACAAATACGTCTACATCACCCTCCACCAGACCTTCGGCCAGGAACTGATCATCAAGTATTCCAAGCTGGAGCGGGTCCAGCAGGTGCAGGAAATCCAGCACCCGATCATCCGCGAGGCGCTCAAGCTGGTCGGGATCGACAGCTATCTGGAGATCACCAGCATGGCCGATATTCCCGCCGGAACGGGTTTGGGTTCGTCGGGCAGCTTCACAACCGCCCTTCTCAAAGCCCTGCATGCTTACAAGAAAAACATCATTCACCCGCGCGACCTGGCGGAGCAGGCGTGCCACATCGAGATCGACCTGCTCAAGGAGCCGGTCGGCAAGCAGGACCAATATATTGCTTCGTTCGGCGGGTTGACCTGCTTCCAGTTTCTCCCCAATGGCCATGTCGAGGCCACGCCGCTCAAGATCGATTCAGAGACGCTTTACAACCTGGAAGACAACCTGCTGCTGTTTTTCACCGGCTACAGCCGCTCGGCATCGAACATTCTCAAAGATCAGGACGACAAGAGCCGCCAGAGCAACAAGGAGATGATCGACAATCTCCACTTCGTCAAGGAGCTGGGCTATCAGAGCCAGGAAGCGCTCGAAGTCGGCGACCTGCACAAGTTCGGCGACCTGATGAACGTCCACTGGGAGCACAAGCGCAAACGCTCCGGCGGCATGAGCAATCCGGACATCGATCGCTGGTACAACCTGGCCATGGAAAACGGTGCGCTGGGCGGCAAACTGATCGGCGCCGGCGGCGGTGGGTTTCTCATGTTCTACGCTAATGACAAAGCCAAGCTCCGCCACGCTATGAACCAGGCGGGGCTCAAGGAAGTCCGCTTCCGTTTCGACTTTGAGGGAACGAAGGTCGTTATCCAGTAGAGTTGCGAAATTGCCAGTCGCAAACCGCCAAATGCAAATCGAAAACGTCCCCGCGGCGATTCTCGCCGGCGGCTTGGCCACGCGCTTACGACCCGTCACCGAAAACATCCCCAAGGCGCTGGTCGAGCTGGCGGGGAAACCCTTCATCGATCATCAGCTCGATCTGTTACGCCGCAGGCGAATTCGCCGGATCGTCTTCTGCCTCGGTTACAAGGGGGAGATGATCGAGTCGCATCTGGGCGATGGATCGAAACGTGGAATGGAACTGTGCTACTCCTACGACGGCCCGAAGCTTCTGGGCACCGGCGGAGCGGTGCGCCGTGCGGCGCACCTGCTGGGCGACGTTTTCTGGGTCATGTACGGCGACTCGTACATGGACATCGATTACGCCTGCGTACTCGATGATTTTTCCTCGCGAAATGTTCTGGGAATGATGACGGTGCTGCGGAACGACAACCGGTGGGACCGCAGCAACGTGGTGTTTCGCGATGGGCAGTTGCTGCGGTATGATAAGCGAGCGCAGACGCCGGGGATGCAGTACATCGATTACGGCGTCGCGCTGTTGCGTCGCGAGGCGCTGCTTCGTGTGCCAGAGAACGAGCCGTACGATCTGGCGAATTTATACAGCCGGCTTGTCACAGAAGGCCAGATGGCCGGGCATGAGGTGAGCAACCGGTTTTACGAGATCGGAACGCCACAGTCGCTGGAAGAAGCGAAAAGATATCTTGACGCCGTGCGCGACCCTTCCGCCCGCTCTCACCCCGGGAGAGGAAATTGTGGCACAGCCGCCCCCGGCTGTGTTCCGCCGAAGGCGGAAGAGGGATAGCGGCGAGAGGTTTCGACCTTCGGTCGAACACAGCCGGGGGCGGCTGTGCCACAAAAGCAGGTTTTGAAAACCAGAGTTTCCTTTGTCATTCACCACCGAATTCCTTTCTGAAGTCACCTCGATCGTCTCGAAGCTCGATTCTGCCGCGATCGAGCGGTGCGTCGCCAGGCTGGCGGAAGTGCGCTCGCGCGGCGGCCGGCTGTTCTTCCTCGGCGTTGGCGGAAGCGCGGCCAACGCATCTCACGCCGTTAACGACTTCCGCAAGATCGCCGGCTTCGAAGCCTACGCTCCCACCGACAACGTCTCCGAACTCACCGCCCGCGTGAACGACGAAAGCTGGGAAAGTGTATTTGTGAGCTGGCTCAAAGGCAGCCGGCTTACCAGCCGCGACGGGATCGTCGTCTTCTCCGTCGGCGGGGGTGACCTGGAGAAGAACATTAGCCCCAACCTCGTCCGCGCCGTGCAGTTCGCCAAGGAAACCGGATCGGCAGTCGTCGGCATCGTCGGCCGGGCCGGTGGATATACCGCTCAAGTCGCGGATGCCTGTGTAATCGTGCCGACGGTGAACCCGGTCCACGTGACGCCCCATTCCGAAGCATTTCAGGCGGTGATCTGGCACCTGTTCGTCAGCCACCCGGCCCTCAAGACCGGGCAAACCAAGTGGGAATCGGCCAAGTGAAGCCGGCTGTCTTTCTCGACCGCGACGGGGTGATCAACCGCACGATCGTTCGCGACGGTGTTCCGCACCCGCCCAGCTCGGTGGATGAGGTGGAAATCCTGGGCGGCGTTCCCGAGGCGCTGGCAAAGTTGAGCCAACTTGGGCTTCCGCTGGTGGTTGTGACCAACCAACCCGATGTTGCCCGCGGGACGCAGACGCGGGAAGCGGTCGAGCAAATCAACGATTTCCTTCGCGCCCGGCTCCCGCTCACGGAAATCTGCACTTGTTACCACGACGGTCCCGATAATTGTTCATGCCGCAAGCCCAAGGCCGGCTTGCTTGTCGAGGCCGCACGATCGTACAACATCGACTTGAGGCGAAGCTTCATGGTCGGCGACCGCTGGACCGATATCGTCGCCGGCCAGACGGCAGGATGCACAACGCTGCTGATCGATTTGCCATACAGCCGGGCGGAGAAATGCTCGCCCGATTTTCGCGTCCGCGACCTGGCCGAGGCGGCGGAGATTATTGTGCGGGAGCTGGCAAAACGGAGCCTGTGAGGCTCTGGCGTGACACGGGTTTTCAACCCGTGCAAACGGCGCAAAACGGAGAGGAAACGCGGATTTCAGCGGTTATTCAGTCGGATAATCGTTAGCACGGCTTAAAAAGCCGTGTCACGAGGCGAATCGCATGAGCCCACAGCTTTCCAAACTTCGCGTGAAGATCTTCGCGGACGGCGCCGACAAGGCGGGCATGCTGGAGATGGCGCGCAAGCCGCACATCGCCGGCCTCACTACCAACCCGACGCTGATGCGCAAGGCCGGCATCGCCGACTATCGCGCATTCGCCAAAGATGTGCTCAAGGCAATCACGCACAAGCCGATTTCGTTCGAGGTTTTTTCCGACGATTTTTCCGAAATGGAGCGTCAGGCCAACGAGATCGCCGGCTGGGGTTCCAACGTTTACGTGAAGATCCCGGTCACCAACTGCCAGTCCGAGTCCTGCTGCAATCTGATCAAACGGCTGGCGCGGGCGAAGGTGAAGCTGAACGTGACCGCCCTTCTGACGCTCTCGCAGGTGCGGGACGTGTCGGCGGCGCTGGGAGATTCGGCGCCGAGCTGCATCTCCGTCTTCGCCGGAAGAATCGCCGACACCGGCCGCGATCCCGTCCCGCTCATGTCCGCGGACATCGAAATGATGAAGCCCTACCCCACGCAGGAGCTGATCTGGGCCAGCCCGCGCGAGCTGCTCAACATCTTCCAGGCCGACGATATCGGCTGCCACATCATCACCGTCACCCACGACGTCCTCAAAAAGCTCGAGCTGGTCGGCAAGGACCTGACCCAATACTCGCTGGAAACGGTGAAGATGTTCCATGCCGACGCGGCTGCGGCGGGGTATAAACTGTAGCTCGTGAGCAGGATTCCCCGAATCGCCATCGTCACGCCGTCGTTCAATACCGGGCGTTATATCGGCGCGACAATCCGCAGCGTTCTCGAGCAGAGCCACCAGAACTTCGACTATCTGGTGATGGACGGCGGCTCGACCGACGGAACGGTGGACCTGCTCCGGGGCTTTGGCGATCAAATTCGCTGGGTCTCCGAGAAAGACCAGGGCCAGGGCGACGCCATTCGGCGGGGGTTCGACCGCACCACAGGCGACATCCTCGCATGGCTCAATTCCGACGACCTGTTGAATCCCGGAGCATTCGAAACGGTCGCGAAATACTTCGTCGCCCACCCTGAGATTGATGTCGTTTACGGCGACGCTTCGTACGTCGATGCCGAAGGCAACCACATCGCCCGCTGCGCTCACGTCGAGCCGTTCAGCCGGCGGCGGCTCATCCGCTACAGCGATTTCATCGTGCAGCCAGCCGCCTTCTTCCGGCGGTCCGCCTACGACGCCGTCGGCGGCATCAACCCGCACTGGCATTGGGCGCTGGACTACGACCTGTGGCTCCGGCTTGCGCAAAAGCATCGCTTCGCATATATCCCGGTGGAGCTGGCCCGCTATCGCTGGCTTGCGGACAACAAGACGGCGAGCGGCGGCGCTGCCCGGATTGACGAGCTGTGGGAAATGACCAGCGCGCTGGGTCTGCGCCCGCCGGCGTACGTCGAGCTGGAACGGGTGAATCTTCTCGCGGCCGCCGCGCTGGAGTCGCTGGGAAAGCTCAAGCTCGGCGCCGCTGCGGAAAGGGCAGCGCGGGCGACGACGACATTGTTAGCGTCGCCGCGGGCGATGTGGAGTCTGGTTTCGCCGCACACCTGGCGGATCATCTGGGTCGGTCAGGTATTGCGGAGACGGAGCGTCGCCATGCACTCGGCCAAATCATGGGAGGGTGCGCCTTGCACGAGCCAGACTTAAGACCCACGCCCGAAGCGCCGCCGCGGCCAGACCGCCGTACGGGGCTGGTGCGTTCGTTTTACTATGCGTTTGCCGGGCTGGGTTTTCTGTTTCGCTCGCAACGCAATGCGCGGATCGAGCTGGCGATCGGTGCTGCCACCTGCGCATTGGCCGGCTGGGTGGGAATCAGCCGGGCGGAATGGGCCGTGCTCATCTTCACCATCGCGTTGGTGCTGATTCTGGAGGGGCTGAACACCGCCGTCGAGGCGGCGATCGATCTGGCCTCGCCGGAACTTCATCCCCTCGCCAAAGCTGCCAAGGACTTGGCCGCGGGGATGGTGCTCATCGCCGCGATCGCATCGATTATCGTGGGCCTGCTGATCCTGGGGCCGCCGCTGTGGGTGAGAATTGCTCGGTGAGGCCACCGCGCTCTTCTTACCCCCTCCCTCCGGGAGGGAGAGGGTTGGGGTGAGGGGCAGGGGCATGTGGCACAGCCGCCCTGGGCTGTGTTCCGCCGCCAAGGCGGAGAAACCGCTTCGACCTTCGGTCGAACACAGCCGAGGGCGGCAGCCGAGGGCGGCTGTGCTACAAGCTCTTGTCCCGGAGGGAGAGGCAGCGCCTTCGCTCGACACCGGGATGTGCTTGAGAAAGCTGTCATTCCACTTAGTATGCAAGGCAGATGACTCGATTCTTTTTCTTCGCCGCATTGCTGGTCCTGGCGGCGGGCTGTGCTAATCCGCATCCGCGATCGGCCCTCGACCAGCAGATGTTCGGGCCCGCATCGATTCGATTACATCCAACGTTCACGCAGGTGCGGAACTGGACCGGGGGCACCAAGCCGGACGGGGTCGAGGCGACGCTGGAGATCGACGACCAGTTCGGCGAGCCCACCCGCGCCACCGGCCGCGTCATGTTCGAGCTGTACAACTACGCGGCCGAGTACACCGACACAGTTCGCGGCCGACGGATCGGCGGGCCGTGGATCGCCGAACTCAACACCCGCGACCAGCAACAGGAGCACTGGAACTCGGCGCTGCGGTCCTACACGTTTCAGCTTCACCTTCCGGAGGTGACCAAGGACCGCTACTACGTGCTGACGGCACAGTTCGACCTGAACGGGCAGGCGGCGACGTCGGAGCCGGCCTCGGCCACCTCCCGCCCGGCCGGAAGGCTCTTCAGCCAACTGATTATTCCGCCGGAAACCGAGGGAAAACAACGTGTCCATTACCACGCCCCCACCCGCACCCCGGGCCGGGGGTGAGCCGATTGCAACGTTGCTTGCCCGCTTGCGCGCCGAATTGGGCGCGGATTTCGGCGCGGCGCGACCACTGCGCGTGAGCCGGGCGCCGGGCCGGCTTGATGTGATGGGCGGCATCGCCGACTACACCGGGTCGCTGGTTTGCGAGATGCCGCTCGAATGCGCAGCGGCGGTCGCACTCCAGCAGCGCGACGACCGCCAGCTCCAGGTCTTCTCCTTTAACCTCCTCGACGAGCACAGGCCTTTTGCGTTTCGGGTGCCGCTGGAGGCGCTGGCGAGCCAGCCGCTCAAATCCCTGCGCCGCGACTTCGCCGAGCCGGGCCGCAAATGGGCGGCGTACATCGCCGGCTGCCTGATCGCCCTCCACCTGCACCACAGGGTCATCGAGCGGATGCCGTACGGTTTCAACATCGCCGTCTACAGCACCGTGCCGATGGGCGCGGGAGTCAGCTCCAGTGCAGCGATCGAAGTCGCGACGATGATCAATCTTTGCACAGAGTTGGGCGTCGAAGGGCAGCCAATGGAGATCGCGCGGTGGTGCCAGTGGGCGGAGAACAACGTCGTCGGGGCGCCGTGCGGAATCATGGACCAGGTGACGAGCTGCATGGGCGAGGCGGGCGTTCTGCTGCGGATGGTCTGCCAGCCGAACGAGTTGAAACCGCCGCTGAGGCTGCCGGACGGGGTGCGGGTGATCGGCATCAACAGCAATGTGAAGCACGACGTCGGCGGCCCCGCGTACGCGCGGACCCGCTGCGCCGCGTTCATGGGCCAGAAGATCGTTCTGGAGACAATGCGTCAGCTCGGAGCGGCGGCCGGGCGCGAGATGATCGCAGACCCGATGCGCGGATATCTGGCCAATCTCGATCCCGACGATTACAAGCGGTTTTTCCGCAATTCCGTGCCGGAGGCGATCTCGGGACGCGAATTCCTTACCAAGTACGGAACGACCGGCGATTCTGCCACGACAATCGATCCGGAGCAGAGCTATCCGGTGCGTCATGCCACGGACCATCACGTACTGGAAGCCCGCCGGGTGCGTCGATTTGCGGAATTTATTGAGCAAGCCGGCACGCGTTCACCTGCGGAGCGCGGGCTCGATCTGGATCGCGCCGGGCACCTGATGTACGCGTCGCATCAGTCGTACAGCATGGATGCGATGCTGGGCGCGCCCGAATGCGACCTGCTTGTGGACATGGTCCGCCGGCGCGAGCGTGCCGGCCTCTACGGCGCCCGCATCACCGGGGGCGGCAGTGGCGGGACCGTCGCCGTGCTCTGCGACATCAGCCCGCGCGCCGATGACGCCATCGAAAGCATCCTGGAGGAATACCAGCGCCAGACCGGCCAAAAGCCGCAGGCTTTGCTCAAGAGCGGCCCCGGCGCGTGGCAAACTGCAACCTGGATCGTCAACAAGCCAGACTAGCGGGTTGGGAGGGTGAGCCTTCCGCTGAGCCGTAGCTCAGCAGGAGCCTCGCCCTCCAGTAATCCGGTGCTACGGTTCGCTCTGGGCCAGATTTGCGGCGACGATCTGCGCGTTTCGTTTCAGCATCGGCAGCTTCACCCGCTTCATAGCGCTGCCGCGAAGTGTGTCGCAATATTCCTGTTCGCTCCACTTTGCGACCTGCTCGACGTCGAGCGTGCCGGTGGGAAAACGCGACTGAAGCGCCGGATCGCCGGCGGTCGGCGCTTTGCTGTTGTGAGGACAGACGTCCTGGCAGATGTCGCACCCGTAGAGCCAGTTGTCCATTTTCGAGCGAAGCTCCGGTTCGATGGGCCCACGATGCTCGATCGTGAGATAGGAAATGCAACGCCGGGCGTCGAGCTGGTACGGCGCGGTGATTGCGCCGGTGGGACAGGCGTCGATACATCGCGTGCAGGTGCCGCAATGATCGGTCGCTGGCTGGTCGGGCGGCAGATCCAGCGTCGTCACGATCTCGCCCAGAAGCAACCACGATCCGATCCGCGGATTGATGAGGCAAGTGTTCTTGCCCAGCCAGCCGATGCCGGCCCGCATGGCCAATTCCTTTTCCATCACCGGCGCCGTGTCCACACAGGCGCGGGTCGCGGCATCGGGGGCCCACTCTCGTATCCGGTCAGCCAACTGATGGAGCCGGGATTTGATCAGCTCGTGATAGTCGTCGCCCAGGGCATAGCGCGCGATGAGCCCTGCCCGACTTGACTCCGTCTGTGCAACCGGCTCCAGCGGAACGTGATAATTGATCGCAGCGCAAATCACGCTGCGGGCGCCCGACAGGTAGACTGCGGGATCGACACGCTGCGCGAACCGCGCTGCCAGGTAGCTCATTTCCCCCGCCTGTCCGCCATCGAGCCATTGGCGAAAGTAGTGTTGCCAGCGCGAAGGACCGGCCTGGGCGATTCCGATCAGGTCGAAGCCCAGCGCGCGGCCGGTGTCCTTGATCTGTCGCGCCAGCGTGTATCGGTCGAGTTGTAAGGCGGCGTGCATCGGATTATCCCGCCCGCCGGTCTCGCAGGCGCTGTAACTCCGCCACTGGAGAAACCGGCGCGATCCCGAGATTGATCGCATTGGTCCCCAAGGTGTTGAGCTTGCGGACCAGCTCGTTGATCTGCTCGACCAGTCGGCCGACACGGGCTTCGTCGGTCGCGGCGGCCAGTGCCGCTTTCAGATGGTCGATCGCCTTGCGATAGCGAACTTCCTCCGGCGTGAAGTCGTTGTTCTTCAGAATTCGCAGACACCACCAGGTCAGCCGGGCATTTTCCTCCGCCGGCATCGGGTCCGGCTCGAGCGGCCGGCCGGCGCCGGGAAGGTTGTCGAACTTTCCCTCGCGCATCGCCTCCTCGATTCGCCGCTCGGCCAGACGACGCAACGCCTGCTCAAGATCAACGTGCTTCAACGACATCACGGGATTATAGAGCCTGAGGAAAACCGTTTGGGCGGCGTGGGAATCAACGGGCCGGCTGAGTTGTGGCGGGCCGTCCGGAATCCAGGGGGATGAGGTAGTAGGTCAACCCGTTGAACTGGGATCGCTTCCAGTTTTCCGGGATCTGGTTGGGTGCGGGGACGACGGCGGGATTGCTCGTTGACGCCAGTCTCGCCTGTAGGAGGCGAACCTGCGCCCGAAGCTGTTGGTTTTCGCTTTGGAGGGCGGCGACCTCGCCGACGAGGTCGCGGATCTTCGACCCGAGCTGCTCGGTTTCCGAAGGCTTCCCAGCGCCGGGGTTATCGGCGGCGGCGCCCAGGCTGGCCAGCAAGACGGCTCCGAGAGTCAATCGTAACAGTGAAGCACGTGACATGGTTCTCTCCAGATGATGCACAATTTTCCGCCCGCGCGACCGGCCTTGCAAGCGAATGCTCGGACGCGAAAAATGTCGCTCGGCCTATGAACTCGGACGGCTTGCCGCTTCATTATCTCACGCCGCCCGTCTGGGCACAGCAGGTGCTGCAAAGGCCGCTGGAATTGCTCAACGACCACGCGCATCTGGAAAGGAAAGCGGCCGCTATGCGCTCGAGCTGGTGAACCGATATCCGGAACCGACGCTCGAGGCGGAGGGGAAAATCATTGAACGGCAGCCGCCGGGGGCGAGGATGCATTCTGGTATTGCGGCGGAGGGACAAAGGGACTGAGGGACAAAGGGACAAAGTGAAAGAAACCTGCCTTTAGCGCTTTGTCCCTTTGTCCCTTCGTCCCTTTGCCCCTTTTGTTGCAAGCTCCGCTTCGATCGCAAGTAATCGGTTGTATTTGGCGAGGCGTTCGGAGCGGGTGATGGAGCCGATTTTGATGTAGTCGCCGGCCCAACCGACGGCCAGGTCGGCCAGCCAGTTGTCTTCGGTTTCTCCGCTGCGGGCGCTGATGGTGACGGACCAGTTGGCATTGCGTGCCAACTGATAAGCCTCAGCGGTTTCGGTCAGAGTGCCGATCTGATTCACCTTGAGCAACAGGGCGTTGGCGGCGCGGGCTTCAACGGCCCGTCGGATGCGCGGGGGGTTGGTGCAAAGCAGGTCGTCGCCCATCACCAGCGCCTTGCCATTCAACGCTGATCGCAGCGCCGGCCAGTTTTGCCAGTCGTCCTCGGCCAAACCGTCCTCGACGCTGACGATGGGAAAGGTGGAAACCCACGAAGCGATCTGCTCGACCATCTTGCGGCTGCTTAGCGGCCGTCCGTCCAGGTCATATTTGCCGTCGCGATGGAAATGCGTGGCGGCAATGTCGATCGCCAGGGCCACGTCGCGGCCAGGCTCGAAGCCCGCAGCCCGGATGGAGTCGACGGCATCCTGAAGCGCGGAATCGACGTCGGGAAACGGCGGGGACAGGCCGCCTTCATCGGCCACCAGCGGGCGGGAGTCATATTTCGTTTTCGCCAGCGCCGCCGCCGACTGATAGACCGCATAAACCATCGAGAGGGAATGGTCGACCGATTCGGCCGACACGGGGACGAGCAGAATGTCCTGGATCGGGACCTGTTCACCGGCGTGCTTGCCGCCGCTGAACAGGTTGACCGTCAGGGTTGGCAAACGGGGTGATGTTCCCAGGATCGAAGCGAAGTGCCGGTAAAGTGGAACGCCGATGCTCGCGGCGGAGGAACGGGCGAAAGCGATCGAGACGCCGAGAATCGCATTGGCCCCGAGGCGCGATTTGTTGGGTGTGCCGTCCAGTTCGATCATGGCGCGGTCGAGGTCGGCCTGCTGGGCAAACTCGCGTCGGGCCAGCGCATCGTTCAACGCGCGATTGACGTGATCGACGGCCTTTCGGCAACCCAACCCCTGGTATCGACTCGGATCCCCGTCGCGAAGCTCCAGCGCCTCTGCTGCGCCGGTGGACGCGCCCGAGGGGACAGAGGCCGAGGCCGCTGTCCCATCGCTTAGGGCGCATTGGACGGCAATCGTGGGCCTTCCCCGGCTGTCGAGGATTTCAAGGGCCGAAAGTGTACGAATCATCGGCACGAGCTATTCCCCTCCCGGGGGGGTCATGCAACAAACGGCACCGACCTCAAAAAGTGTTGCATTCTGTTGCAAAGTGTTGCATTACTTATGCTCCATATCTTATCGTAAACTCAATATTCAAAATTATTTACATCAATTATGGAGCACTTGGCAAGAGCACCACAAAAACAACACGCTGGCGGAGTGATGTTGCATCTGAATCTATTTGTTCTGTGCGTACACCGTCTGCCCCGGCGGATAACTGATCAGCTCCACCGCGTTGCCATCCGGGTCTTTCAGGTAGATGCCCTGGGTTCCGTCTCGATGCTTGTCGATGGGGATGCCGGTGGATTGTGAAGCTTCTGCGAGCTGCTCCTCGGTCACGCTGAAAGCCAGGTGCGGTGGATGCTGACCGGGGGTCACCAGCGCCACCTTATTCCCCCCCACCTGAAGAAACGCCCAGGTCTTGTCCTGATACATGACCGTCGCGCTGAACTGCTTGCGATACCATTCGACGCTCTTGTCGATGTCGGCGGAGCAAATGGCGACGTGATCGAGTCTCATTGGCCTCTCCGATAAGGCAATTTGTCCTTGTCAGGGACTTGGGGCTTGGGCGCTTGCACGCCGGGCGTCGCCGGACGGGAGTCGAGAATCGCGTTGCGGAAAGCCGGGTTCCAGGTGATCGTGTCCCACTCGACGGCATCGGCAGTCGTGAGCGTGGTGCCGCTGAAGAAGGCGATGGGGTTGCTCTGTGTGCCGTGGGCGATCAACAGGTGCCGGGCCGGATCGTAATCGACTTCGCGGGCGCGCATCTCACTTTCGCCATGATCGACGCTGACCACGTCCGTGTCCCCGGCCAGGATTCTCACGTACTTGAGCTGGAGGCGGGAATCGTCGTCGGCCTGGGATGGCGATTTGCGCGGCGCAGCGCTCCGCGGGCGTGACTGCTGGGGTGATTGCTCGAACCACGCAATTACATGCTCGCCGATGACTTGCACAGGGAGCTGCGCCTTGTCCTCGTCCATGTGGACGATTTTGACCTTCCCGACCATGTCGGCCCGCTGCGTGGCACGGCTGTAGACGAGGCTGCGCTGCCATTGGCAGACGGTGGCGCCGCGGGATTCTGATTGGCTCGGCTGCGCGGCGGACCTGCGGTGGTCGCGGACGAGCATCTTGCCGGCAGTCGGAACGCTGATTGATTCCTTGTGCAAGCCCTCAGGATCGTTGGGATCGACAGGATAGTTGGGATCGACCAGGCGCACGATAATTTTCGGCCCCTCCAGCGCGATCTGCTGGGCAATGGAGTGGTCGGCGGCGTTGAGCGTGGATGTCAGGTCCGCGTCGCCCGGCGAAGAGGTCAAGACGAAGGCGACGACCTCCTTGCCCTTGAACATATCCATCTGTGCGCCCTCGGGAACCTCGGTTTTCTTCCCGCCGGCTTTCCTGGGCTGGACGTCGGCAGCCATGATCGGCTGCGTGGTCGCGGGCGGAGGCTTTTTCTCCAGGTCGATGCGGATGTGGTCGGCGGTGGCCGTATTGAGGTAGCCGTTGTTCTCGCGGAACTGGGCGTTGACGCTGCCGTCGCAATCGACGCGATTGGCCTGGCCGTCGAACATCGCGCCGGTCGCCCAGGCGACATCGACGGGCTCGGCGGGCTGGGTGGTGCTGGCCTGCCGGATCGCGTGCAGCGCCCCGGGGCCCACGACGTACGACTTGCCGTCCCCTGAATCGAACTGGATTTCCGGGCCGGTGACGAAGTTGCCCTTGGGATCGGCGACTTTGGCCTGGGCGCTGCTCGCGATGGTTGCGCGCTGTTTGCCGTTGTCCTGGGTGACGGTGAGCTTGTCGCCGATGGCGACGCTGCCGTCCTTCGATTTTGCCGTCACGTGGTCCCAGGCCACCAACTCGTCGAGCTGGACCTGGGCGGCATCGTCGTCCGCCGACTTGCGCGTCGTCGATTTGGCGATGCGCGGCGGTGGCGCGGGTTTGAGAAGCACATCCAGGTTTTCGGCGCGAAGATCGTCGTCGGCGTAGGCGTGAACCGAGCCGGTTGCGTTCACGTGGCGCGGATAGACTTTCCTATCGGCCAGGGCGGAATCGAGCTGGAGCCGGTCCGACTCGATCGTCTGCTTCTTCCCATCGCTTCCCGTGAGAACGCAATAGACGTTGGTCTTTGCCACCGCCTGGCGGAGATTGGACTGGGCACTTGACGGCTGACTCGACGCATTCGAGCGTTTGGGGGTTGGTTCGAAGGCCAGATCGAGCGTCTGGCTGCGGAGGGTGAGACGGGGGTGCTGGATGTCGACGTCGCCGACGAACCGGCCCGAGCGCAGCAGAAGCTGGTCGTCGGTCGCGCCGGGGGCGAAGTTGAACTGCGCCTCCTTCTGCCAGGCAACGTGCATCAGTGAGGCGGGAGATTGGGCGCTGGCTTCCAACGGCATCAGCCCGCGGCCCGGGCCAGTGACGGTGGCGCGCTGCTCGGCGCGGGAATATTCGACGACGCCGGCCGACGCGAAATGCGTCACGCCCTGGTCCTTGGCGGCGGGCGCGGGCGATTTGTCGATCAGCACCTGCGGAAATCGGGTGGAGCGGTCGAGGCGGACGTGCTGAGTGGAACTGTTATAGACCAGCGAAGCGCACTGTACGTGCTCGATGCCCTGCTGTTTGGGATCGACGCGATGGACGTTGACTGGCAGGCCGATCAATCTGACGGCGGACTCGCCGGGTTTCAGCGGCACGATCGACGGCTGCTGCTGTAGCGGGGTGATCCGCAGCAGGCCGGTCCAGTGGACGTAGATCGGCTGCTCTTTCTCGGCGGGCTGTGAAGCCGCAGGCGCGAGGACCGGCGCGGGCGCGGGGACTTGGATCTGCGACGGCGCTGGCCCCTGGGGCTCGGTTGTCGTGGTGGGAGCCGCCGCGGCCTGAGTCGCAGATGACGCGGGCTGAGTTGCGGCGGAATTGCTTGACTGCTTCAGGAGAAAATCGACGACCATCTGGTCGACATTCTCGATCAGAAGCTGGTCGAACTTGCCCGAAGGGTCGGGTTGATTGATGCGCACGTGATCGTAGAACGTGGCGCCGTAGACAACCGGCGGGTGGGCTTCGTGCGTGGGGGCGTGGGGCTGGGTCGTCGGCGTCGTGTAGGACGTGATGACGTCGCCGGCGGATTGGTTGTCGGCCGCGGCGAGAGCTGCTGGCAAGGGAGGGAGAAGACCCATCGCCGCCACGGGAGATTTGGCCTTCTTCTGCGGGCCGCCGAGGGAGAAATTGGCGGGATCCGTGATGACGAGCACGTCGCCGTGGGCAATTTCGAGTTCTTCGAGACGGCCGTCGCGGTCGTTCCAGCGGGCTTTGAGCCCGCGTCCTCTCATTTCGATCTGCCCGTGCACGACGACGGGGACTTGATCGTTGTCGATCAGCTTTCCCGTTTGGTCGCGGTAGCCCTGGGTGAAGATGTGGAAAGATTCGTTGTCGAAGACGATGTTGTTAGTCGTCATGACCAGCACGACTTGCTGATCCTTTGGGCGAGTTTCGTCAAAGAGGGTAACGGTGACGTCGTCGAGCCGGCCGCGGGTCGGGGGCGATGGCGGCGGCGCCGAAGGCCCAGCGCCAAAGGCGCTCTTGGCCGGATCGGGAACTTCCTTCAGGACGATGTTTCCGGTTTTGCCATGGACTTCGAGACGCTGGTGGTTCGCCAGGTAGAAAATACCGGCGGGATTGCTGACGTCGACGGTGCCGTTGGGGCGGGGATGGTAGGCGTCGCCGGTGAACTCGCTGGAGACGACTCCGTCACGGTCATGCTGTTTCAACCAGGCAAACTCACCCGAGCGGATGCCGTTGTTCTGGTTGGGGTCGTTGCGCTTGGGCGCGGGTCCGACTTTCACCGGCTCGCTGTCCACGCTCGTGCTGGTCGCGGGGGCCGGCTGCATCGTCCAGTATCCGATGAACAACGCGGCCAGCGTGATTGCCGAGAAAATGACCAGAATTGTCGATCGCATTACTCTTCCACATCGAGCATTCTCAGGACCACCAGATCCTGGATGTCGATTAATCCAATCGGCCGATCATCGTCGTCAACGACAGGCAACTCGTCGATTCGGTGCGGTCGCATGAGGGCGATGGCTTCGCTGGCAAGTTGGTCGCCGCGGATGCGCTTGGGGTTTTTGGTCATCAATTCGCGGATAGGCCGGCGGAGGACCGAGCCGTCGTCATCGGTGATGGCCCGGCGGAGATCGCCGTCGGAAAAAATGCCGCTGACCTTCCCTTCATCATTGATCAGTACGACAGCGCCGCTGCGACGTTTGATCGAGCTGACCTCGTGAAGCACCTGCCCCACCGTCAGCCTCTCTGAGGCGACGGGCAGGTTTTCCCCACGTTTGAAGGTCATCGCCTCCTTCACCTTGATCAGCTTCCTGCCAAGCTGGCCAGCCGGATGATAGACGGCGAATTCCTCGGCTGTGAACTTTCTGCATTTCATTACCGAGAGGAATAGCGCGTCACCGAGCGCAGCCATGGCGGTAGTGGTGGCGCTGGGGGCGAGGCCCAAGGGGCAGGCCTCCTCGATTTTGCCCACTTTGAGAACGACGTCGGAAGCTCGAGCCAGGCCGGTGGTTGCTGAGGCAGTGATGGCGACCACGGAATTGCCTAACTTCTTGACCACATTGAGCATCCGCAGGATTTCGTCGCTTTCGCCGCTGTAGGAGAGGATGAGGACCACGTCGCGCTTGCGGATCGAGCCCAGATCGCCGTGCAGGGCCTCGGCGGGGTTGAGGAAATGGCTGGGCGTGCCGGTGCTGCTGAACGACGCCGAGAGCTTGCGGGCAACGTGCCCGGCTTTGCCGATCCCGCTGGTCAGGACCGCGCCCGGGCAGTCCAGAATCAATCGGACGGCGCTTTCGAAGCAATCATCGATCAACGATGCGACGCTGCGCACCGCATCCGCCTCCGTCTGGAGCACTTGTTGAGCGAATTCGCGGATGTTCTGGTTCATGTCGAAGGGCGCGGGCTTTCCCCCTCTCCGTCCGGCAGAGGGTTGGGGTGAGGGACATTGTGGCACAGCCGCCCTCGGCTGTGTTCCGCCACCGGCGGAAGTTCTTCGACGAACGCTCTTCTACCTCCGATCGAACACAGCCGAGGGCGGCTGTGCCACAAGTTCCTCTCCCGGAGGGAGAGGGGGAAAGAGAGGTTGATCGCACGAGAGACTCGTGACGCCTTCGTTTGGTCATTCGAGCTTTCGCCATTCGGATTTGATTCGTCATTCGTCATTCGGATTTCGTCATTTGCGCAGCCCTGTGTGGATTATCGAACGAGTGCCATTAAAATCAACCGAACCTCAAACCAAGGACGGTGCGTGGAATATCGAGTCGAACTGGATGTTTACAACGGGCCGCTGGACCTGCTGCTCTACCTGATCAAGCGGGACGAGCTGGATATCTACGACATTCCCATCGCCCGGATCACCGACTCGTACTTCTCCTATGTCCACATGCTGCGGGAGATGAAGGACCGGGAAGGCCTGGATATCAACGTCGCCGGGGAGTTCCTGGTGATGGCGGCGACGCTCATGGAAATCAAGTCCGCGATGCTGCTGCCCAAAGCGCCTCCGACGACGCAGCAGGATGGAATGTCCGCGGCCCAGGAGCTGACCGACCCGCGTTACGAGCTCGTGCAGCAGCTGCTCGAGTACAAGCGGCTAAAGGATTCTGCCACGCTGCTGGGGCGCAAACAGCAGGAGCATGAGAGCCGGTTTCCGCGCGTTCCCGCGGATCGGGAAGGACAATCGGACGAACCCCCTCCGGTCGATCTGGACGAAGTGCAGATCTGGGACCTGCTAACCGCGTTCGACCGGTTGATGAAGGAAGTCGGCGTTCGCCAGCCGCGGTATCACGAAGTTCTTTATGACGATACTCCGATCGATCTGCATGCTGCGGACATCGAGGATCGATTGAAGCGGGAGGGAAAGCTCACCCTGCGACAGCTCATCATCGGGCGCAAGGGGCGCAGCGAGATGATCGGGGTTTTCCTGGCGCTGCTGGAGCTGATCCGGGAAAAAAAGATCCTGGTCGAGCAGAATCGCGTTGAGGACGAACTGGAGATCATCGAGGCCCCCGAGGAGCATCGAAAAACCTACGCTGGCGCGACGCTGCACCTGGCTACAGAATCGGAAACACCCGAAACCGCGACCGATGCATGAACATGCCCCCGCGGACTCTCAGTGCACCTGCTTTTTGGCCTGATCCAACCGAAGGTCGAGATCGCGCGGCCAGAGGTCCTGGGGCATCTGCTTGATCTGCTCGTACTTTTTGACCGCGGTGGCAAAATCGCCCTGGGCCTCGGCGTCGATGGCTTCCCAGTAAAGCTTGCGCATGTCATCCATCGATCCCTGCGGCTGCGGGGGAGCCGCGGACTCGGAGGCGGGCACAGCCTTCGGGGGAGGCTGCGGATTCTGCTGGTTCTGATAGAGCTGGTCCCACGGGCTGGGTTTGCCCTGCGACGTAAGACTCTGGTCCTGTTTCGATGGCTTTTGTGGGGGTTGCGCTTTTTGCGGCGGCACCATCGTCGTAACCGTGGCAGCAGACGCTTGTGGCACCGGAGTCTGATCCGGAACAACGACCTGAGGTGGCGCGGACCTGGAAGGCGAAGGCGGGGGCTTCCATTGCGCCCACTTCTGTTTCGTCCAGGCCACTCCCTGGTTCAAGCAATCGCTTGCACGGGCGCGAAGATCGGGGCGGACATAAAGCACGTAGGAACCGGCGGCGATGCACGCCAGCAGAAGAAGCACGAAAAGTGTGCGGCCCCAGCGCCGCCGGCGTGGCATCCCGGGATGCAGCGGCTCCTGGGAATATTGCCGCTGCATTTGCGATTGCATCCGGCGGGCGTGGCGGCCCTTGGGACGGAAGTCCAGATTGAAGGCGGCCGCCAAGTCCTGCGGCGAGAGAAACCCGTCCGCCGAGCCCTTTTTCGGAGGCTCGATCTTGTCTTGCGGTGATGCGTCCAGGGGATCCTCTGATCGAGTGGGCGGCGATGCGGAGCGCTGCTGCTTGGGTGTGGGAACGACAATGTCTTCGGCGGCCAGAGGTGTCGGGGCCGCGTCGCGCCGGGGCACTGGCCGGGCGGGCGCTTCCAGCTCCTGCCCCTCAAGAAATACATCCGGGTTGTCCGGCGGATCCTGAAGACGGTTGCAATGCGGGCAGAGACTGGCCGTCCGCTCGATCGCGCCGCCGCAACTGTAGCAGATGCCGAATTCGCGGCTCAGGCCTTTGACATGCGCCGCAAAGCGCCAGAGCTGATGCGTCGTGGGCCCGCGGACGATCGACCGCGCTTTCACCCTGCCCTTGCGGGTAAATCCCAGCAAAGTATCGAACTTCATTCCCGGGGCGGCGGGGTTGCGCGACTGGAAGACGTACCACGGGCCGATGCGCGCCTTGGTTGCCTGGCGCGAGCCCGAGGTGTTTTCCATCGAGCATCGCGGGCAGCCGCCGGAGTTGTCCTCGCGGACGGCGCCGCAGAACGGGCAGACATGCCGGCCGGCAATCGCGTCGCGAATCTCCTGCGCCGCATCCGGGCTCATTACAGGTCGGGATGCAGTATCGACACCATCTTCGACGAAAAGTTCACGCATACGGCTCTCTTCAATTTCTCAGATCATAGACTATCACACAAGAGTCTCGTGAGGGCCGTGCGACAGGATTATCGCCCGCAGGGCAGTGGCAACTTCGGAAGATTGCCCAAGTATTTGCGATGCAAATCCTGATATTTACGCGAGTTAGCGCATCGATCGCTTCGCCGACCGCATTCGGCCTTGTCTGCTTTTCGGCCCACCTTGGCAGCGGGCTTGAGGGGAATTATCGGTCCTTTGCCCGATCGAAGTATCCGCGGATCATGTCGCGGTACTGGTCGGGAACCTGGCCGGATTGCACGGCCTGCTCGGCGTGTTCGATGTCGCTGGCCCAATGGCTAGACCTCCAGGGAGGCACGTTTGGAACGGAACGGGGTGCGACAGGGGTTGCTGCGGTGACGCCGGCACCGGATGTTGCGTGGTCGGCGGTCTGTCCGACACCTGCCGCGGCGCGACCGCTTGCGGACTGATCCCGGCCCTTCGCAGCGGTCTGCGGGTTGGCCAACGGTTCCTGATTGCTCGTTCGGGAATGACTTTCACCAGCGCCTCGCGCATCGCCAGACCGGGAAGCGGATTCGTGCGCTTGCCCTTCGGCGGTCTGCGAAGCGATCTGATCTTGCTCGGTCTGGTCGCTCGTGGTCATCCGGCTCGGACGCGCGTCCTCGGGCTCCTGTTCCACCGGCGTGCGCCGGGAAAATGAACCGGGACGGCTCGGCTGCGACTGTAGCGATGCGCCCTCCTCAGACAGCAGATTGACGCTGCCAGCGCCGTTCTGACCCGCACGGGTCGGGCTGGCATAGGCTGGCAAAAGTGCAAGCAAGATCAGCAGCGCCGTCGCCAGGCCGACCCCGCCCCAGGCGCGGGCGCCCATTCGGTTGAGCAGCACGGAGGACGGTGAATGCATGGTGCTCCATCGATCTGCTTCCCTGAGAACCGCGCGCGCCCACGGATCATCGGTCGTGGCGGAGACCGTCAGTGCACTGCTGAGAAGATCGGCCGATTGCAGTTGCCGGTCGGCCTCCATGGCGGCGGCCAGGAGGGTAGGCCGCGTGAGCCATCCCCAGATCATTCCACAGGCAATTCCCAGGCAGATTGCGGTGAGGGCCAATGGCACCGCGGGCAAGCCGCGCCAGATCGCGATTGCCACCAAAGGCAAACCCGCCGCACACCCGCCCAGCAAACCCAGCCCGGCACGTTCGACAGCGCGCAGCAAAACGAATCGGCGGCGAACGCGCCGAGCAAAGTTCCGGTGGCCGCCCGAGTGTGGGACCATCACAGCAATTATCGGCAGACGAGGCCTGAGCAGGTGGTTTTGTGCAAAAATGCCACTCTCATCCCACACGTTGTGGCGTTGCCGGAACCGGGGTTTTTCCCTCCCTCAGGTCCCGGCGCAGGTCCTCATCGAGAAACCCCAGGCCGTGCGGCGGCTTGATCACCCGCACCCGTGCCGCCTGCTGCTGCTCGGCGATCTCCTTGTGGAACTGCTTCATCCTCGTCCAGTGCAGCCGCGGGCGGTAATGGTGCTCGGCGTGGTAGCCATTGTTGAACCACAACCAGTTGTAAAGCCGGTGATAGGAGCTGACTCCCCAGGCGATTGGCACATCCGGATTGCCGCCCAGGTGCAGGTAATAGCCGTTCAGATACGACAGGCAGTGCCCGAAGTAATAGAACGGCAGGAAGTAGCACATGAACCTCCAGTTCAGCACGAAGCCAAGCCCAAAGAACAGGACGAACGCAATAATCTCGAAGATGCCCCAGTAGGCTTCGCTGGGGCTCAGGCGATAGATGTCATTGAACGTCTCGCGCGGATCGTCGCGCATGTAGGAGACGAAGGTATAGGTCCAGACGTTTTCGGCCCGGCCTTCATGGCCGTGCTTGTAGATCGAAAGTGGATCGATCGTCTTGCCGTCGGTGCCAGGGAGGTCGGCGTTGCCGATGTGGTGCCGCTTATGGATGTTCTCGTAGAAGACCTGCGAAAAGCCCAGCATCATCGATTCCATAATGCTGAAACAGCGATTCAGGACGCCCCATCGGAAATAGCGGTTGTGGAGAAAATTGTGGGAGATGCCGTTGATGTTCCAAGAGATGCTGACCGAATAGATCAGCCCCAGCGGCACCAGCCACCACCAGGACAGATGCTTGAATGCGACAAACAGGAAGAGCACGTAGGCAAACTGTGCGATTGCCGCGAGCACCGGGATCGCATCCCAACGGGAGTAGGCGAACAGCTTCGAATCGGTCTTGAGTCTTGCGGTTGTCACGAGCCCATCACCTCATGGTTGAGGTTACGGCACCGATGAACGAAATCAAGCCGGGATTGCTTATCCGGGAGGGCGAGGCTCCGGCCGAGCCGCACTCCCCGATTCCGGAGCGTTCGGCTCGGCCGGAGCCTCGCCCTCCCGATTCGCTCCGCGGCAGCCTTCGGCGCTGAGCGATTCCACCACGTTGCCGACGACCGTCGCCCAATCTCCGGGGCCCGGCTGGCGGAACAGTCGCATCGTCGGATACCAGGGGCTGTCGTCGCGGTTCAGGAGCCATCGCCAGTCCGGCGAATATGGGAGCAGCGTCCAGACCTTGCGGCCCAGCGCCCCGGCCAAGTGAACGACGGCGGTGTCGACGCCGATCACCAGATCGAGGTTGGCGATGAACGCCGCCGTGTCGGCAAAATCGTGCAATTCAGTAGTGAAATCCACCATTCCCGGCACTCGGATCCCTTGTGGGGCAACTTCCTTCTGAAGGCTGAACAGCCGCACGCCCTGGATTTGATTCAGCGGCGCGAGCGACTCGATGGGGATCGAACGCTCGGTGTCGCGCCGGTGAGTTCTGGCCCCGGCCCAGACGACACCGATTATTCGGTAACCGTCGTGATCTTTCAGCTTTCGTCCCCATTTGCGAGAGAGATTCTGATCGACCTGAAGGTACGGAACCTCGGCGGGAATATTTTTGACGCCAATCCCCAGCGCCCGCGGAAGGCTCAGCAACGGACAGTGGACATCAAACGGCGGAAGCCGATCGCCACACGATACCGTGCGGGCGACGCCGGGCACGTGCTGCAACAGTCCTTCCAACTCCGGCTGGCATTCCAGATTTACCGTCGCTCCGCGCGCGGCAACCAGCGGGGCGAGTCGCACGAACTGGATCGTATCGCCAAAGCCCTGCTCGGCGTGCAGCAGGATCGTTTTGCCCGCGATGTCGAAGCCATCCCACAATGGCTTGGCGAAATACCGGCGGACCTCGGGAAATTTCAGCCAGCGCCATTCGTACTCGAGCCACCCGCGCTCGAATTCCCCGCGAAGCAAGTGCAGCAGCGCGCGGTTCCAGTGCGCATCCGAATGGTCCGGCTGAAAATACAACGCGTCTTCGTACGAGCGCATCGCCGCGTCCAGATCGAGCTTCGCCAGGTGGGCGTTGCCGAGATTGTTGTGCGCATCCGCGAAATCCGGCCGGATCGACAGGGCCTCGCGATAGAAAGGGATTCCTTCGTCGATCCGCCCCTGGCCGACGCTCGCGTAGCCAAGATTGTTCAAGGGGCCCGGATTTTCGGGGGACAGCGCCGCGGCTTTCTCGTACAGCGCGATCGCTTCGTCGAACTTGCCCAGCCCGTAGAGCGCGACGCCCAGGCCGTTGTAACCGGCCCATTCGCTGGGCCACTTCTGCGTCATCGCGCGGAACGCCTCGGCGGCCTCGCTGTTTTTCTTTTGCCGCAGAAGCGATTCACCGCGAGCGGCCAGGGCCTTGGGATCGCCGGGCGAAAGCGCGAGGACGCGCTCCGTCAGCGCGTCCGCCTCGGCATTGCGGCCGATCTTGCGAAGCGACTCGGCCAGATTTCCCATCGCCATCACAAAATCCGGCCGCAGCGCGATCGCCCGCTGGTATGGTTCGATCGATTCCTCCGCCCGGCCCAGTTGCTTGAGGGCGTTGCCCAGTTGATGCAGGGCATCGACATGATTGGGCTGAAGGGCAAGCGTCCGCTGGCAGGCAATCAGCGCCTTGTCCGGCTCGCCATTTTCCAGATGGACCAGCGCCAGGTTGGCGTGAAAATCGGCAACCTGCGGATTAATCGCGATCGCCCGGCTGATGTAATCGATCGCCGACCGCTTGTTCCCCTGCTGGCTCAGGGCCACGCCGAGCAAGTGCAGCGCGCCGGGATGATCGGGCTTCTGGCCAAGAATGCTGCGATACATCGCCTCGGCCGCGGCCAAATTCCCGGCAGAGTGCTGGCGAATCGCGGCATCGATAGATTGGTCAGACATACAGCGGGATAAGGGAGTCCTGAAGCATCTGGGAAAGGATACCGCCAAACGCGATTGTTAGTATGCTGCCGCGTAGATTGCGAAAACTTACTTTGCTGCAAACGGGAGATTCTGTTACGATTCCGTGACGCGTCGCGTCAGATAATTGGGGCTTCAGATCGCTGGGAAGGGAGAACGATGAACGGGGAAATTGCTCGTCGGCGGGCGCACCGCCGGGGTGCGTCTGTGCTGTTGGCCGCAGTGACCGCGACGCCCTTATTGTCCCGCGCCGCCAACACCGACAGTTTCATCGGCACCAGCGGTCAGGACTGGAACACCGCCAGCCACTGGAACACCAGTCTCGTTCCCACTGTCGGCGACACCGTCAACATTACCCAGTCGCCCACCAGTCTCTTTTCCGTTACGTTCGACGGGAGCTACACGTCCCTCACCGCTATCTCCTCTCTTACGCTGGACGGCAGCAGTACGGTCGGCGTTGTGCTGAATCAGGGAACGGCAGCAGACAACCTCTTTGCCGGCAACGAGACGATCGGCAATACCGGCATCGCCACTTTCAATCAGACCGCCGCGACGAACTCGTTTGCCGGTTCGATCTATCTCGGGTACTCGTCCGGCAGCCAGGGAACTTACCTGCTGGGAAGCGGCGCCAGCCTGGTGAACACCGCGAATGATAATGTGTACGTGGGCTTCACCGGGCTGGGCACCTTCAAGCAAACCGGCGGCAGCGCGAGCTTCTTCAGCCTTTTCCTGGCCGGTAGCAGTAGCGCCGGAGGGTTATATTCGCTTTCTCCGGGTGGCACTCTGACCGTCAGCAGTTTGGAGTACGTTGGTTATGGCGGTGCGGGCACTTTCACCCAATCGGGCGGCACCCATACCAGCAGCTCGTGGCTTTATATGGGTTACTTCAGCGGCAGCGGCGGCGCGTACGTTCTCTCGGGCGGGACGCTGGCGGCATACCAGGAATCGGTCGGATATCAGGGCGTGGGAACATTTGCCCAGTCCGGGGGAACCCACAGCATCACGAATTTTCTGACGGTCGGCGACCAGCCGATAATCGGCAGCCAGACCGCCGGAGTGGGTATTTACACTCTTTCGGCTGGCTTGCTGTCGGCGCCCAGCGAAAACGTCGCTTACTCCGGCACGGGCACTTTCGTCCAGACCGGCGGGACCAATTCGACCAGCAACCTGGTCGTGGCAAGCCAGACATCGAGTGTCGGCAGCTACTCGCTATCGGGCACCGGTGTCCTCAACGCCAACAGCGGCCTTGAGATTGTGGGCGATCAGGCGGTAGGCCACTTCAACCAGAGCGGCGGCAGCAACAACCTCGGAGCGTCGGGCCGGCTCTGGCTCGCCGCCATGACCGGTTCCCAGGGCGTCTACAACCTCTCCGGCGGATCGCTCAGCGGCCAAGCCGCGACGGTTGGGGGCGGCAGCGTTGCCGGCGGCACGGGTACCCTCAACGTCAGCGGCACGGGATCGCTTACGCTTACGGGAGAGCTGGCCGTCTTTAATAATGGG
>DATHPP010000101.1:0-3982 GCA_035483795.1 Tepidisphaeraceae bacterium | reverse complement strand
CTCGTGTGCTTCGTGATCCTCCGGCCAGGGCAGGCGGGAACGCCCGAGCTCGCGCTGGAGCTGCAGGACCTGGTGGCGGCGGCGCTGGGCAAACCGCTCGCGCAAGCTCAGGACCTCCACGAGCACGACCGCAGCAACGTGCCGATGATGCCCAGCCGGGATTTCATCAGCTCGATGGCGTTGTTTTTCAGGGACCGCCGGCGGCTGGTGCTCGGGCGCGAGACGGCGCAGCAGGTTGCCGAGCGGTTCTCGCAGGCGATCGCCTCCGTGCTCGAATCTCATGGGTCGGGCAACGTCGTAGTCGTGACGCACGGGACGGCGCTGGCGCTGTTTGCCGCCGACCACGGCGCCGGCGACGCCTTCCAGCTCTTTCGGCGGCTGGGGCTGCCATCCTACGCCAGCTTTTCCTGCCCGGATTTCAAAGTGCTGCAAATCGTGGAAAGGGTGTAACTGGCAACTCGGCTGTCGCTTTTGAGAGACATCCCCTACAAAACGAAGCGTCGCACCGGCGTCGGATGCTCGAGATCAGGTCGCGTCCAATAAGGAAGATCGTCGATCCCGGCGATTGACGCGGGGCTGTCGGTGGGATAAAACTCCTGGTTGTTATAGATCGGCCTGCTGAGTTGTCGGACTTGAATGATTTTCCGGCGGGCCGGACGGCGTGGTGTACAGTCCCCGCACCATGAAGCTGACTTGGACGCTGACCTGTATCGCTCGGATGGCTGGATCACGGATGATCGGCGCTGGCGCTAAAACCTCACTCCTGACTGCCTGCCTTGGTATGGTTCTGGTGCTGCTGGGGGCGGCAAAGCCGCAGGCATCTGCAAATACGAAAGTCAAAGTCGAACCGGCCGCCGAACTGCTCCGCGATTCGGCCCCTGCCAGCAGCGCTAGCTCGCCATCTTTGGCCCCGGCGATGCTTCCGGGCGCGGGAACGGCGGAGAAGAAAGTCGTCTGGGTCTTGGTGACCGCATATTGCGGGTGCACCAAGTGCTGCGGTCCCAATGCCCGCGGGCTCACCGCCAGCGGGCGCTCGATCTCCTACAACGGCGGCCACTTCGTCGCCGCCGACACGAAAATCTTCAAATTCGATACGCAGCTCCAGATTCCCGGCTACGCCGGGGGCGAACCCGTCGAAGTCATCGATCGCGGCGGGGCGATCAAGGGTGATCACATCGACGTCTTCTTCCCCACCCATGAAGAGGCAAAGGCCTGGGGAAAGAGGTGGATGGCGATCACGGTAGTGGACTGATCGTCGCAAACCACCTCCCGCCGAATGACGAAACTCGAATGACGAATGACGAATCAAATCCGAATGACCGAAATACGAATGACGAAACGAAGAATCTCGACCCGTAGCGTTTCGAGCTTCGGTCATTGGTTATTCGAATTTGATTCGTCATTCGTCATTCGAGTTTCGTCATTGCCGCGGTTCACTGCCCCGCGGTCAACCACAACTTGCCCTCTACTTCATGAAAATGGTTGAAGCTGGCATCGAGTTGTTCGAGCAACTTGCTGATCTGGGCGCGGTCGGCGCGCGGGTCGTGCAGGGCGTCGCGCAATGAGCCCGCGGCGTCGCTGACGCTCTCCGCGCCTAGTGCGAACTCGCGGGCCGAGTCGTACAGGTTGAGATTGCCGGCCTCGGCGGGCGTCGGCTTGTAAAGCAGCCGCCAGGGGCTGTGGCGGATCTCGATGCTCGCCTCCTTGATGTTGTCACTGGCCGTCTTGATCGAGTTGACGATCCCGTCCAGCTTGCTGTGGTTGTCGACGATGACCGATCGCAGCGACTGCGTCAGATCGCGGGCGTTGGCCGCGGTCTTCTGAATGTCGGCCAACGCCGTTTGTGCGGCGTCGAGACTGCCATTCGTCTTCTTCAGAAGCTCGCTCAGCTGCTCCGAGACGCCGGGCAACTTCTGGGCAACCGTATCGCTGATCGAATGAACGTTCTTGATCGTGCCGCGCAGGTCGGATTTGTTGTCGCCCAGCACGCCGCTCGCCTCGTCGAACGCGCGGGTCGCGCTGGCAGTGACCGAGTCGACCTTGGCGTCGGCATGTTTGAGCAGCGCCTGCGCCGAGTCGACGGTCTTGTTCACCTTGGGAACGGTTTGCGTGTCGAGCTGGGTGATCGTGTCTTCCAGGTGCGGCGCGGCGCGGGCGAGGGTCGCCAGCAGTGCCGTTTTTGGATCGGTCCGTCCCGCCAGCGACTGCCCGGCGGCCACCGCCGGCGCCGACGCGGTGCCGACGCTGACGATGTTCAGGTTCGCCGCCCCGGTCAAACTGGATTGAAGCCCGATCGCGGCATCGGTGTGGAGGACGTAGCTGGCGGGGAGTGTGAAGGTGATGAGCAGGTGGGCGTCGGCGGACCCCAATCCCTCCGGATGGATGTCGCGGACCGTCCCGACCTTGAACCCGCCCAGGCGCACGTCGTCCCCGACGCGGAGGCCGCCGACGTCGTCGGTCAGCTTGTATGCGACCGTGCGGGCCTGCACGGGACCAACCCCGGCGCCGTTGATCCAAATCACGACGACGATCGCCAGGACCAGGGTGATGATGATGAAGACGCCCGCTTTGAGTTCGTTGCGTTCTTTGTTCATGAAATCATTTGCGAGTTGCGATTTGCAATTTGCGACTTGAAATCTGAAATCCCAAATTTCGAGCTTCGAATCTCAATCGCAAATCGCAACTCGGCAATCGCAAATCTCCTTGTCACACTCCCCCGCCCAACAGATCAACTTCGTACCCACCGGCCTTTCGGCGGTCCGTGAACGGTCCTTCGGTGAGGCCGTGCACGAACTGGCGCACCAGCGGGTCGGTCGAGTCGCGCATCTCCTCTGGCGTGCCGCAGGCGACGAACTTGCCGCGGTCCAGCAGCACCATCCGGTCGGCGATGCGAAAGGCGCTGTCCATCTCATGGGTGACGACGACGCTGGTGACGCCCAGCTTGTGGTTCAGATCGATGATGAGCTGGTCGATTTCGGCGCTGGTGACGGGATCGAGTCCGGCGCTGGGCTCGTCATAGAAGAGGACTTTGGGGTCCAGGGCGATGGCGCGGGCCAGGCCGGCGCGTTTTTTCATTCCTCCCGACAGCTCGGCGGGCATTTTCTCGGCGTGCTGCCGCAGGCCCACCAGCTCGAGCTTGATCTTCACCATGATGTCGATGGTCGGCTCGGGAAGGTCGGTGTGCTCGCGGAGCGGGAGCGCCACGTTGTCCGCCACGCTCATCGAGTTGAACAGCGCCCCGCTCTGAAACAGCACGCCGATCGACCGGCGATAGTTGTCCAGCTCGTCGTCGTTCATCGCATGCAGGCTTTTTCCCCACGCAACGACTTCGCCCCCGGTGTAGGGGACATTGCCGATCATCAGCCGAAGCAGTGTCGATTTGCCCGAGCCCGAGCCGCCGAGAATCACCAGCGTTTCCCCGGCGAAGACGTCGAGCCGGATCGCGTCCAGCACCCGGGTGCCGGCGTAATCTTTGGTGACGTCCACGACTTGGATTGCAATTTGGGGCATGGTTACCGGTCACTGTTACCATCCGTAATAATAGAACATCGCCGTGAACATGAGGTCGACGGTGATCAGCGCGACGATGGTGAGCACGACGGTTCGGGTGGTGGCGACGCCGACGCCCTGGGCGCCGCCGGTCACACGGAGTCCCAGGAAGCAGGCCAGGCCGCTGATGAGCATGCCGAATACCCCGGCCTTGATCAGGCCCGTGACAAAGTCGTGGACGTGGATGGCCTCGAAGGTGCGGTGGAAATATTGCGGGGCGCTGATGCCCAGGAAATAGTTCCCCACCATTCCGCCCCCGATGACGCCCGTGAGATCGCCGACGACGGCAACACTGGCCATCATGATCGTGGTGGCGACCACGCGCGGCAGGACCAGAAAGCGAATCGGGCTGATCGCCTCGGCCTCGAGTGCCTCAATTTCCTCAGAAACAACCATGGTGCCGATCTCGGCGGCGATGCTGGCCCCGGCAAAG
>DATHPP010000100.1:0-17710 GCA_035483795.1 Tepidisphaeraceae bacterium | reverse complement strand
CGGCCCCAAAGCAGAAAATTCAGCAGAAGCGGCACCTCGTAGAACAGAAGAATGACGAAGAGGACCGGGCCCTTGGTGTACTTTTGCCTGAATGCAGTCATGTCGCGCTCGAGGTGGTAGACCCGGTGACTCCAGTTCTGGAAAACATAGAAGATCGGAATCAGCGCCAGATAGGCCCAGACCGGCAGCAGCGGCAGCTCGAGCAGGGCCAGCAGGAAAACGGCAAGGAAGACTGCGACCGCGCAGATAACCCGAAGTGGAAGGTTCGGGTCGACGGCCAGCAGGTAGGCCGCCGCCATGCCGATCGCCACCCACGGCGTGCGGAAAAGCCAGTAAACCGCGCCGTATACGCCAAACCAGACGAAGAACAGCGCCACCAGATGGAGCAGGTTCACGCCGAACTGCGAATGCCGGCAGAGGTGCCGCGCGTAAAGTTCGTCGAACTCGACGCGCACCACGTTCACCGGCCGGGATGAAAGGGCCTCCATTAGAAATCTCTCCTCTTAATAGGGCAGGGGCGGAGCCGGTTTTTGATCACCGCCGCCGCGAGCTTCGGGAACGGCGCGGTCAACACCTCGGTAATCGTCCGGCAGGCTTTGCGAAGGTGCTCCGGGTCGGCGCTCAGCGGGGGGGTGATCTTGAGCACGTTCGGCTCGTACTGGCAGAAGCCCACCAGCACCGGGAACTGGGGGTGACGCAGCATCGCCGCGAGGTAGAACCAGAACAGTCGCTTGTGCAGCCAGCGCTGCGGCCATCGCGAGTCGTCCAGTTCGATGCCGATGAGCATGCCGAAAACGCGGATGTCGCGGACGGCCCGGCAGCCGCTAAGCGACTCGCGCAGGTCAGCCGCCACCAGTTCAGCCGACTCGCGCACACGCTGCTCGAGGTTCAACTGTTCCGCCTGCTTGAAGACATTCAGAACGGTGCGATATCCCTGCTCGTAGCCGTAGCGATGGCCAAGCTCGTCGGCCAATCCGGGCGCCGCGCGATTGACTTGAGCGGCGACCGCCTCGGAATACAGGGTGAGGGCGAAGGGGAACATCATGTCGCTGGTCCCCTTGCCGATGGTCAGCAGGTCGGGCTCGAGCCGCATCCAGACGGATCGAGCGAATGGGCCGGTCCGGTACATGCCGGTCTGCACTTCGTCCACGAGCAGAAGATGGCCGTGACGCTCCCGCGATTCGGCCAGATGGCGCAGGACGTTTTCCGGCACGGCCCGAACCCCGCCGACGCCCTGCACCAGTTCGACCTGTACAACCGCGGCGGGGTTTGCGGACATCGCTGCCTCGAACTGCGCGATTGCGTTTTCGGCGAATGGGTCCACATACGATACGTCGCCGTAGAGCGGGCCGATGTTTTCCTTGTAAAAGGACCGCCAGGTGCCGGCGAGGGAAAGCAGCGTCTTTCCGCCAAAGCCACTGCGCAGCGCAATGACGTCTCGGCGGGGATACTGGGCGGCCAGTGCGAGTTTGAGGGCATTTTCGACCGCGGTAGCGCCGCTGACGGCGGGAAGCAGGTGCGGCAATCCCGTCAGTTCCCCCAGCCTACCGGCCAGTTCAGCGGCCGGGTCATCCGTCCAGGCCGAGCTTTCGATCTCGTGCAGATAGTCCGGCGGGTTGTGTCCGCGCACGCTGCACGCCACGCCGCTCACGCCATCGAAGATCGGCTGACCATTCACGATAACGAAATCGCCCTCGGCGCGAATGTCGGGAGTGTCGCAGCCGGTCTGGCGAATCGCTTTACGCAGCGAGGTGCTGTAGAGGCGGCCAAAGAGCGCTTTGCGGTAGTCAAAATCAGCTTCAATCCGTTGCAGGTCCGCGGCGACGCTCGCGAAGAATTCAGGATCGGCCTGTGCGAGGCAGTTCATGAAATGCAGGCTTGAAACAGTATTGGGCTGATAAGTGGTGGAATGAAAATTGGCCCGGCCCGCGCCTTTCCAGTGATCGTACAGAACGCCGCGGGCCGAAAAGGCGCCGAAGGGCACTTCGCGGTTTACGAATGATTCGTCAAAGACAACCATGTCGGGCCGCAGGCGCGCCAAGGCCGGTGAGTCGCCTCGACGAAGCTCGGCGAGGCTCTGGCGCGTCACGCGCATCACCAACAGCGCCTCGTCGCGGCGAACCAGCCTCTCAACACACTCAAACGACTCGTCCGTCAGCCCGCTAGCCAGCACAACCAGGCCGAATTTCTGCCCGACGTCGGCAAGGTCCCGCGCGTTCTTGACGACCTTCAGTCCCGGGATGAGCTCGATCCTTCCACCGTCGCTGAGCTCGATTTCAGTAAAAGAGCCCACCCGGTCTTCGAAATCCAGGACCAGCCCATCGGTCGATTTACCGGCCCGGGTGAGACAATAGCGCGCGAGCTTGATTGCCCCGCCGAGAGCCTCGTCAAATGAATTGGCCAGGAACGATGGGTAGGGATCATCCGGCGCGTCGGCCCGCGCGGTCCACGTGCTTCGCACGTACCGATCGAGGCAGAAGCAAGCCTGCGTGACAAACGGATTGAGGTACAGACGAAACAGGTTTGGCCGCCGCTCGCGCAGCATTCGGCCGAGCGTATCGGAAAGGCGGGAAGGAGCGGCGGTTTCGGTCGTCGTCATCGAAATCTCGCTTAGCAACTGTGCTTGCCAGGATTCGCCCGAACGGCGCCGGGTGCGAAAGTCTGTTCGAGATATCGCTCGAACGCGTGGCGGTGCCGCCGGGACATGAACATGTCGGCCGAGACGCAGTCCTGATCGCAAAAGGCCGAGTTGGGCAAGCCGTCGGCGCGGATGTAGCGGAGCTGGATCTTTTTGAGCGGCACCCCGCGGTGCGACTCCCAGAACTTTTCGAATTGCTCGAAAGTGAAGAACAGTTCCACGTGAAACGCCAGGTGCCGGGTCAGCGCGTGCATCAGGAAGGAGGTGATCGGGTTCTCTTCGAGCCGGTCCCAGACTTTGCCGATGGAGTCGCGCGCGACGGCAAGAGCGGGTGATAGTGCATCGCCCGCCTGGGTGTAATAGCGATAGATCGTCACCCGGGTTCCGGAGGCGCTGGGCTTGCGAATCTCCACGTTGGCGGCGGTCTTGTCACGCAGCGCCTCGAGCAAATCCGACGCGGCAGGGGCGTCGAATTCCTGGGTGCGGAGGAAATAAGTCGCCTTCGGCTTCAAGTGACAGTAGAGCCGCAACAGCAGCACTTGGGAATTCGTGTCATACGCGAAGCGGCCGAACTCGGGGCTGTCCTGGTCTGCGATGATCAAACGGTCGTCGCATGGGTCGTACAAGATCGCACGGATGATTGTCTCAGCGACGCAGGAATAGTCTGACGCCGAGCCATGGATGGGCACGAAAAAGGCGGTGCCGAGGCAGACGTAAGAGTAATTGGGAATGACCGGAAGGTCCTGGCCGCGGGCCAGCACGACGTCGCGGGCCTTGCGGACGGTGGCGCCGCAGTCGCCGCGAATGATCGCCGCGCCGGCGGGGACCACGCGATTGAGGTTCACGGTCGAGACGATGGTGCGGCCTGGGTAGCGGTGGCCGAAGTGGTTTACGCCATTGTTGTAGCCGACTATTTTGACGTGGCGGTAGTTGTATGGGCTGTAGAGCGCGCAGAGATCGCGGAAGGTGACGGGCTTGAGGATGGAGACATTCAACGCCCTCCATCGAACAAGGCGTTTTGCGAGCAACGTGATGAACAGGCCGGCAATTTCGCCCAGCATCAGCAGGGCCAGAATGGAGGTGATCACCTCCAGACAGGTACTGGGCGGGCCCGTCGTCCGGTGCGACGCCAGCACCTCTCGCCAGGGTAGGTTTGCGCCCAGCAGAGTGTGAATCCTGCTGCGCGTCGGTTGCGCGAGCCTTTCCTGCTCGATCGCACCGAACAGAGCGCTTCCGGTAACGAAACAACTCCGCATTCGCGAAGGGACAAGTGGATAGCAGCATCCCCATCTCCCGGCGGCGGCGAGAACCGGTGAGCGGTCGCTCAGAATGTGACCCGGGCGAAAGACGGTCGGGCGGAGGCTAAAGCGTTTCGCGGCGCGGACGACATGCTGCTCGGCCTCAATCGCTTCCGCATCCCACAGGTGGACACGGAACGTGCTGACGATGGAAACCCGGCACTCTTCTCCGGAGGACATTCCCGCCAGCAGCCGGTCGAGGGCAGTCTTCTCCGCAACGCTGAGCTTCGGCTTGAGAAACAAAACCAGCGAGCGGGCGCTGATATCAAACCCACGACGCAGATCGACCATCTGCACGCGACCGGCGCCTTGGACCCTGGCAAAATCGGCGTAGTCCTCCGCGACCGGATCACCGAACGACGCGACGCAGACGGTCTGGTGAGCGACGGTCTGCCGAGTAGGTTCGAACGACCGCCGGCGCCGCTCAACGGGGATATCTAAAGAGGGGTTGCCCATACTTTACCTTCGCGTTCGGCTCGATCAGCGAGACGATGTCCGCCGCGGGTGGCGTCAGCAATACGACGGTGGATCCCAGCTCGAACGTCGCCAGCCACTGGCCGCGCCGCACCGGCGGGGGATGGGTCCAGCGGTGCGATTCGATTTCACCAGAACGCGGCTTGAATCCCGGGAGCAGCGGCAGCGTGATATTGCCCACGCCCCACCCGGCGACCATTACCAATAGGCACGGTCCCGGCGGCGTCGAAAGCTGGAGAATCATCCGCTCGTTCAGCGTATAAACCGGGTAGTGGGTGGTTTGGCAGGGAGGATGTACGAGCAGCCGGTGGCCCGGAACATGCGTGATCTGATCGAGCGCGCCGTCCTGGGGACAGAATACGCGATGGCAGTCGACCGGCGAAAGAAAAACGACGGCGTACTGGCCACCTTCAAACGCGCCGACATTCATGCCCGGCAGCAGCGACGCCAATGTGTATTCGATGCCCTTGAGCGTGACGATTCTCCCGTTCACGATCGGGCCGATTTCCTGCATCGTGCCGTCGCAGGGGGAAAGGAACTGTCCATCGTCAGCACAAATCGGCCGGCATTCGGGCTTGATGCCGCGAGTGAAAAGCGCGTTGATGCTCGGATATTCCCACAGCGGCAGCTCGGCCTCGAATTCATTGGGCCCCGGTGGGTATTTTTTGGCAAACGCGCCGCGATAGACGGAGAGACGGAGCCGGCGGCTCGGTATCGGCAGCCGCGAGAGTTTGATGGCCAACAGCGCGCCGAACATGTTCACCAGCCCGCCGTGAATTTGCCTGGCCTGACGCAACTGTTCGCACCGCACCTGGCGTTTGCGGCTGCGATCAACAGGCTGTTTTGCGACGATGGACATCTATGCCTCGATTGCCACCCGTTGCGCGATGCGAAGCGCATTGGCCATGATGGTCAGCGCGGGGCCGACGCCCAAAGACGTCGGGAAAAAGCTTCCATCAACGGCAAAAACGTTGGGATGTGCGAACGAGCGGCAATCCTGATCAAGCACCGCGTTTGACGGGTCGCGGCCGAAGCGTAGCGTCCCGCATTGGTGGGCCACGTGCTCGTCGGAGGCGAAATGGGTCGGCAGGCAGAACGCCGCCCCGGCCGCCTTGAGGATGCGGTACATGAATTTCCCCAGCATCCGTCCCCGCTCCAAGTCATATTCGCCAAAACGATGCGTAACCCGCGGCTCGCCCTTCGGGCCGGCGGTCACCCGGTTTTCCGGGTCGGGGAGGTCCTCGATGATTCCCGCCAGCGGAAGCATCCGGCGGCGGAGAAAATTGATCAGCCACCGCGGGAAGCCCCGCGGCGCCGCCTTGGCGGCCAGAAGCGGGCCAGGCACCGGCAGCGACTGCACCAAGCCCAATTTGTCCGCGATCGTTTTGGTTCCGAAATAGAAGTCGGAGAAACCCACCTGTTTGACAAACGCGTTTTCGGCGCCGGTCTTCTGTTTGAACACGCCGGCCACGATCGGCGAAAGGTGCGTCATGTAGTTTCGTCCGATCAGCGGGTGGTTGTCGCCGGATCGAAGCAGCAAGAGCGGTGAATGGATCGCCCCGGCGGCGAGGGCAAAATATCGGGCTCGATACATCGAACGTCGTCCGGTCGCGCGTTCCACGACGTGAACGCCGTCCGCCCGGCCGCCCGCCCCAAATGAAATGCGTTCGACGTCGACGCCCGTCAGCACCTTTAATGGCCAACCGTTGGCCTGGGCAGTATCCACCAAGTGTCCCGCAGACCGCCGCGCGCCGGTCGGGCAAACGTAGCCTGCGCAGGCCCCGCAACGGAGGCAACTGCGCGGGTCGATCGCCAACGGCAGGCGAAACGGATGCAGTCCGATGGAGCGATTGGCGGCGATCAGTTTTTCATTGAGCGGATGCAGGGGCAGCGGGCGGTTAATATATCCGGCCACCGGCTTTCCCAGCGGACCGAAGTCGTCGGCACAGTCACCGCCTACGCCCATAAGACGTTCGGCGCGAGTGTAGTGCGATTCCAGGGCTTCGTAGCCGATGGGCCATTCCCACAATTCCCGCGGCAGGCGGTCGCCGTATCGCTTTCCGGGAGAAAAATCGTCGAGGCTGGGCCGAAGCAGCGCGCCGCCGTAGAGGGAAGTTCCACCCCCGAAAACTCCGCCCGCGTAGAGGCCCTTTGAGGTTCCGTTGACCTCGACAGCCCGGTCGTCGTATGGCGCCTTATCGATGAGAACGGCCTGTTCTTGTGAGGCGGGGGAAGCAGGGGGGATCAGCGTCGGATATCGTTTCCCCCTCTCCAGCAGAAGCACGCTTTTCCCCGCCTCCGCGCAGGCATACGCGAAGGTTGCACCTCCAGCCCCACTGCCAATGACGATCACATCGCTGTCGTAAGTCATCTTTGCCGCAACGCCAAGGCACCGGGCGATCCGTCTTTCAGCCGCCAGTTACAGCAGAGCAACTCCTCCGGCCGCGCTTTGCCAGTTCCTGGACGGCTTCAGCCCTGAAGCCTTCAAAGTGACTGGCCCGACTGGATTAGGCACCGTTCCTGCGGTGGACCTGAAGCACATCTTCACCGGCTCCATTAAGCGTTTGAACAGGTGTCATTCAGTTTTCGTTAGGGAGGCACGAATCGAGTTCTGGTTGTCAAAGAACGGCGGGTCTAAGATGGGCCCATGAGAACCATGAAAGCGCTCGTGAAGAAACATCGCGAGCAGGGCCTGTGGCTCGATGAAGTCCCGGTCCCCGATTTTGGCATCAACGACGTCCTGATCGAGATCCTCCGCACCGGTATCTGCGGAACCGACGTGCACATCTACAACTGGGACGCCTGGGCGCAGAAAACGATTCCCGTTCCCATGGTGGTAGGCCATGAATTCGTCGGGCGCATCGTTGATGTGGGAAACAACGTCAAGGATTTCCATGTCGGCGACATTGTCAGCGGCGAAGGGCACGTGGTGTGCGGGCGCTGTCGCAACTGCCTGGCCGGGCGGCGCCACCTCTGCAAGGACACCAAGGGCATCGGCGTCAATCGCCCCGGCGCGTTTGCCGAGTACCTGGCGCTGCCGATGACCAACGTCTGGGTGCACGATCCGCACCTGCCGGAGCCGACGAGCGCCTCGATTCGCGACGTGCAGTCGATCTTCGATCCGTTCGGCAACGCGGTGCACACGGCGCTGCATTTCCCGGTTCTGGGCGAGGACGTGTTGATCACCGGCGCCGGGCCGATCGGGATCATGGCGGCGGCGATCGCGCGGCACGCCGCGGCTCGATACGTCGTCGTCACCGATGTCAATCCCTACCGATTGGACCTGGCCCGCAAGCTGGGCGCGACGCTGGCCATCGACGTGCGGAGTCAGTCGATCGCCGACGCCCAGAAAAAGCTCGGCATGAAGGAAGGATTCGACGTCGGGCTGGAGATGTCGGGAAATCCCGACGCCTTCCGCGACATGCTCGCCAACATGGCGCACGGCGGCAAGATTGCCATGCTCGGCATCCCGTCAAAAGACATGGCGATCGACTGGAACACCGTCGTCTTCAACATGCTCAACATCCAGGGCATCTACGGCCGCGAGATGTACGAAACCTGGTACAAGATGACCGTGATGCTCCAGTCAGGGCTGGACATCAGCGGCGTCATTACCCATCGCTACCCATACACCGATTTCGAGAAGGGCTTCGAGGTCATGCGCGCCGGCCTCTCCGGAAAAGTCGTGCTGACATGGAAGGAAGGATAAAAAATAGGGTCGGGAGCTATATTTGTATCCTTTGGTGAATTAAGCTGTTGCGTATGTCGTATCGATTCGAAGGCGGAGATTTCGGTGGATCTATCGCCCCGGCGTGAGCTGCTGGCGGAGCGTCGCGACGGCTCCTGCGCGAACCTCGGTTGAGGCGTTCACGTCGAATTCCAGGTCGGGTCGGAAGGTCGTGCGCAAGCGATCGACTGCTGCCTGACGAACCGAAACGTCGTCCGAATACAGGCAATCCAGCAGGAACGTCGGGTCGGCCCGCAGCCGGCCCACCTCTTTGGACGAAAGCTGCTCGTACTGAAGCAGGAACCGGTCGAGCCGCACGTTCTGCTCGGGCGTGAGCCTTGAGCGATCCATGTTCTCGATCACGTCAACCGCGTCCCGTCCGAATTGCCTCAGCCTGATCAGAGTCTGATTGCGGACGTGGTAGTCCGGATCGTTCAGGGCCGGCAACAGTTCGTCGATCCGACGGGCCATCACTGGGTCGGGCTTGCGAAGATCGCTGAATACCTGCCATGCCACCGACGGGTCGGGACACAACAGCGGCTCGGCTTGGAGCTGGCGCAGCATCGGCCGCACGTACACATCGGTTTGTTCCGGATGATCGCGAAGGAACGAAAGGAAGTCCGGCGATGTGAAGGTGAGCTGCTGCGGCTGATAGTCGCTGGAGGAAACAATGAACAGCTCGACCGCATCACCCCCGCTGGACTGCAAGCCGCGTTGCTGCATGAAAATAACCTGATGCATCGCATCGGCGCTGCGCGTGCTGCGAGTGATCGTCAGCGATCCGCCCTGATAGCTCACGCTGATTGTCGTGGTGATCTTCTCCCGTGGGAAATCGGCGGCGCTGAGGCTGTAGCGATCCAACGAGCCGGTCGAGGGGTCGCGATGAACGTTGATGAACGTGAAGCCGGGAAGATTATCGATGCTGACCCTTCGCGGCTGCTCATTTGGAATGGTTGCCAGCGGCGTGGACAACGACAGGAAACGACCCTCAACCCGCAGCCGCATCAGGTCCTCGAGCCGATGGCGACCCAGCGAGGCGAACCCCTTGAGCATCGCCTCGTTGGCGTTTCTCGATGCCTTCCATTGCAAAAGCACTTCATCGTCCGGCCGCGTGGCGGGGGCGTTGACGACCAGGTCCTGGCCTTGCGCCGCCACACTCAACAGGGCGCACCAGAACAGCGCAGACCAGCATCGGGGCAAACGGGTGCGGCGGCCAACAAATCGCTCGGCGGAATTGAACATTATGCCTCTACACGCGGCGCATATCATAGTATCGGTTATTCCCCCAGCCGAACCAATGCCCGCAGCCATTCAAACTGTGCCGTACTTGGTTTGCCTTCGATCGTGACTTCCGGCCCGGCGGCGGGATCGACAACTTGGGCGTAAATACAGGCAGCGTGAGCGTCGCCGCCGATGATTTGATCAATTGTCAGGCCACGACGCGCCGCCAAATCAGGCACAACCGCCCATAAATCCTGCTCTTTCAGCGCTGTTGAGTAACTGCGGCTGCCGAAGTAGCCGTAGTTCTGGTATCTCGCTTCGAACGAAGCTGTCGAAAACGCCCGGCCGTTGGCAACCACGTCAACTTTAGTTTCCTGCTGAGGTTGCAATCGTCCGCCGGTGCTGTCCAGCGGGATGTCTGCGACACCCAGTGCCGTGCGAACGTGCAAGTCTTTGAGAGATTTGGCGGACAAATTGCGAATCGTACCCGTCAGGCGCGGGGGGCCTCCGCTGGCCGAGAGCAAAAGCGATGCCCGAATCGTCGGCGCCCCCGGCTCCAACCTCAGCCATCGCAAGAATCGCGGATGCCCCGAATCCAACCGAAGCTGCTCGGGCGCACACGACTGCTGCGATTCATGCAGATGCAGATCGCCCTGCGCCGGCGCCTTTGCCGGATCGACGGAGCCAGGGATCACGGCGTCCCACCAACCTTCTTCGCCGCTGATCTGGAGGATCGCATCATGCGAGGAATCGGCGGCCATCACACCGGTCGTGCCGACGGCCTGGTCGTCAACCTGATCGATGACGCGCAAGCTCCGGACAGTCACCGGAGCGGGAGCAGCAATCGCCGCGCTTACCCAGGCCGCCGCCAGCGCCAGAAATCCCATCCAGCCCGGAATGGTCGTCCAGGTGAGGTGGGGGCGCCCGACCGCCTTGAGCACGATCGAATCGAGCGGGCCGACGATCAGCAGGATGCCCATCGCGAGCAGCGCCAGCCGCCGCCACCAGGCGACCCGGGCCGGCTGCGGGATCAGGAAATCGCACGCCGTCGAAATCGCCGTCCCCTCCCGCTGCTGCTCCCGCGTTTCGCTCTGATACCCATTGTATGGCGATTCATATTTCAGCTTCTCCGGAGGCTTCAGGCCCGGGTTCAGCGTCTGGACGATCGGCTGCCAGAAATCCAGCGTTCCCTGCCGCTCGCGCGATTCCTCGAACTCGATCGCCCCCAGATCGATCGGCGCCACCAGGATCCGCCCCAAGCCGCGCTGCGCCCAGTACGCATTAATCCCCGAGCCCTTGATCAGCTCCAGCGAAACCGCGTTCGCCGAGGGCTGAAGCCCACGGCTCGACGATTTGGCCGAACGCGCCGCGATGCCGGCACGCTGCAAAATCTCCGCAGGCAGCGTGAGCGGCTGGACGTCCCCGATCCGGCACGGCAGCGACGCGCCCAGGATGCTGTCGGCGGGCACGGTTGTCTCCGCCGGTACCAATAGCAGGCTCCCGCCCTGGCGGACCCAGTCGAGGATCGCCCGCTGCTGATCCGAATCCAACCGCCGAAGGTCGCTCTGATTGAGGAACAAAACGTCCAGCGCGTCAAAGCCAAGCGCCGCTCGCGGTATCTCAGGCTCCGGCAGATATCCGAGTTGACCGCCCAGAATCCGCGTCGCCTGCTCGAGCAGCGTCGCACGTCCGCTGAGCCCGATGAACAGTTGCGATGGCCCAACCGCCGGCACGTTTGGCGTCGATTGGCGGATTCTTTGGGGAAACTGTGCGACGATGGTTCCGCTGTCGGCGTCGCGGAGCACCGCTACGCTGCCCGGCCAGGCGCTGTAATGCACCGGCGACAAAAGCGGGTAAGTCACGGGCGCCCGACCGATTCCGAACTCCTGCTCGATAACCGTCGCGAACCCATCCTGCCCCGGCGAAATGAATTCGAGTTTCACGTTCCTCGATCTTGCATCGGCGACGCGCATCAGGACCGGGTTCCATCGTCCGATGCGTTCCTTCCCGCCCCAGCCGCGTATCACCTTCAGTGTTGTCTGCCCGCTCAACTGCGTTGCGAGAAACAGAATTGCGAGCGACAGGACGGCCGCCACGTGACACGGGTTTCTAACCCGTGCAAGCGGCCCAAATCGACGAACACCGCGGCGTTGCAAAGTTCCAACGTGACACGGGTTTTTAACCCGTGCTGACGGGCCAAACCGGCGAGAACCTCGGAACCTCAAAGTTTTTTCCATCTAAACGATCCCAGCACGGGTTAAAAACCCGTGTCACGCTAAGGCCGTTCGATTTCACGCCTTTTCCATCGCTGCAACAGTTCCGCCGCACGGACTTCAAGAAGCTCCACAGTTCGTCGCATTGATTCCTCTATCGTTGCCGGCGGACTCAACGTTAACCATTCCACCAGACCTGCGGCTCGCCCCGCGGCGGCATCCGGGCTTGCAGACCCGACGGTTGCAACGCATGGAACACCAAGCTCCTTGCACAACCGGGCCACGGCGACGGGAGCCTTTCCCGAAAGGCTTTGCGCGTCCAGGCAACCCTCGCCTGTGATGCACAGGTCCGCTCCCGCCAGCCGCTCGCGCAGGCGCGTGGCTTCGATCATGATCTGCGCCCCGCTCTGTAGTCTCGCGCCCAGGAACGCCAGCATGCCGAAACCCAATCCCCCGGCGGCGCCCGCGCCGGGCCGGGCGGCCTGGTCGAGCTTGCCGGTCCGCAGCGCCAGCCCTCGCAGGGCGTCGTCGAGCCACCGCACCTGCTGGGCCGTCGCGCCTTTCTGCGGCCCGAAGACCGCCGCCGCCCCGTCAGGGCCGTACAGCGGATTGCTCACGTCGCTGGCTACGGTGATCTTCACGCGCTCGACCGGCGAACCGCGGCCGTGCTTGATCAGGATGACCGAATCCAGGTCGCGCCCGCACAGCGGCTCGGTCGCACAGACCGGCCCGCCCCCTTCGAGAATGACCGGGAGCCCACACGCTTGCGCGCAGCCGATTCCGCCATCAACCGTGGCGCTTCCTCCGATGCCGAGGATGATCTGCCTGACACCCTGTTCCGCCGCGGCAACGAGCAACTCACCGGTGCCGAAGGTCGTGGTATTTAGGGGGTTGCGATCCTCGGCTTCGAGCAGCGCCAGTCCGCTCGCCGCCGCCATCTCGACGACCGCAGTTTTACCATCCCCGAGGATGCCGAATGTCGCATCAACTTTCATTTCCGGTAGCGGACCGGTCACGCGCCGGGTGAGGATGCGTCCGTTGGTCGCCGCCACCAGCGCCGCCACTGTTCCTTCGCCGCCGTCGGCCATGGGGCATTCGTCGATCGCGATTGCCGGGTCCGCCCCCCGCAACCCCGCCGCGATCGCCCGTGCGACCTCGGGCGCGCTCAGTGACCCTTTGAATTTGTCGGCGGCGACGACAATTTTCATGCCGGGGCAAAGCCTACCCTCAAGGAGAGAGGGAAAACACCGAGACTGAACGTTTTGAACGAAACTGAACGTTTTTTGGAGCCTTGTTGGGAGAGGCAGAACTCGCGGTCTGGGGATACCGCGTAGCAGGACTATGACAAGTGGCTCATTTTGGCTCACGGTGGCTCATGTTTTAGGGATGGCCATGAGCCACATGGGCCAGGTGGCTCACTTTGGCTCATTTTGGCTCATGTTTTTGAGGGTGGGCATGAGCCATGAGCCACGATGGGTTGTGAGCCAACCGAGGGTCTGGGGAATGTCCCCGGTGTCCCCTGCAAAAACACGAAAAGGGGACATTTGGGGACATTGGCGCTTGCGATGGGCGGGTGCCGGCCCGGCTTTTCCTTTGGGTCGGCCCGGCGTAACCTGTGGCGATGCTGGATAAGGTGTTTGCCAAGTGGTGGTTGTCGCGGGTGGTTCCGTTCCGGGACGTGCCGCCCGAGAAGCTTTCGGCCGAACGCGAGGCGATGCAGCGGCAGCAGGATTACAACCACCACTACGCCGAGTTCCTCAACAATTCCGTCTTGCCGGCGGTCGATTCGCTGGTGCAGAACCTCAGTCGCAACAATATCGTTCACCGCGTCTCGACGTGGGGCAACCAGCTTTCGCTGCGGATTCACCTGGCTTGGCGGTGGGGGGAGCTAGTCATCATGCAGAGCCACGAGGACGCCGTTACCTTCGAGCATCACGTCATTACCGAGGGCGAGCGCCGCGGCGAGGATTCGGCCGAGGACCATTCGCACCAGTACGACCTGCGCGACGCGCTTCCGGCGACCCTGGCCCAGCAGGAGCTTCAGTTTTTCCTGGGCCGGCTGGCCCAAGACCTCGTCGAGCCCGAGCCCGAACCGGAGATCCCGCCGGGGGAAAAGGCGCCGGAATAATCCCGTTGCCAATGTGGCCCGATCATGGCCCGATCGCTTCAACCGACAGTCGGGCGGAGCGCCTCCAGGTCCTGCTCTCCGGCTTCGCCGACGACAAAACGCCGGACGATCGGGTTGTCCGTGGCCCGCACCTGGAGTGGCGTGCCGTCGAAAATCAGGTGGCCTTCGTGGAGCATGACGATGCGGTCGCCGACCTTGAAGGCGCTCTGCATGTCGTGGGTGACGACCACGCTGGTCACCTTCAGCTCGCGCTGAAGCTTGAGAATCAGCTCGTTGATGATGTCGGCGCGAATGGGGTCCAGGCCGGTCGTGGGCTCGTCGTAGAGGATGACGCGCGGTTCCAGGGCGATGGCGCGGGCGAGAGCGACGCGCTTGCGTTGCCCGCCGGACAGCTCGGCGGGCATCTTCCTGCGGACCTGCGGCAATCCGACCAGCCGCAGCTTTTCGTCGACGATCCGGCTGATCTGCTCGCGGGTTCTTCGCGTGTGCTCGACCAGCGGAAACGCGACGTTGTCCTCCACTGTCATCGAATCGAACAGCGCGCCCATCTGAAACAGAAAGCCAAACTGCTCGCGCACCCTGGTGAGCTTGCGCTCGGGGAGCGGGTCGATGCGGCGGCCGTCGAAATAGACCTCGCCTTCGTCGGGTTGAAGCAGCGCCACCATGTGTTTGAGCATGACGCTCTTGCCGCTGCCGCTGGCGCCGATGATCACCAGGCTCTCGCCCTCTTCGATCTGAAGATCGATGTGGTCGAGCACGACCTGGCGGCCGAAGCGCTTGGAGACGTTTCGGAACTCGATGAGGCTCATCCGAATATGCTTTTGAGGCCGTAAATCGCCTGATACATCTGCTGCGACGCCTCAGCGAAGATGAAATTAAGAATGATGATGGCGATGAAGCTGGCGACGAAGCCTTCGGTGCATGCCCGGCCCACGCCGCTGGCGCCCGATCCGCTGTTGAACCCTTTGTAGCAGCTGATCAAGGCGATCGCCCCGCCAAAGAGGAATGCCTTGCAGATTCCTTCCATGATCTGCCAGGTGCCGACGCCGCCGTGCGTTGAGTAATACCAGTAGGCCTGGTTGGGGACATGAAGTGAAAAAACAGCGATCACCCAGCCTCCCAGAATACCGAGGACGTCGCTGTAGGCGGTGAGGATCGGCGTCAGCAGCACGCAGGCGATGAATCGCGGTACGACCAGGTATCGGATCGGGTCGCTGCCCATGACGCGGAGCGCGTCGATCTGTTCGGTGACGCGCATGGTTCCCAGCTCGGCGGCCAGTGCGCCACCGACGCGGCCGGCGAGCATCACCGCCGCCAGCACCGGACCGATCTGCTTCACCACCGACACGTTGATCACGCTGCCCACGCGCGATTCCTGACCGATCGCGGCAAAAGTCGCGTACGTCTCCACGGCCATCACCATGCCGATGAACGCGCCGACGACGCCGACAACCGGAACCGAGCGGACGCCAACCTCATAGAACTGCGGAAGGAGCAACCGCCAGTGCTTCACGTTGAAAAGCCCCCCCAACAGCCACGCGAACGTATGGCCGACGAAAATGCAGAAGTCGCCGAAATTGTCCAGCAATTCGGTGGTGCGTCCGCCAACCCGTTCGACAACCCGTAAAGGCATGGGGCGAGATGATATGGGCGTGCAGTGGGGCGAGCAAACGACGAAGCCGCGGTGACGCGGCCACGGGGGCATGACCGCCGTCACCGCGGCTTGCGCGGCGATGAATTTGACTCCTGATCGCGTTCCTGGCGATCAGCAACAGGGTGATGAATACCTCACCGTCGCAACCGTCGTCCGCCGGACCTGAGCTGCCTCGCTCGTTTTCCGCGGCCGGTGAGTGAGTCCTCGGCAAAAAAAATCAATTCCGTCAACGCGTCAATCGAAAACGCCCAACTGACGACGCGAGCCTACGACGCGAGCGCTTCGGACTCCTGATGCTGCTCAAGGAGATCCGACAGTGCCTGATCGAGCTGCTTTTCCGCGTTGCGAATTTCCCACGATGCGACACCGGTTACCCGGTGGGCAATCAGCCGGTCAAGTCCTCCCGGTTTGGCCAAGGCGTCGTGGAGCTTGGCGTTAATCAGGTTCTCGATTGCTTTACGCAGCGATTGGGCCTGGTTGGCCATCACGGCAGATCTCCTTGCGCCTGGGGCGCGGTACAAAGCCTGATGGCAAAAGGAGAGGTCCTTTTGCTGCCGGCAAAACCTGCTGATTTCACCGGCCAGGGCGACTAGGGAGCGCTGGGTAGAGATCGGAACGCCTAACGAAGCGTTGATCCCTTTCACGTGCCTGCGGAGTTAGCTGACGGGCTAGGAGGTAAAAGTCTCCTTCGGCCAAACGGGCCCGATTCGCCCCTGCCACCACACCCACATTCCATTCAGGGTGGCGACGCGAATTGTGGGAGCAACTCGCGTTGGGTTCTCCGCGCCTCCCGATGGCTCGGGAAGCTTCGGCGGTCAAGCGATACGGATTCTAGGGAACACAGCAGTGCTGTCAACCTCAAAACTCGCAATCCGGGACCTTTCGATGAAAAAAAGTGAGATTTTTTTTGTTCCCCTCTTGCTCCAATTGCGGCAATTATTGCGCGGCCGCGCCGCAGGGGGACCCATTGTATTGGCTCCCTCAAATCTCCTTCGCCATCCGCCACAGCACGCCTCCGTCGCGCGCCCCGGTCCGGCGGTAGCCGAGCTTCTGGTAGAAACGCATCGCCCGCTCGTTGGCCGGCGAGCAGTGCAGCTCGATCCGGTCCGCCTCCCAGCTCCGGCAATAAAGCACCGCCCGCTCGTGAAGCGCCTGGGCAAACCCCAGTCCCCGGAAGGCCGGCGTGACGTAAAACAGATTCGCGTAGCCGGTCCGCAGCCCGTACGGGACCTCCAGCTCCACCTGCCCGACGCATTGGTCCCCAAGAAATGCGATCAAAAACCCTTCGGGAAATTCCTCGACCTTGCCCTCCAGCCACTTCAGATAGCGATCTCCCCCCTGGAAGCGCGAATCGTCGCCGAACGAGCAGATGCAGGCGTCGAGCTGGTGCGCCACCGCCAGCTTCGCGTCGCGCCGGGGGTCGATCGTCCGATAGCTGAGGTTGTGCGTCGTGAGCGTCATCGCCGCTACAGGATTGTACCCCGGCGAAGCTGTCATTTTCGACATAGTCGTTTTTCCCGTCAAAGCCGCCGGCGCCGCGATCCGATCTGCTTGCGGGGGAGATGCTGCGCACGAGGACGTGTTGGATGGTCAGTTGCGGCTACGAGGTTCTGGACCGCGCGATCGCCGGCAGAATGGGTGGCGTTCTCACCGCGCCCGCGGACGCCCAGCCCGAATGGCAGGTCCGCTTTCTGGCTTACGATGCGGAGCTGGAAGGAATCTGGGTGGAGCCGCTCGACGAGTCGTGCCAGCCGCTGGACCCGCTCATCGCTGCCGGATCGCAGGTGCAGGCGGCCATCGGCATCGATCACAATCGCTACGCCTTCTCCACCCGGATCGACCGCCGCGAGATGCATTTCTGGTTGACCGAGTCGACGATGGTCGAGGCGATTTTGCTCGGCGGCCCGATCGAGCTGTTCGTGGCGGAGCGCCGCGCCTGCCCGCGATATCTCGTCCCCGACACCAGCGGCACGCTGGCCCAACTGACCTTCCGCTCCGCGCTGACGCCGCTGCGGGTCAGGCCCTGGGACATCAGTGCCGGCGGCGTCAGTTTCCTCTGCCCGCGCGATGCCGCGGCCCTGAAGCTCAAGCGCGATGACCTCGTCAGCTTCACGCTCAACCACCGCGGCGGCGCCATCGCCGGCAAGGCCAACGTCCGCTTCACCCGCCTCTTGAGCGACCGCGTCCTGAAGTTCGGCGCAAAATTCATCCCCGACTCCCTCGACGCGGCATCGCAAAAGAGCCTCGGCCTCTTCCTGGCCGACATGGCCCGCCTGGCCCGATCGCGAAAGAGCCGCTGAGCGATCGGAATTCGCGCAGGTTCCGCTCATCCGGGAGCCTCGCCCGCCTCGCCCTCC
>DATHPP010000099.1:0-5545 GCA_035483795.1 Tepidisphaeraceae bacterium | reverse complement strand
GTCCAGGCCGCTTTGATCGTCTCCGCGGAAAATGATCATGCCGTCCGAGCCCGAAAGAGCCTCGGCGTAGACATACGCTTCGAGCGTCAGGCTATGGGTCAACTGAAAGGCCGGACCATCGGGGATGACGACGCCCTGGTTGGTTCCGTTGAAGCTCATCGAGGTGGTATCGGCGGCACCGGTGCCAGGAATGGTTGCCACGGGCACCGACGAGGTGTAGGTGGGACCGTTCTCCGGGGTGGCGTTGAATCCGTTGCCGGAGCTGTCGAGGATCGACCCCGTGCCGGTGGCCGCCGTCCCGGCAGTCCCCTCGAAACGGTAGTAGGCAACCGTTCCCGAGCCGGCGGGCGTGCCGACGAAGAGCGACCCGCCGCCACTCACCGCGCCCGCGATCGACGCCGCGGCGCCGGTCGCAACCTTGAAGCTCCCGGCGTTGGTCAGCGACTGGGCGGTGAGCGTGCCGCCATTGAGGGCAACGCTGTCGCCCGCCGGGATCGTAATCGCCCCAGCGCTGATTCCATCGAGAATCGTCGCGTTGAAGGCGTTGAGAGCAAGTGATCCGGTGCCAGTTTCGAGCGGACCATTAGCGGCCAGGGATTCGGCGTTGATGATGAGATTGGCGTTGCCCGCGCTGGTGTCCACGCCGTTGGTCATCAGCGTCACCAGCGGAAGATCCAGCACTACTGTGCCCGTCAGCCCAGTATTGGCGACACCCGAGAAGGAAAAACCACCGGAATTGGGGGTCGTGAGGGTAACCGCTCCCGAAGTGATCGTGTTTTCTAAGAGGTTCAGGCTGTCTGGGCTGTAGACGATCGAATAGTTCACGTTGGCCGAACCCGCATTTACAGCACCCATAAGCTGTATCGTGTAGCCACGGAAGGTAATGGGGTTGCCGCCGGTGTCCAACGTCGATCCGACATAGACCTGCCCGCTGCTGCCAGCGTCCGCGTTGACAGGTCCCGTCGTCGTCACGGACTGGTAGAAAGCGGCGTTGCCGTTTGCCACAATCGTCACTGCGCTCGCCGAGAGCGCTTTGCTGAAAATGACTGAACCAATCTGCGTAGCCGTGATGGTGCCGGGGACGCTCAGGGGAGTCGAAACGTAGAACAATTGGTCTAGTGAGGCACTCCCGGTCGCCAGGATCGAATCCACCGAAGCCTGCGGAACCGTGTACACGGCACTGCCGCTCTGGCTGACCGTGATCTGGTTGGAAGCCTCCGCAAGCCAAGCCTGGTCGTTTGCTCCTGGAAGGGTGATACTCAGAATCCTAGCCGTCAGCGAGGCGCTGACCGTCGGAGGCGTGCTAACCGCGTGCGTCGGTGAGCCAATGCTGGTTGGCACGCTTTGTCCCGGCAAAATGGCGCCGATCTCGTAGATGTAGGTGCTGTTCGGCGCCGCGCTCGTGTCCACGAAGGAGGAGCAGCCCCAAGTTAGTGACGGAACTGCGCCGGCGGTCGTGGGCCCGGAGAAAACTTGCCCAACGACAGCAAAGGGGCCGGTCTGGGTTCCGTTGGAGGTGGCCGGCGCCCGCTCGACCACATAGCCGTATGAACTCGCATCTCCAGCCGGATTCCACGTGACCTGCACACTGTTCGCGGAGAGTACCGAAGCCGCCACCTGCTGCGGAATCGGTGGGGTATCGACTGTGGGGCTCAAATGCGACGACGGCACGACGGTGAGCGGTCCCGGCGTGCCGTTGCTCTGCGGCTCCTGCCACGACATCGTGAATCCCCACTGCCCGCCACGCTGGTTCTCCAGGAAAACAAAGTCGTAAGCCGTGTTGGCGGCGAGGGTGATGGGAATGGTGGTGGTCGGACCCTGCTGCACGTGCGAGCCGGGATTGGCGCTGACCAGTTGCCCGTCCACCCAGAGATATCCGTCATCGTCGGTGCTGACGGCAAAGGTGTACGAGCCTGCGAGATCAGTCGTGACCTTGCCCTCGATGAACGCGGAGAACGTTTCGGCGTTGAATCCCTGCTGGAATGGAAATGCGCTGGACTCCTGGCCGCCTCGGTAGTTGATCTGCGGGAGGTTCTCGACAATGGCGGGGGTTCCCTGCCAAAGCTGCCTTGAATAGATGTAGGCGGTGGCCCCGAAATTGGTGGTAACGGCTGCCGGCGACGGGCTGCTGGGCCCGGAGTCGCCCCCGGCGCCGGATGCCATCACTTCGTAGTAATAGGTGGTGTTCGGCTGAGCGGTGCTGTCGACGAAACTCGTCTGGCCGACGACGCTGCCAACCGCCGCGTACGGTCCGCTGCTCGAAGTCGACCTCATTACGGTGTAGCCGATGGCGTTGGCCGACGCAGACCACACGACCGTTGACCCGGCGGGAAGCGTGTCGGCCGCGACCACGCCGGGAGGTAAGGGCGCCGCCGGCGGCGCAGAAGCGCTGGGCGTTCCCGTCACGACAAATTCGCGGAGAAACGTCGTCGGGTCCGGCGCGACCAGTTCCACGGCCTGTATGTTCTGCGCCAGCGGCTCACCCGGCGTGCTGCTCACAATCGCCAACTGAGAAGAGCCTTTGTCGACATAGACTGTTCCACCCTGCCCATCAGGAACCGTCGTCAAGGAAAAGCCCTGGCCGTTGCTGAGTGAAAGAAACTGACTGGTCCCGACCGGCTTCACCAGAACGTCCACGTCAAAAATGTCAGTGTTCTGGTCCTGGTGGCCGCTGATGATGTCGATTTCAGACAGGTCGTAGCCGAGCGGACTCGGTGCCGCGCCGCCCGCGGTGCCGAGGTTGTAGATGAAATAAGGAATTTGCCCAGTGCCCGATGCGACCACGTTCGCGTCGTTGGATGGGTCGCTCGCGCCGCCGTCTCCGATCGCGGGCAGACCCGGACCGGGAGAGGGCGCGGTTTGGGTTTGCGTGATGCCGTTAGTCAGCAGATTTGCCCCCAGCGTCCCGCCGGCCGCTTCGCAGCAGGCGAGGTAATTCATCGCCGAAGGCGAAACGTTCAATACCAGGTCGTTGGTCGTGTTCGGCGTGATCGCCGAAGCGTTGGCCCACTGCGACAGCGCGACTCCCTGCGCGTTGTAGCCGGAGACATAGAACGTGTGGCCCGGCCTGGGCGCCAGCGGCCCGTCGACGCTGGTCGAGTAGATCACCGGATCAGGCGGAGCCACGACCGCCGCCAGCAGCAGCCTTCGCTCCAGCGTGTCAGAGCCGTAGTCGGACAAATACTTCGAATTTCCGCGCAGCCGCCGGCCGCGACTGTTTCTCCCGCGCCTTTGCATCCATTCACCTTTGGTTTGGAACCCCTGCTCACACCCTGCCACCAGGAAAACCCCAATCATGGCGCGCCACGGCGCGCTGTGCAAGGAAAAGTCGAGGCTGGTTGCGAAGGGGGACCGCCGTAGGACCACTCCCGGCAAGTCTGGGCAAACAAGAAGCACTGCCGCCTCAGGCACGCGACAGAGCCTAATGCGTCTCTGCCGTCATCTTTGGCAGGGGGTATGGCGGGAGGATCTGAATGTTGGCCTTGCGGTAGGAGCTGGGGGTTGGAGGCAGGGTCATCACAATTCTTGTCAGTCCCAGGACCTCCATCTCATAGCTTTTCACGTCCGAAGGCTTCAGGGATTTCTCGGGATCGAAGCGGAAAGCGGTCATGCCGACGCCGTTCATCAGCCGCATGCCCAAGCTCGTGCTGGCCGGAACGCGGGTGCCGTTGGTGAGAACGGCAAAGTAGCGTTCATCCCAATCAGTGATGTGCGGGAACTGAAGAGCAATGGGAACGAGAATGCTCCCGTTGATCGCGTTAGGCAGACCGGGCTGAATCTGCCAATTGCGGTCGTCGGTAAGCAATTTGTATTGAAAACCAATGCCGTCCCACGTCGCCAGCTTATGCCATTCCCCAATCGCCCAGCCGGTTTGGAGAACAAAACTGCTCTGACGGGCGTCCACCGTGGCCACTTCGACTTCCCAGCCATCGAGCGGCTTTCCATTTTTCTCGACGGTCGCGCCACCGACGCCAAAGCTATGAACGGCATGTCCGGCGGAAAAGGAGCCCGGGACTTTGTTTCCCGCAGCATCTACCATGCGCATCATCGCCGCGATCCGCCATTCTCCCTGCTTCGGCTTTGCCTCCTGGACGCGCTTCTCGATCACCAGATCGAACGGCGGCGGCGCGAGTAGAATCCCGTCAGGGTTCCACATGCGAGTGCCGCCCACGTCAATGTCAACCAAACACAGTTCAAATCGTCCTCCTCCGGGCATCGCGACCTGATAGGGTTGGTTTGAGGATCCCGGCGTCGCCGCCGCTTGAGCCGGCGGGCTCTGTCCCCGCGCCTGCAAGACAATCATCGGCGCGGCGATCGCCAGAATAATGATGGCAGTCACGACAGCCGGAAGCTTGATCTTGCTCCAGAAGATCATGTGGCTCGCTCCCTTCGCGATCGAGGTGATTAATGCATTTGCCCCGGCGGCTTGAGTTGTCACGGCGAGGTCCAGATTCGCGGGCATGGGGCTGATAGCATACCGAGCGATTGAAAGTTCGATGGCCGCGACCGAAGCCGTAATACCCCTGGCGATGAAGAACCGCCTTAGCCGCTCAATTGCCCGGCTCACCCGCTGCCCGGCCGCGGCTTCGCTCGTCCCCGTCGCGGCCCCCACCTCCCGCAGGCTCCGCCCTTCGAAGAATCGCAGCAGCACCGCCGTTCGATCCTTCTCTCGAAGGACCTGCATGGCATCGTCGAGCAATGGCCCCATTTCCACCCAGACTTCGTCTGTACCGGATGCCGTCCACGAGGTTTCGGAAACCGACGCTCGCTTCTCATGGAGCCGCCGGCGTCGTTCTTTCTTCATCACATCCCTGGCCGCGTAGCATGCGGCGCGATAGAGCCAGGCTGAGAGGATCACGAACGCGCCCAGCCCTCGTGCTTTCTTGGATAGAAGCATGAAAACCGCCTGGGTCACGTCTTGCGCGAGATGAACATCCCGCGTTTGCCGGAGAGCGGCCGAATAGACAAGCCCGCCATGCCGACGGACGATTTCTACAAATGCGCTGCCATCTCCGGCAACGTAAGCTTTGAGCAAACTGGAATCGTCTAGCGATCTAACGTTCACGCGTTCAATTATGGACGCTCAAGAACAAATCCTACAGGTAATTCGGTGGGCTATCCGGGCAAAGGCGTTGCACAGGTCCAATCGCCGATGAAGTTGCTTGGACTAACCCATGTCCCGCAAACCATCGCCAGGATTTCGTCCGCAGGCAATCGTCGCGATCCTCACACCGGGTTGACACCGCGCCGGTTGCCCGCGGAGAACTTGCGCCCCGAGTGGTCCCCGCCCGCTGTGCCCCAAGCCTACGCCCTGCCCGAGACTCGGGTAGAATGATCACGTGATCCGCAGCATCTTCACCCTTGCCGCCGCGATGTCGTCGGTTTGTGCGGCGGTCATGGGGTTATGGGTGCGAAGCTATACGAATCCCTTTTCTTGGAGTTGGAACGTCAACTACGACGACCACCGGGATGACGCCGACCCGACGTGGATTGAATGGGACTTGTGCCTAGCCCACGGCGGTGTCGATCTCTTCCGTCACCGCAT
>DATHPP010000098.1:0-6803 GCA_035483795.1 Tepidisphaeraceae bacterium | reverse complement strand
ATCTCCACGATGCGCGTGCCGTCGTGGTACTGGGCCAGGGCCGGCAGCCCCTCGTTATCGTATGGGTCGGCGCCAACGGGGAGGCCGGCATCGTTGGGAGTGGGCTCGCTTGCGAGCCGCATCTGTCCGCGTGTGAAGTCGACGAACGTATTGATCGGCCAGTCCGCCATGCCGATCAGGCGGTCACCCACGGCCGGGTGCCACTTCCCATAAACGCCCTCTTGTGGGACGGTCAGCATCACCATCCCGTCGGCCACACCATTTGGCCACGGCTTATCCGAGAGCAGGCCCCGAATTCCGAGGTCAGGGGCCGCAGCGACGATGCCCAGCACAATCATGGAGTAGACAAGGATGACCACCCCGCAGAACATCAGCAGAAAGGCCGTTCGCGATTTCATGGCGGCTGCTCTGGCCGAAGAGGCGTATTGGTCGTATGGTTCGTGGGTGCGGCGAAGTTGCTCGGCAGATTGTCCGAAACTCGTCCGGTAGGCTCTGTCACAAACCCCCCAGCCCCCAATCACTTGTAGCGTTTCGGCGCCGCGAAAGCAACGATCGGCGCCGAAGCGGCGCGACGATCGGCGCCGAAACGGGAGGACGAAGTTGCAAAGTCACTTGCAGACTTTGCAATAAAAATGGGGTATTTCGGCTGAAAAGGGCGTTGTTTCGCCGGTCATCGCGCGCCGAGCCACTTTCTGGCACGGCACGTGCGTTACTGGAATATCGCAACGAGTTCCAATCGTCACTCGTAAGAGTGGCGAGAGCGGGATTCGGCGCTCAATTTTCGACCCAGCCTGACCCCCGAGGGTGATGTCCAGCGCGAACAAGGCCTGGTTGAGGAAGGTCCCCTGAGAGCAGCCTGACCCACTCTGCTCATCAGTTCCCCAATCGCAAACGAACGTCCAAGGCCTTGAACGTGCACTCATTCTCGGGGGTCATTCTATGCGCACTGGGGCTTGGCCGCCGAAGCGTGTCACGCGCGACTGAGCGATCGCACGGCGCAGCCGGCGGCGCGATCTGCCTCACTCTCGACTGGATATTTGCGCCCACCCTTTGAAACGTTGCCGGTCGCCCGTCCTCAGCGACTTGGCTGGTACGTAGCGCAGGAGCGGGGGCTTTCCCAGAGCGAGACCTCGGCCACGGGCAGCCCCTCGGCCGCGGCGTGGTCGTAGATCATCCGGGCGATGTTTTCGGCCGTCGGATTGTCCTGAATCAGGGTCAAAGGCTCGCCCAGTGACTTCAGGAACGGGACGGCCGGGTCGGCCTCGCACAAGATCATCCGATGATCGAGTTGGCTATCGACCCAGGAGCAAAGCGAGCGTTTGATGTCGGCAAAGTCGACCAGCATCCCCCGCTCGTCGAGCTTGGCCGTCTCCAGCACGATCACGGCCTTGCCGTTATGCCCGTGCAGATGGCGGCACTTGCCGGAATAGTTAAGCAGCCGGTGGCCGTAACAGAAATCGATTTCTTGGCTGACGCGGTACATGAGGCGCGATAAATCGGGCAGGCGTTGGGCGCCACGCCATTCAAGCGGGATCGCGGCGACCGTCAGCACCAATTGGGCTAAGCAGCCGCCCGGTTTGAGGGAATCGCATCCCGATTTTAGGACGGGGCCTCGCGACGAACAAGCAGCCCCGCGCCCGCAATTCAGCCCGCTGTGGCCTACCGCGATTGCATGCGGGAGGTCACCCAGCCGCCGGTGACGATCATCGCGAGCAACATGCAATAGTCGAACATGGTGGCAGCCTGCCAACGCGCCAGACAGTAGTCGCAGTAAGGACCGTAATGACCAATGAAGTGTTCCACAGGTCCCCCTAGAGCCGATTTCGCCGGCGACCCGGAAACGCAGCGGTCGCGCAGGGCCAGCGGCCAATCGAGACAAAGTTCGTGGGATTGGGTGATGACGACGCCCGAGTGCGGAGGACACTCGTCAGCTTGACGTCGGTGCAAGTTCTCCAGCGATTGAGATCACGTTCCCCAGAATAGGGTCACGCACCGCGCTCTTTTTGAACTTTGCCCGCAAGCAGAAATGATGATCAGATGTGTTTTGATGTGATACTCAAGCCTAGCTTGTGGAATTTCGCCACGGAGCCAGGAACGTCAGTGGACACATGACATTTCTGAAATTGTCAACCATTGACCGCCGCGGTTTTGGCCAATTCCTATTCACTTGCCGCTCGTTTTCCGCAAGTTGATGAGAATCCATTCCAACAAATGAACAGCTGCCGATTCCTGGCGACGCAGTCGGCGTCTGGACGGCTTGCACTTACGATCGTCGGCTTCAAGTGACAGCTCGATTTTCTGGACGGCAACGGTCGGCCGTTTACGGAGCTCGCGGGCCGCGAAGGCCACGAACACCAAACCGTCTTGCTCGGGCGGAGCTCCCGGCCCCAAATGGCCCGTAACGGCGGCGGCAATGTCCGCGTGCGGCGTGGCCTCAAGCGCTCCGGTGGCCATGGCTGCGGCAACCTCCCGGCTCACCGGACCGGGATCGCGGAGCAGCCGACGGGAGACGCGCAGCCAGCGTGCCTTCGTTTCCACCTGGTAAACGACAGCCGACCCGCACAAGAATTCGGAAACCCCCGGGATCCGCGCCAAAAGGGCGGCCGCCAGTCCGCCCGTGCAACTTTCGGCCAATACCAGCCGAACCTTTTGCGCGCGGAGCTGTGCGACCACGCGCTTGGCCCAGGCGGTTAGTTCACGCTCGCTCAACGCCGACCTTTCAAAGTCATCCGGCAGTCACACTTGCGCTCATTGTTAAGGTGAGTAGACGACGCAATGCACCGGCTCTGGACCGACTATTTGGCGGCCCGTCCTGCACTCTGCACCGCGCCAGCCCGACTTGAGCGTTCCGATTGGCGAGACTCTGCCTGACGTGCCGATTATTCCACCAGAACGCTCTCACGATAAGCCCGAAAACACTCCGTGGCCGTCTCAAGCCGCGGCCAAAACAGCCACCGCGCGGAAGGGCAACCTACCGACGATCGGCAATGCCGCTTCGCTGCGCCTGGGCTGCGGACTTTGAAATTAAGAGCGCAACGGCCTTGGGGGGTCGTTCGGCTTTCGGTTTGGCGGTACCGCCACTCGGGCGATAGCCGCGGCGAAACGAATCCGGACGAAAAGGCCGGAGGGGGGCGGGGCAGTATGTCTTTGTGGATTGGCCGACGACGCACGCGGGCGACCGCTCTCGCACTGCTGGGCCTGCTCTCTCTGGGAGCCGGCCTGGGCGACCGGGCACTCGCCCAAGACCAGAGTCGCGGCGTGAGCGACATGCTGGGCATTCCGCGGATCGTCCGCGATCCGGATACCAACGAAGTCGATCCGGCCATCGCGCCTTCGACCGATGCCCCTCGGCCACACGCCGACGAGGCGCCCAAAGCTCCCCACGGACGGGCCGCCCTTGAACAGCGGGTGAAGACCGTTCAGAAGGCGACATCGAGCCGGGCTTCGCGCAAAGCGGCCATCGAGGCGATGCCCTTGGACCGGATGTCCCAAGAGAACCGCCAACGCGTCCAGCAAATCGTCAACGGGACGAGCATCTACCGCGAGTTGCCGACATTGCAATTCGATATCGATCCCCGGTGCTACAAGTTCTTCATGGATCACCCGGAGGCGGCCGTCAGCATCTGGCAGGTGATGAAGATCTCCGACTTCAAAATGCGGGAGACGGGGCCGGACTCCTACGAAACCGACGACGGCGAAGGGACCCGCGGCGTGATTGACGTCGCCTATCGCGGCGGCAGCGAGGTCGTCGTGCTCTGCGACGGGGCCTACAAAAGTGGCCTGTTGCCGTCGCCCATCAAGGCGTCGGGCGTGCTGCATGTGAATGTCGAGTTCGGCCAACGGCCGGACGGGACCAACTTCGTCACGCACCGGGCCCGGCTGTTCGTCTACTTTCCGTCGCAGACGGTCGAAACGGTGGCCCGGCTCATGTCGCCGCTGAGCAACGCCATCATCGACCAGAACTTCCGGGAGGTGAGCCTGTTCCTCTACATGATGTCGACCGCCATGGCCCGGCAGCCGGGCTGGGTGGAAACGATCAGCAAACGGATGGAGAACGTGTCGGAGGAACGGAAGACGCAGATCATGCTCGTCACGGTTGGCGTCTTTGCCGATGCCAGCACGCGAAACAAGCACTAGGGAGCGCCCCAGTTCCCTAAACCGACTGTCCAAGGCCCAGAAGCCAAACGGCGGAAAATTCAGCCGCCGTTTGACTTTGGGCCTGTTTTGAGTTTCGGCTTTGTGCGTTTTACGGCGGAGCCGTCGCGTCTCGGACGGCGATGGGGAGCCGGAAAGCGTGGCTTGTCGTCCGTCCGCGCGCTATCATTGACGTTGTCCAATCCCGCGCGGGACGGAGCTCTTCGATTATGGGGCAGATCGGTAAGTGGGTGGCGGCCGGCGCCGGAGTCTGCGCGCTCGCCGTGTTGGGCCTGCGCACTCCGCTCCCAGCAGGCGAAATCACGCTGAAGAACGGCCTGGTCCTCAGCGGCACGCCGCGGCGGATCCAAGCCCTGATCTACGAGCATCAGCACCCCCGCGAAGGTGAAACGCTCAATCTGCCGTTCCTGATGATCGAGAACGGCTACCAGCGAATTTTCATTCCGCGTGGTCAATCCGCGCGGATCGACGATCGCGACGATCTCTCGAAGTACGAGACGTTCAAGCTCATGCAGCACCGCACGGGCGGTCGGCAGATCACGGGGCGCGTGCTCTCAACCGGGCCATTCAATGAGTTTGGCCAGCGCACGCACTCGGTGCAGACGCCCCAACGGAAAGAGGACATCGTCGTCGGCGCAACGAAGATTGGGCCCAAGTACGTGGCCGTGACGGGGCTGCGCTATCAATGGAATTATGGTGTCACCACGCCATCGATCCCGCCTGATCAGCTCGACAAGATGATTCGCAAGGTCAGCGACCTCAAAAACCCCGATCATCGCTTCGGCATCGCCCGTTTCTATCTGCAGGCAGGTCTGTATGAGGAATCGGGCAAGGAATTGGATTCGATCGCCAAGGATTTCCCGGAGCTGGCCGGCCGCGTCGCCGACGCCCGCAAAGAACTGCAAGACCTCGAACACAAGTTGATCCTGCAGGAGCTGCGGCGTCGCAAGGCGGCCGGGCAGCATGAGCTCGCGCACAGCTACGCCCTGGGAGTGCCCCTCGATAAGGCGAGCGGCTCGGTGGTTCACGACGTGAAGGATTTGTTGAGCGCCTACGACTCGGGACGCGAGCGAATCGCCAAGGCCCGCGTCTACTTGAGCGAGCTGCAGGCCCAGTTGAAAGACCCCGCGCTGGTCACCGCCGTCATGCCGCTACGGCCGATGCTCGAAGAGCAACTCACCCTGGAGTCGATCGATCGGCTCGATGCGTTCTTCAATCTGGTCGAGGACAAGACGCTGCAACCGGCCGAAAAGCTGGCGCTGGCCTACTCGGGCACCGTCGTGGGGAGCGCGGCGGCCGTCACCGATCTGCGTCTGGCCATCCGCCTGTGGGAAGCCGATCACGCCATCATGGAGTATCTCCGCACCGATTCGCCGCAGGACCACCGGGACCAGATCACGCAGCTGAAAGCGACCGATGGGCTCACGCCAGAGCTGGTGTTGAAGCTGCTCCAGAATCTGCCGCCGATCGTGGAAACGCCCGATATTCGTCCGGCGGTGGCCACATCGCTGCAAGTGAGCGGCCGGGGGGTCGAGCCGAACCCCACGTACGGAGTGCTGCTGCCACCCGAGTACGACTGGCATCACAAGTACCCGATGATCGTGTCACTGCACCCTGCGGAACACAACGGCAAGGCTGAACTCGATTTTTGGGGCGGCTCGGCCGCCAAGCCGGGCCGCGCGATGGCGTCGGGCTACATCGTGATTACGCCCGAATTCGTCGAACCGGAGACCCACGAATACGGCTATTCAATGACGTCGCACGATGTCGTGGTGCGCTCAATCATCGATGCCCGCAAACGCTTCAACGTCGACTCCGATCGCATCTTTCTCACCGGGCACGGCATGGGAGGCGACGCCGCGTTCGACATCGGCATGTCGCACCCCGATCTGTTTGCCGGCGTGATTCCGATCAACGGCATTTGCAACCACTTCTGTACCTGGTACTGGCAAAACGCCGGCCACACGGCATGGTACGTGGTGACGGGCGAGTTCGACGCCCGCAATACGTTCAATGTCGACGCGAAAATTCTGTCGCGGATGATGAGCGGCACCACCGGTTACTCCAACGGCATGGATGTTGTGCTGGTCGAGTTCGTGCAGCGCGGCTACGAGTCGTATTTCGAGGAGACGCCGCGGATCTTCGACTGGATGGAAGGACAGCGCCGCCAGAAGGTCCCGCACGACTTTGTAATGCACGTGCTCCGCCCGAGCGAAAACCACCTCTATTGGCTGTCAGCGGCGGGACTGCCCAAGTCGGTCACCGAATCGAACGTTCTCGCCGGTCCCTCGCACGGCAGCATTTCGCCGATGCACCTGGAAGGGAAGATTTCGCCGGGCGGCACCATTCGCGTGAAGTCGACGGCCAAAAGTCACACAGTCTGGCTCTCACCCGAACTCATCAGTTTCGAGAAGCCAATCAAGGTGATGGTGCGGGACATGCAGAAGCACATCAAGCAGCCCAAGTCGTCGATCGAAGACATCCTGGACGACTTCTCCAGCCGCGCCGACCGGCAGTTGATCTATACGGCCCGCATCGACCTGAACTGAGCGCATCGACCTGAAGCTGCCGAGCGACGCCCGTCAGGCCACGCTCGTGTAAGACCGCCGGAAGTACCAGGTCACCGTCTCACCTAAGAGGCGGGTCTC
>DATHPP010000097.1:0-13601 GCA_035483795.1 Tepidisphaeraceae bacterium | reverse complement strand
TCGGACCTGCGGTCCGTCCGGGGCGACACGCCCCGGCTCTGAAACCCGCGAGTCATGCCTGCAACGTGGACTTTCACCGTTACCATCGTCAGCTCATTCTCCCCCAGGTGGGAGCGGAAGGGCAGCAGAAGCTTGCGCGGTCGCGTGTGCTGCTAGTGGGTTGCGGGGCGCTGGGAAGTGTGATCGCCGAGCAGTTGGTCCGCGCCGGCGTCGGGAGGCTGCGGCTGGTCGATCGCGATCTGGTCGAGCTGACCAACCTTCAGCGGCAGGTGCTGTTTGACGAGCAGGACGCCGCGGAGCAGGCGCCCAAGGCGATCGCGGCGGCGCGGCGATTGGCGCGGATCAACTCGCAGGTCGCGATCGAGCCGATCGTGGCGGATGTGAATCCGGACAATGTCGAGCGGCTTGCCGGGCTCGCGGGCAACGAGCCGCCCGTCGACGTGATTCTGGACGGAACCGACAACGTCGAGACGCGATACCTTTTGAACGACGTGTCGGTGAAGCATGGTATTCCATGGATCTACGGCGCGGCGGTCGGAACCGAGGGCCGGTGCGTGTCGGTGCTTCCGGGGAAGACGGCCTGCCTGCGGTGTCTGTTCCGCGAGCCGCCGGCCCCGGCGGAATTGCCGACCTGCGATACCGCCGGCGTCCTGGCCTCGGCGGCGGCGATCGTGGCGTCAATTCAGGTGACGCACGCCCTCGCGGTCCTGCTCGGGCGCGAGCCTCCCGTCGAGTTGATCGCTTTTGACATTTGGGCCGGTCGATTCCGTACAATCTCGACCGCCCAAGGCCGCGATCCGACTTGTGCGACCTGCGCTCAGAGGCGATTTGAGTTTCTCGAGAATCGTGCGATTGCCCGATCGGCCAGCCTTTGCGGGCGCAACGCCGTTCAGGTTCGCCCGGCGCACGACGCCGCTCTGGATCTGGCGGCGTTGGCGCAGCGACTCTCGGCGGTGGGCGAAACCCAGCGGACGCCTTATCTTTTGCGCTGTATTCTGCGGGAGCCGCGAGACGTCCGGCTCACGGTGTTCGGCGACGGAAGGGCGATCGTGCATGGCGTGTCCGAGCCAGAACGGGCTCGGGCAATATACGCCCGGTTCATCGGGAATTGAGGCGACTGGGCCTGGGAACTGAACGTTTTGAACAAAACTGAACGGTTTTTGGCTTTCGGCGCCCTGATACAGTTTTGCGGGTCGTATTTTGAAGTGCTCCTGAATCTTGCGGCATTTGAAGTTGTCCTGTTACTCCACTAGGATTACTAGGGATTGAGTGTGGTCGAAGTACAACCCGCCAAAGCCGTGCAAGGCCGCTCGGTCCTCGAGTTGATCGGCAACACGCCGTTGCTCTCGTTCAAGCGGGTGACGCGCACTGCCGAGCCAGTCGAGATCTACGCCAAGGCCGAGTGGTACAACCCCGGCGGGAGCGTCAAAGACCGGGCGGCGCTGGCGATGATTCTGGATGGCGAGAGGCGCGGGCTGCTGACACCGAAGAAAACCATCGTCGACGCCACGAGTGGAAACACCGGCATCGCTTACGCCATGATTGCCGCCGAGCGCGGTTACAAGGTAAAGCTGGCGCTGCCCAAAAATGCCAGCGTCGAACGCAAACAGAGTCTCATCGCCTACGGCGCGGAACTCATTCTCACCGACCCGTCCGAGAGCACGGACGGCGCGCAGCGTTACGTCAAAAATCTGGTCGAGAGCGACCCCGACAAGTATTTTTATCCAGATCAGTACAATAACCCAGCCAACTGGCGGGCTCACTATGAGACCACCGCCATGGAAATCTGGCGGCAGACCGATGGCCGCGTCACGCACTTCGTCACCGGCCTGGGGACCAGCGGCACGTTCATGGGCGTGACGCGACGCCTCAAGGAATTGAATCCCGACATACAGTGCGTCAGCATGCAACCCGATTCGCCGCTCCACGGGCTCGAAGGGCTCAAGCACATGCCCACGGCGATGGTTCCTGGGATTTACGATCCCGCAATCGCCGACGATCAGGTTGAAGTGGCGACGGAAGATGCCCATCAGATGGTGTTGCGGCTGGCGCGGGAGGAAGGATATCTGGTCGGCGTTTCATCGGGCGGAAATCTGGTGGCCGCTCTTCAGGTGGCGGCGAAATTGAAGGAAGGCGTCATCGTCACCATCTTCTGCGACTCGGCGGCGAAATATCTGTCGGAGCGCTTCTGGCAGGACGTCACCAGCGAAGCGGAGAACTGGCCGTGATTCCTTTATCGCTTCCTTCTGAACTTCGCCGGCAGATCGAATCCGAAGGCGCCGCTGCCTTTCCCAACGAATGCTGCGGCATCCTGATCGGCCGGGATTCCCACCAGCGGCGGGTGGTCGACCGTCTCATGCCCGGCCAGAACGTCTTCCAGGCCGACGAGCGCTATCACCGCTTTTCCATCGACCCGCGCCTCCAGCTTCAGGCCGAGCGCGAGGCGGAGAAGGAAGGGAAGGTGGTGCTGGGCTTTTACCATAGCCATCCCGACCACCCGGCCCGGCCCAGCGAGTACGACCGCGAGCACGGCTGGCCCTTCTACAGCTATCTCATCGTCTCGATCATGAGCGGCAAACCCGCCGACATGACGAGCTGGGTGCTCAATCATCGGACGGAGCAGTTCGAGAAACAGGACATCATCGGGACGAGTTGATAGAACTGGTCGTTGATCGAGGATGGATGGAACAACGGATTCACAGCCGAAGGTCGAGGAAACAATGCCCATCAAACCGCAAGGCCGTATCTTCAACGACATCACCGAGACGATCGGCGGCACGCCGCTCGTACGGATCAACCGGCTGATTCCCAGGGACCATGCGACGGTCCTGGCCAAATGCGAGTTCTTCAATCCGCTGGGCAGCGTGAAAGACCGGATCGGCGTCGCCATGATCGAGGCGGCGGAAAAGGCGGGAAAGCTCGACCGCGATACTGTCATCGTCGAGCCCACCAGTGGCAACACGGGCATCGCGCTGGCCTTCGTCTGCGCCGCCAAGGGCTACAAGCTCATCCTCACCATGCCCGAGTCGATGAGCATCGAGCGCCGCCGGCTGCTCAAGGCGCTGGGGGCGGAAGTGGTGCTCACGCCCGCGGCCGAAGGAATGCGCGGCTCAATTCAGAAAGCCGAGCAGATTCTCGACCAGCACAAGAAAAGCTTCATGCCGCAGCAGTTTCAGAACCCGGCCAATCCGGAGATTCATCGCAAGACGACCGCCGAGGAAATCTGGCAGGACACCAACGGGCAGGTGGACATTCTGGTGGCGGGCGTTGGCACGGGCGGGACGATCACCGGCGTGTCGGAAGTCATCAAGCCGCGAAAGCCGAGTTTCAAGGCGATTGCGGTCGAGCCGGTCACGTCGCCGGTGATTACGCAGACGCTGCACCACGAACCCCTCAAACCCGGGCGCCATAAGATCCAGGGAATCGGCGCGGGTTTCGTGCCGGAGAACCTGCACACAAACGTCATCGACGAAGTGATTCAGATCACCGACGAGGAGGCGTTCCAGTGGGCGCGGCGTCTGGCCAAGGAGGAGGGGATCTTTGGCGGGATCAGCAGCGGCGGGAACATCGCCGCCGCCGCCAAAGTCGCCGCCCGTCCGGAGAACAAGGGCAAGATCATCGTCACCGTGATGTGCAGCTTCGGCGAACGGTATCTCAGCACCCCGTTGTTTGATGACGAATGAGAATCGCCAGTTGTCCGTTGTCAGTTGTCAGTTGATGAAACGGCCAGCTTCTAAGATGCAACTGACTACCAACAACTGACCACTGACGACTGACCAATGACCACTGTTAAAGCAACCAACATTACCTGGCACGAAGGCTCCGTTTCCCGGCAGGAGCGCGAGCAGCTACTCAATCAAAAGGGCGTGACCGTCTGGATGACCGGCCTGAGCGCCTCGGGAAAATCGACGATCGCGTGCATCCTGGAGCAGATGCTGCTGCACAAAAAGAAGCACGCCTACCGCCTGGATGGCGACAACATTCGCATGGGACTCAATAAGAACCTGGGTTTCAGCGCCGAAGACCGGGCCGAGAATATCCGCCGGATCGGCGAGGTGGCCAGGCTGTTCACCGACGCTGGGGTGATCGCGATCACCAGCTTCATCAGCCCCTATCGCAAGGATCGCGACGCCGTGCGGGCCAACATGAAGCCGGGCGAGTTCATCGAGGTCTACGTGAACGTCTCGCTCGAGGCGGCGGAAAAGCGCGATCCCAAAGGCTTGTATAAGAAGGCCCGGGCCGGGCAGATCAAAGGATTTACCGGCATCGATGATCCCTACGAGGCGCCGGAAAAGCCGGAAATTGTGATTGAGACGGAATCGACACCCGCCGCCGAGGCGGCGACGCAGATCCTGAATTACCTGGAGAAGGGCGGATACCTGACCGCTTGAGGGCTTGGATTCTCCCCTCTCCCTCCGGGAGAGGGTTAGGGTGAGGGGAAATCGGAGGCGCCTTTCCTCAGCCCCTCACCCCAGCCCTCTCCCGGAGGGAGAGGGGGAAAGGCTGGGAGTTTTTCGTGAGCGAACGTTTCGTCGATCTTCATTGCCATTCGACCGCATCAGACGGCACATTCGCGCCGTCGAAGGTAGTGGCGCTGGCGGTTGCCAGCGGGCTGAGCGCGCTGGCCCTGACCGATCACGACACCATCGGCGGCGTGAGCGAAGCTGCGGAGTCCGCGCGAAAGGCCGGCATCGACTTTCTCCCCGGCATCGAGATCAGTTGCGATGTTCCGCGACCCGCGACGATGCATTTGCTGGGCTACGGCGTCGATCCGCAAAGCCCGATCCTCCATGACCTGACCCGGCGGCTCGTTCAGGCCCGCGACGACCGCAACCCGCGCATCATTCAAAAGCTCAACGAACTGGGGGTCGCGATCACGATGCCGGAAGTCGAAACCGAGGCCGGTGGCGAGGTCGTCGGCCGGCCCCACATCGCCGCGGTCCTGCTCCGCAAAGGTTATGTCACCTCGATTAAGCAGGCGTTCGATAAATACCTCGGCCAGGGCGCCGCCGCCTACTTCGACAAGGAACGTCTGACGCCCAGGCAGGCGATCGGTCTTGTCAACGAATCTGGCGGCATCGCGGTGCTCGCCCACCCCGTGCAGCTTCGCACCGAAAACGACGCCCAGCTCGAACGGATCTTCAAAGACTTGAAGGACGTGGGCCTGGACGGCCTGGAAGTGATCCACAGCGATCACGACGCCGCCCTGGTGCAGAAATACACCAAGCTGGCCGACCGATTCGGCCTGCTCAAGACCGGCGGCAGCGATTTCCACGGGACCAACAAGAAAGACATTCGTTTGGGCGTCGCCAACGGCCGGCGGATCCCGCGCGAATTCTTCGACGCCCTCGTCGAGCGCCTCGCCTCGCTTCGCAAGACGGGGTGAATAGAATCAGTTTGACAAAGATGGACATGAATGCCGTTGCCGAACAACTCGACCTGCCGACGCTGAACTCGATGTTCGAGACATCGGACCCGGCAAAGATCATCGCCTGGGCCGCGGCCCAGTACGGCGATGATCTGGTGATGTCCTCGTCGTTCGGCGCCGAATCGGCGATGCTCCTGCACATGGCGAGCCAGGTCCTGCCGCGCATTCGCGTGATCATGATCGATACCGGATTCCTCTTCCCCGAAACCTGGCAACACATGGAGGACCTGCGCCGTCGGCTCGATCTCAACGTGTGGGTCTATCGTACGAGGAATGATCCGATCGCCTGGCTGCACCACGCCGGCGAGGAAAACCCCAACTGGCGCAAGGATGTCGACGCCTGCTGCGCCGCCAACAAGATCGAGCCGATGGAACGGGCGATGAAGGACCTGACGCCCAGGGCCTGGCTGCGGGGAATTCGCCGGAATCAATCCGCGGCCCGGCGCAACGTCGAATTCGTCTCGTGGTCGAGCCGGTACAACTGCTTTGCGATTTCGCCGCTGTTGAACTGGACCGGCCGCGAGATCTTCGCGTACATGAAGAAGCACGACCTGCCTTACCACCCGCTCTACGAGAAGGGCTACCTCTCGATCGGCTGCAACCCGCTGAGCTGTACGCGTCCGGTCCAGGCCGGCGACGACGCCCGCTCCGGCCGCTGGGCCGAAGCCGGCAAGGTCGAGTGCGGCATCAATCTCACCAACTCGCTGGATTCGGCGAATCTGTAAATTACTCAAACTGAGGGGTTTCGTGAGGGCGAGCGTTTTTTTGTGGCACGGGTTTCCAACCAGGTTTCCAACCCGTGGACGACCGAGTCGTTGAACTGACGCCGGTCTTGGTGTGGGAAAACCACCTTGCCTTGCCGCGTGCCTCCGTGTTGAAGCCGCGTTGGGCTCGCTAATGGAACGTGGTTTTCCCACACCAAAACTACTACCTGTTGAACGACTCCACCGACGCACGGGTTAGAAACCCGTGCCACGAAGAAACGGCTCGCGCCAGATGAAGGCCGCTCAATTTGAGTAAATTAGCGCGCCGGCTGTTCACGGAACAAAAGCATGGCCTTGCCGTTCACATATGCCAGGCCCGCCGGCTCGTGCGCCTGGGCGAGTCCCGCGAGAAGCTCGTCGTCGTGAATGATCACTACTTTGCTGGGCTGCGGGCGGAGCGCAAGCCGGGTGATGATGGTCGGATCGGTCGGGATTAAAGTCACGCTCGAGAGGGAATCGGATTTCGACTGACTCGGCGGTGGGACGATTTTGGCGACCCGAGGTGGCGGCGGGCCGTGTAACAGCATCAGGGGAATCGCAAGCAAACAAGCAATGACTGCCAGCGCGCCACCCGCACGGGCGAGGAACCTTCCGCGTCGTCTTCGGTCCGCGGCGGCAAGTGCCAGATCGAGGATCGCGCGGCGCTTTTGTTCGCCGGCCGGAGAGAGGATCGCCCGCGGCTCACTCATCGTTCAATCCTTTCGCTCGAGTGCGCAGTTCCGCCAGCACCCTCCGAAGCCGGCCGTCGACAGTGCCGATCGAGAGTCCCAGTGCCGCCGCCATCCGCGCCAGCGTCCACCGTCGCTGGTAGCGCATCTCGATCATTCTTGCAATCTGCGGGTCCAGCGAATCGAGCTGAATGCGAAGCCATCGCAGCCGCTCCGGGTCCGTTTCGTCGGGCGCGGGAGAGGATTCCGCGGCATTGGCAGCCACAGCGACCAGCGTTTCCCGGCGTCTACGCCGCGACTCGCTCTTGAGCCGATCGTAGGCGGCGGTCTGCGTGACCAGCCGCAGCCACGCGGCAAGCTGGGCTTCGGATTCCACCCGCCGGACCGTCCGCACGACGCGGAGGACCGCGTCCTGCACCACGTCCAGGCAAAATGCCTCATCCCGGCGGGTGATACTGTAAGCAAGGGAGTACATCAGATCGAAATACTGCCGGTAGAACTGCTCGACCGCCCGCCTGTCGCCGGCCGCCATCGCCGCCGTCAGTTCCTGGGCGGACTCGGGCATGTGGATCAGTGTCCCTGATTGCCCTGGTTCTGTCGCTGGTTAATCAGGGTCTGGTAGCGGTTCAGCAGTTCCACGTATTGCGATTCATAGCGTTTGGGGTCGTCGGCAGTCGTGAGGGCATCGAGGGCCTGGGACGCCGCTTTGAGCTGCCGATCTTCGCCGCGGATCAGGAGAACCTCGGTTTCCTTGTGCAGCTTGAGCGAGGGCTCCTCCTGCGCCGGCACCTGCGAAATCGCGGCCTGGAGCAGCGAGAGCAACTCATCGGTTGCCTCCTTGCGAAAATCGGCGAACTGCTGGGGACTGGGCGGCGAGGCCGCCGCTCGGGCCTTTCGCATCGCCATGCGGTCGATGGCGTCAGCCAGCCCCATTGCCATCACCCGCCCGCTTGCGGATTGAGGCCCGGGGCCAGGCCGATTCTTGAAGACATAGAGGGTGGGGCCCTCGGGCGCCGGCATAAACTGATTAGTGGAATGCAGCTCATCCACTTCAAGCTCGGGGTAAAGGTTGGTCAGCATCTGAACCACCTGCCCCACAGAGAGATTTTGCAGGTGCAACGCAGGCAGAGGGAAATCCTGCCACTGGCCCGGCTGGGCGACGTACTGGAATTCCGGGACCTGTTGCTGAAGATGAGGAAGGAATCTTCCCACTGTCATGTCGCGCTGGTCGACGGAGAGGTTGACCATGACAGGGTTTGCAGCAGGCGCAGCTGGCTGCGTCGATGGCTCGGCCGCCAAAAGCGGCACCAGGATGGCATTGGTCAGAAGGCAGAACGTCGCTAACAGTTGTGATCGCCCGATCATGTAGGCTCCTTTGCGGTACGCACATCTCTTGTACGACGCCGATCGGGCCTTTCGCGAAACTCTTAAATACAGGGCTGGCTACGATGAGCTCCCCGAGCGTGGCTACGAGGTTCGCATTTGGCCTGCCCGCTACCCCAACGCGAAGGATCAGGCCAAGTACGGCTCCATGCTGGCCCCCGGCATCGCCGAGGGACTTCGAGAATTGTGGCACAGCCGCCCCCGGCTGCGTTCCGCTACAGGCGGAAATCATTTCGTCGATCACTTCGACCTGCGGTCGAACACACCCGAGGGCGGGTGTGCCACAAGTGAGATGACCGTCGCGTATTGGGAGAAGGCCCTGTCGGTGGAAACTATAGAGGTTCGCACAGAACCATAGACCGTCAGATTTTACGACCGTCGAGCCGCGCCAGCCTGGCCGGCAACGGCCACGCGGCTGCCCCCTCGACAGCCGTCAGCCTGTCGACCCATCGCCCGAACGAGCGCGAAGCCGCCTTGCGCGTCGGCTCTTCGATGAACCTGTAGGACGCATAAGCCACTGGGAAGAGGACCGCCAGAGTGAGCCCAAGACAAATGAACCAGGCGATTGCGTGGGGCAGTCGCGCGTAGACGGCGCGGTACAGCCCCATCACGGAAAAGATCACCAAAGGGTGCCACAGGTAGAGCGAATAGCTGATTTCGCCACAAAACTCGGTGAAGCGATTGACGAGACCCTTGAAATTGGTGCCAAGGCAGCCGAGGACCGAAATCCCGTACGGCACGGCGTGGATCGCTGCCGCCGGCCTTGAGTTGTTCATGTTCAGCGAAACCAGCGCAAAAAATGCTGCGACGCCGGCGAGCAGGAGCCACGCGCCCATGCGGCGTGAGAGCGATGCCATCCACGGTGACCGATAGACCCAGAACACGATCATGCCCACCGCGAAGCAGGGCATGCTGCGCAGCAGGCTGAAGCGAAAGAAGTCATCGCGTGTCGCTGGGGGAAAGCGCAGACGGTCGACCAGCAACGAAAACAGCGCACTCACGACGACGGAAACGACGAAGAACACCAAAGCGCGCCGGATGTTGTTCACCCGGCGAAAGAGCCACGGAAACATCGCGTAAAACAGCATCTCGACGCCGATGGACCAGCTTGCCATCACGATGCCTTGCTCTTTGCCAGGGACGAAGTTGAAGAGCACGGCTGCGTTCAGCAACACGATCCGCGACGAAATGTGTTGATGGCTGAGCAGAATTCGCCGCGCGAGCTCGACGACAAGCACGCAGTAGAACAGTGGCATAATGCGAATCACACGCCGCCCGTAGAAGCGCAACGTCGGGTGTGTCTCCGCCCGCCCGAGCGAGGTATGGCACAGCGTGAACGCGCTGATGATGAAAAACAGGGGTACACCAGAGTAGCCGCTCGTAACGAAAGACAGCAGCCAGCCCGGCGGCTCGACGCGAGGCAGGTACGTCATGTGAAACAACACGACGTAGAGCGCCGCGATGCCACGCAATGCCGCTATGGCGGGCAAATGTGATGGCTTCGATGCTTCCATCCTCGTGGCACCTTTTACCAGAAATGCGGCGCAAACGAACGCTCGTGATTTGGAGTGCTCAGCGCATCTGCTCGATCGCACCCAGTGGGTTCCGGGGGACGCCGCACTGGCTGGATCCCGAGGCGCTCGCGGCGCTGCTATACTTCGCAGCGCTGTGCGCTGTGAAGTGTTTGTGCCATCGACTCGGTAGCATGGTCGATCATGCTCCGCGGCGTTCTTATCATCCTGTCCGTCGCTACCGTCATGCTGGCGGCGGCGCCCCGGCAGGCCGCGGAAAACGGAGTAAAATCGCAATGACCCCCACCGATTACGACCTGCGGCTCGAAGTTCTGGCCTCCATCCCGCCTGCCGGCTTTGCGCGAGTGAAAGTGCTGGCCGATGATTTTGGCGTCACGATGGACGAAGTGAAGGAAGCCGCCGTGTCACTGGCAACCGAGTACGGCGTGATTCTTCTTCCGTCGCTTGACGGAAACGGTAAGCTGATGTTGCCGAAGGATGCCCAAGCGTGCCTGCGGATTCGGGGCGAGTGTCAGGATTACTGGCAGCGCGTCTATGGGCAAGAGCCGCCCGCAAGCCGGAATTGATTCTCACATCGCTGACATCGAAGCCAATCCGGGCAAGTGGATCGCGATCCCAAAGTTGATGGCGAATTGCAAATTGCTCACCGCTCGGCCACCGAGTGGTACATCAGACTCCAGGAGTCGTATTTGAGGGGAGCGAAGCAAATGGCGGCCATTGCGTGGCGGCGGGCGACGGGAAAATTGCGGTTGATGATGGCCCGCCGGCCCCAGGCCCGGACCTGCTCGAAGGGCGGCAGCGGCGCGGGCGGGCGGAAATGGAAGTCGGGCGGCATGGTCAGCCCACGGCGGCGATAGGCGTCCACCAGCAGCCGCTCCACACGCCGCATCTGTAATTCCAGCTTCGTGCGGTTCACGCTGGCAAAGTGTTGGCGATACCGCAACAGGACATCCGGCAGGTTGGCCAGCTTTCCCACTTGCGCCAGACGCAGGAACAGGTCCAGGTCCTCCGACCACTGATACTCCGGCCGGTAGACCCCCGCTTTGTCCAGGGCATTGCGCCGGATGACGACGGTGGGATGGAAGATGGCCCAGCCGTTGCCACGCAACATCTCCTCTTCGATCCGCGCGTGCTCCGAATGAACTTCGATCTCCCAGAGCGGCGAAGCGTAGGGATCGACGAGGATGATCTTGGTTCCCAGCGCCACGACATCCGGATTGGCGTCGAGAAATTGGATCTGCTGCTGGAGGCGGTTGGGGAGGGAAATGTCGTCGGAATCCATTCGCGCGATCAGCTCGCCGCGTGCGGCATAAAGGCCGGCGTTGAGGGCCTCGACAATGCCCCCATGCGGGACGCGAATCGATCGCAGGCGCGGGTCGCGTTCGGCCAGCTCGGCCAGCAGCCGTGGGGTCGCGTCGGTTGATCCGTCGTCCACCACGATGCATTCGAAGTCGCGATAGGTCTGCGCCAGCATGCTTTCGACCGCGGCGACGACATAGCGCTGGGCGTTGTAGGCGGGAATGAGGATCGAGACGCGCGGGTTGTGCGCCGCCGCTGGAGCTACCGCGGGACCCGCGCCGCGCGGCGCTGCGGCGCCGTTCGAATGGCCCTGAAGGAAAGGCACCGAGACCCGCGCCAGCGAGCGCAGCTTGTGGCGAAGCTTGGGCGTTCGCGTCAGCGCGCGGGTGCGGAGGCTCCGGAGCATGTAGCGGCGGGCTTCGCGGCGATCGCCGCGCGCCTCGAATTCCCAGGCCATCCGCCAGTAGCGCCGGGCCAGGTTGGATTTCAATGCCGGCAGCTCGCGCAGGCCCGGCGTCTTCAGCAGAAACTCGAAGAACCGCAATGTCTCGCGCTGCCGGTCCAGGGAACTCGTCCCCGACCAGATTCCCCCGGCGTGGATTCGATATCCTCCCATCAACTCGTTGAAGTATCGGATTTTCCCCTGCCGGGCGTTGAGCACGTGCAGCGGATAGTCGGCCATCTTCAGTTTGTAGACCCAGGACGGGAGCGGCTCGCACAGCCCGTGACGGAAGACCGCCGAGCAGGTCGGGATGACGTTCTCCTCCAGCAATTCGGCCAGGTCCATTGTTTCCGGCTGGTCCGCCTGCACGTAATTGAAATCGGGACGATCGCCCCCGTCGGATCTGCCTACGACGTTGTGGAAACAGAGCGCGTAATCGGGATGGGCCTCGAGAAACTCAACCTGCCTGGCCACCTTGGTGTCGCAGGTCCAGTAATCGTCGCCCTCCAGCAGGGCGACGTATTGCCCGCGGCAGGCCTGAAGCGTCTGGTAAAAATTCCGCACCCCGCCGACGTTGTTTTCATTGAGCAGCAGGCGGAACTTCTCGGGGTGCTTCTGGTTGTATTCCGCCAGGATGTCGCGCGTGGAGTCGGTCGAGCAGTCCTCCCCGACCACGATCTCATAATCAAAATCCACCTTCTGCATCAGCACGCTGTCCAGGGCCTGTCGCAGATAGGGTTCGTGATTGTACGTGATCATCATCACGCTGAGCTTCATGGCGCGCGCCTCGACGGGGCATCTGTGAGAGCGGATCGGGGCATTCTGTCATGCATATCGGCAGTAAAAAGGTGACGGATCGCGAGTTAGCCTGCCAGTCAAGCCTGCATGGGGCGCTTGCGTGCGGCGGATTCTAGCGTTGGTCGCGGGCTGCATCCAGATGACTCGGCCGGGGTATTGACGTTATTATCCCCGCCATGAAATCCTACGAGGTGATCCGACAGGCGGTTGACGAGCCGGGCGTGAAGGCGGTGGCGGCGGCGCTGAAGGTCTCGCCGGCGCTGGTCTATAAATGGTGCGAGCCCGCGGCTGAAAAAGAAGATCCGGATCAGAGCGGGGCGAAAAACCCGCTCGACCGCGTCCGGGAAATGTACGAGCTGACCAAGGACATCCGCCTGATCCGCTGGCTCTGTAACTCGGCGGGCGGTTTCTACGTCGCCAATCCCGTTCCCGAGCTGCGCAAAAGCCTGGACGAAACCATCTTCGGCGAAACCCGGGCCATGGTCCGCGACTTCAGCGAATTGCTGGACGAGATCACCGAATCGATCGAGGACGACGCCCAGATCGACAATCAGGAAGCCGATCAGATCCGCCAGAAATGGGAAGACCTCAAGGCGATTGTCGAGCGGTTCGTCATCAGCTGCGAGAAGGGTCATTATCAGCCGCGGAAGTGACGGCCGTTTCGTTTCGGCGATCGTAGCCTTCGATCGACCGCACCAGCTCGACAAGCGAATCGATCTCTTTTCTGACAGTCTGGAGGGGGTCGCCGTTGCGGATGCTGGTCTCGGCGCGGCCGGCGGACTCGGTCACCTTGGGAAACCCGTATCCCCCCGCGGCGCCGCGGAGCTGGTGCACCGCCTGGCGGAGGTTCTCCAGGTCGTTCTCGCGCGACAGCGATTCGATCCGCGCCACGCGCTCAGGAAGCTTGGAGATGAAGCGAACCATCAGGCGGGCCATGGCCGGATCCGCAGCCGGCGAGTTGCTGCCAGCGGCAGCGGTGGCAGGCGCGGCGGGAGTCACGGCAAGGGCAACCTGCGTCTCGGCTGCGCCGGATCGATTGTCGGCCGCGCCGGATCGGCTGTCAGGGAGAAACCGCCGCAACAACTGGAGCAGCTCCCACCGCGAGATCGGCTTGGCCAGATAATCCGTGCAGCCGGCGGTAAGGCAGCGGACGCGGTCCTCGGCCATGGCGTTGGCGGTGACGGCGACGATCGGCACCGTCAGCCCCGCCGCCCGCAGCGCCCGCGTCGCTTCGTACCCGTCCAGCTCCGGCATCTGCATGTCCATCAGGATCAAGTCGAAATGATC